>JACAEB010000022.1 GCA_013389075.1 Alphaproteobacteria bacterium
CCGGCGCGGGGCCCGCGACGAGGTCGAAGGCGTGGCGCACGGGACCCGCGCCCGCGAGCGCATCGGTGAAGGTGAGGAGCGCCGGCAGGGGCGCGCCCGCCGCGGCGAGCTCTCCGGCCTTGTAGCCGGCCTGCGCCTCGATCGTGATCCCCTCGGGGCCGAGCCGGACGCTCTGGGGCGCGGCATAGGCGAGAAATCCATCCGCCTCCGGAAAGAGATGCAGCGTCTCGACCGCGCGCGCCGACAGGCTCGCGGCGAGCTCGGGCGCGCCGACCCAGACGCGCAGACGCTCGCCCGCGAGCGCATAGCCCGCCGCCCAGGGCGAGGGGGCGGGCAGCGCCGCCTCCGCCTCCGCAAGGCGCGGCCCCCAATAGGGATGGGGCACGGGTTCGGCCGCCACGGGCAGCTCGAGCGCGAGGCGCGCTTCCTCCGGAATGCAGATCTCCTCGCAGACGAGCCAGGTCGCGAAGGCCTCGAGGCGCACCGTCTCGCCCGGGCTCAGCCCCGCGCCGATCTCGAGCGGGACGAGCAGCGTCACCGAATCCTTGTAGCCATGATTGAGCAGCGGGCCGACCGGTATGGGCTCGGGAGCGGGCCAAAGAATCCCGCCCGCCGACACGCCCGGCGGCAGGGTCCAGTCGAGCCGTGTCGGCTCACCCGAATCACCGGGATTCTTCCAGTAGGTGTGCCAGCCCGGATCGATCTCCTGGCGGAGCGCGATGAGGACACGTCCCTGACCCGGCGCGATCACGGCGAAGGAGGGGACGAGTTCGACGGCCACATGGCCGGGCCGCACGGGCCCCGCCTGCGCGTCCTGCGCGCGGGCGGAGGTCAGGCAGAGCCAGGCGAGGCAGAGCGCCGCGAGCACGCCGAAGAGCGTTCCCGCGCGCCCCGGCCTTGTCTTGGCCGCGCCTGCGTCCATCTGCTTGCTCATGCCTCTCCCGATGCTGTCCCGTCCCGGCGGGCCGGCGCGGCCGAGACTAGCCCAACCTCATGACCGCTTGCCAACGCCCCCGCCTCATGTCCGATCCGAGCCTTGCGCCCCCGACCCGGCTGTCCGCGCCCGCCCCCGACCGGCCGGGGCTCGCCGTGACCGTGCTGCGCGGGCTCTACGACCGCGCCGGCCACACGGTCCATCGCGGCCTGACCTACGGCCCCGAGCCGCGCCAGCGTCTCGATGTCTACGTTCCCGCCTCCCCGGCGGATGGCCCGCGCCAGGCTCTCGTCTTCCTCTATGGCGGAAGCTGGCAGTCGGGGCGGCGGGCGCTCTACCCCTTTCTCGGCGCTGCCTTCGCGGGGCGGGGGTTCGTGACCGTCATTCCCGACTACCGCCTCCACCCCGAGGCCCCCTTCCCCGCCTTCATGGAGGATGCCGCGGCCGCCCTCGCCTGGACGGTGCGGCGGATCGGGGACTATGGCGGCGATCCCGCGCGCATCGGGCTCATGGGCCATTCGGCGGGCGGGCACATGGGCACGCTCCTCCTCACCGACCGGCGCTATCTCGACGCGGCGGGCGTCCCGCCCGCCACCCCGCGCGCCTTCGTCGGCCTTGCCGGGCCCTACAGCTTCAATCCGCTCAAGAGCGAGAGCGTCGCGGAGGTCTTCGCCCATCTGCCCGATGTGTCGGTCGCCCGCCCCGTCCTCCAGGTGAGCGGGTCCGAGCCCCCCATGCTGCTGCTCCACGGACAGCGCGACCGGACGGTCGCCCTCTGGAACTCCGAGCGCTTCGCCGAGGAGGTGCGCGCCAGAGGCGGGCGGGCCGAGCTCGTTCCCCTTCCCGGGCTCGGCCATGTGGGGATCATCGCCGCCATCGCGCGGGGCCTGCGCTGGCGCGGGCCCGTGCTCGACCGGGCGGCGGGCTTTCTCTCCCGCACCCTCTAGCGCGGGCTCAGAGCGTGCCGATGCCGCGATAGCCGCCCCGGAAATAGAGAAGCGGCCGGGCGTCCGCCATCTCGAGCGCCAGCACGCGCCCGACGAGGATGAGATGGTCCCCGCCCTCATGCACCGCATGCTGACGGCACTGGAAGCGCGCCATCGCGTCGCGCAGGACGGGCGGACCCGCGCTGCCCGGCTCGAAGGCGTCGATATCGGCGCCATGGCGGGCGGGATCGGCGAAACGCTCGGCGAGCGCGCGCTGGCTCTCGGAGAGGACCGAGACCGAGAACGTCTCTGCACCGACGAAATCGGACAGGGTGGAGGAGGCGCGGTCGAGGCACCAGAGGATGAGCGGGGGATCGAGCGAGACCGAGCTGAACGAATTGACGGTGATGCCGATGCGCCGCCCGCCCGCCCCCGCACAGGCGGCGACCGCGACACCGGTCGTGAACAGGCCGAGGCAGTCGCGGAACTGGCGGGGCGTGAACTGCATCGGCGCTCGCGAGGGAATGGAGGACGGACGGCCCGCATTGTCGGGCGGGCCGGCCGCCGGGTCAACGCATCGGCGCCCGCGCGCTATTGGTGACCCTCATGGCCCTCCGCCGGCCTGAGGATGAGGACCGGGGCCGGGCTCTCGCGCGCGCCCGGGGCCTCGCCTGGACCGGGGATCTCGACCCAGGCGCGCGTGCCCTCGACGCAGCTCTGCGTCGTCGGGAAATGAAGCGGGCCGGCCGCCTCCGGCAGCTTCATCATCACCCCGAACGTGTCGAACTGGTCGGCCGGCAGCCGCCCGCTCCAGGTGATGGCGCTCACCCGCTCGGTGATGGCGCCGCCCTCGCCCGGGAGGGGTTCGGACAGCGCGGCGCGCTCCATGGAGACGCTCCAGCCCGGCTTTGCCTGCGGGCGCGCGATGAGGATGGACTTGGGGATCTCGATGCGGATCGAGAGCGTGTCCGAGGCGCCGCAGCCATGGGAGACGCGGAAGAAGCCCGCATGGTAGCTCCCCGCCCGCGCCTCGGGCTCGGCGAGGACGATATGGGCGGCGGCGGCCATCGGGTGCGCGAGGGCAAGAAGCGCCGCAGCCGGACCAATGAGACGGTTCATCATGGACCTCTCCTTCTCAGAAGCGGACGAGGAGGCCGGCATAGATCGCCCGCCCCTCGCCCGGATAGAAAACCGCCCGGTTCGCGCCTGGAGCCGAGGCATCGGTGATGGCGCCGAACTCGGGCACATGGGCCTTGCCGGTGAGATTGCGGGCATCGAGAAAGACCGAGACATGCGCGCCGATGTCCCAGCCGGCATTGAGCGAGACGACCGCATAGCCCGGTGCCTCGAGCGTGTTCGCATAGTCGACGAACGTGTCTCCGATGCGCCATTCGACCGCGGGCGCGAGGAACCAGCCCGCCGCGTGACGGAAGCGAACCATGGCGCGGAGCTGATGTTGCGGGATCACCGGCAGGCGGTTGTCGCCGAATGTCGTATCCCCCTCGAAGCGGAAATCGGACCAGGCATAGCTGCTCCGCAGGAGGAGCGATCCGCCGGCGATCTGCGGCAGGACCGTCCAGTCGAGCGCCGCCTCGATCCCCTGATGGACGGTCCGGTCGGCATTGGCCGTCGCCGAGGGCAGTCCGTACACGGCGTTGAAGGCGAGAAGCTCGTCCTCGATCTGCGACCTGTAGGCCGTCAGATCCCAGACGAGCCGCGCCGTCCGCCCCCGCGTGCCGATCTCCGCCGTCCAGGCATCCTGCGGGCGGATGGGCAGAAAGCCCGGGAACGGCGCCTGGACGAGCGCGCCATGATGGGGCGGCTCCACCGATCGCGTCAGGTTCGCATAGGTCTGAGCGCCGGATGCGTGCTCGACGAGGAGCCCGATGCGCGGCGCGAACCAGGCATAATCCGCGCTGTCGTCGTTCGCCGCATTGAGATTGTCCGTGTAATCCCTGTCGGCCCAGCCGAACGAGCCGCCCGCGACGATGGCGAGGCGCCCGGTCGCGAACCAGCGGCCCTCGCCGAAGAGGTCGAGCCCCCTCGCCTTGCGGCGGCTGTCACCCGCCACCGGAAAGAGCACGGGGCCGAGGATCTGATCCACCGTCCCCTGACGATAGGATGCGCCGAGGTAAAGGTCGGCCCTGTGCCCGAAGGCCGTGCCGGCGAGGTCGAGCCGGCCGAAGGCGCCTTGCGTCGAGATGTCCTGCTCGATCAGGAGCGAGATCGGATGATGAAGATCCGTCCCCGTCGCATAGAGGCCGCCCTCGAAAAGGGCGCCCTCGGTGAACCGCCAGCGGCCCTGAAGGCTCGTGCGCCACACCGTCTGGTCGCGCGCCCAGTCGGTGGCAATGACATTGGCGCCCGCCGCCTGCGGGCGGGAGAGCGCGCGCGAGAGGGTCAGCGTTCCGGGGACCTCCTGAGCGATGTCGGCCGCATAGGCGATGAGGCGGATCTCCCGGTCCTCGCCGAGGCGATAGCCGAGATTGACCGTCCCGCGCAGCTGGTCCTGTGCGGACTGCTCGCGGAACCCCTCCGCCGACATGCCGGTGACGGCAGCAAAGAGGTCGGCCTTCCCGGCGACGCGCGCGAGCTGGCCTCCGCCCCGCCAGAAGTCGAACGAGCCGCCCTCGAGACGGACGAGATTGGCCGACTGCGCCGTCCGGCCCGTCGGCGTGACGAGATTGACGGCGCCCCCGAGCTGGGCCCCGCCGAAGCGCAGCGCGTTGCCGCCCCGGTAGACCTCGACGTAACGCGCCGTGAGCGGATCGATCTTCTGGAAGTCCGAGAAGCCGTCCGCATCGGCGAAGGGCACGCCGTCCTGCGCGAAGAGAACGCCGCGCTGGTGAAAGGACTGGCCGAGGCCCGAGCCACGGATCGAGAAGCGCGACTCCTCGCCATAGCGTTTCTGAACGACGAGGCCCGGCACATCGCGCAGCATGTCGCTGAGCCCCTGCGCCGCGCGCGCCTCGAACGCCTCGTTGGAGACGGCCGAAACGGCGCCCGGCGTGCGCGAGAGCCGCGCCCGCACATCGGCGAGGAGCGGCGGGTCCTCGGGATCGAGCCGTGCCGTGACGATCACCGTGTCGATGGCGGCGTCGGCGGGGACGGGGACACGATCCTGGGCGTTCGTCTCGGGACACAGGATCGGGGCGGCGCTGGCGAGCAGCGCCAGAACGAAAGCGTGTTTCATCGGTGCAAACCTGACAGGGGCCGCAGCCGGGACCTCCGGCGCGGCGGACGGGACGA
>JACAEB010000128.1 GCA_013389075.1 Alphaproteobacteria bacterium
AATGACACTCCTGTCACCGCGAGGGCGTCAGGCCCGTCCCCACGTCGTCATCGCGAGCGCGGAGCGCGTGGCGATCCAGGCGACAAGGCGCCTCGCCTCGGGGCCTGGATTGCTTCGCTCCGCTCGCAACGACACTCCTGTCACCGCGAGGGCGTCAGGCCCGTGGCAATCCTTCGAGGCGCCCTTCGGGCGCACCTCAGGATGACGGGCGCTGAGGATGCATCCGGCATCGTCATGGTGAGGTGCCCCGCGGAACGCGGGGCCTCGAACCATTCGCGGAGCTCGCAATGAGGAAACAGGAATGGGCGTGAGCGCCAAGGCGTCCTAGATTACCCGGGGGGAGCCCTCCAGCGGGGACAGGCCATGTCGAGCCTTTACGACCGGTTGCGCTACACGCTCGCGCAGGGCGCGCGCGTCACCTTCTATGCCGGGCATTATCTCGCCGCCCGCCGCCTCTCGGGGCCGAAGACGCCCCCGGGCGAGCCGGTCTTCGTGCCGGAGCATCCGCTGCCGACGGCCGCCGAGATCTACCGTGCGCTGATCGCCCTCTTCGAGCGGGACTTCGCCAATATCGAGGCGGGGCTCTACGCGCCGCCGCACGACATGCGGCCCGATCTGCGCGCGCTCATCGCCGCGAGCCGCGATTTCTTCCGCGATCTTCCGCAGGCGGATGCCCGCCGGCTCGCCCGCGCCCATCAGGAGGTGTTCGACACCGTCCGCGGGCAGTCCTATCCGCGCTACTACCTCCAGAACTTCCACTACCAGACCGATGGCTGGCTCAGCGAGCGCTCCGCCGCGCTCTACGACTTCCAGGTGGAGACGCTGTTCTCCGGCGCCGCCGACGCCATGCGGCGCCAGGCGCTCGTGCCCTTGCGGGCGGCGCTGGCGGGGCGCGACCAGAGGCGCGCCCGGCTCCTCGACCTCGCCTGCGGGACGGGGCGGTTCCTGCGCTTCGTGAAGGAGAACTTCCCGCGCCTTCCGACGGTGGGCCTCGACCTGTCGCCCGCCTATCTCGCGCGCGCCGAGGCCGCGCTCGCGCCCTTCTCGCGGACCGATTTCGTGCGCGCCAATGTCGAGACGCTGCCCTTCGAGGCGGAGGAGTTCGACGTGGCGAGCGCCGTCTTCCTCTTTCACGAGCTGCCCGGCAAGGCGCGCGCCGCGGCCGCGCGCGAGATCGCCCGCGTCCTCCGGCCCGGCGGGCGCTTCCTCCTCGTCGATTCTCTTCAGTACGGGGACGAACCGGCCTTCGACGGCCTCCTCGACACCTTCCCGGTGAACTTTCACGAGCCCTATTTCACCGCCTATGCGCGGGAGGATCTGCGCGCGCTGTTCGGCGCGGCGGGGCTCGCGCTCGTCGAGACGCGGCCGGCCTTCCTCTCCAAGGTGGCGGTGTTCGAGAAACGCTGAGCGGGGCGGTCAGCCGCTCCCGGGCAGCCGCGCCCTCAGCGCATCCTCGAGCCCGTCGGCGGCGCCCTTGACGGCCGTCAGCTTGAGCGTGAGCCGGTCGGGCGCGGGCTGCGTCCAGATGCGGGTCTGAAGCATCCGGAACAAGCCGTTAGTCTGCGGGCGGACGACATCCCTGACGGGCCGGCGCGTCTCGATCCGGCATTCGGTCATGCGGATCGCTCGCAGCCAGCTATGGACGACACGCGCCTGCGCGATGTCCTGCCAGGGAAGAAGGCCGAGGCCGTCGACGAAGAGCCCGTCCTCGAAGGTCGCGACCTGCGGCTTCTTCTGGTCGATCATCGGCCGGTAGTGCAGGGCGACCAGCGCGGAGGCGACGCCGAAGACGGCGACGGCGACATGGCCCGTCAGAAGGAAGATGAAGGCTGCGATGATCGCGAGGGCGGTGCCGCCCATCACGAGCGTTTCCCCTTCCTTCCTGTCGAAGGCGAAGCTCGTCCGCGATGCCGGCGCCGCTCGCGGGGCAGGTTCGCTCATGGTGTGGTCCTTTCGTCGGGAACGGGGGAGAGGGCGAGATTGGCGAGGCTGCCGCCCTGGCCGAAATGGCGCAGGAGCGCATCGGCGAGGACGCAGGCCATCATCGCCTCCCCCACCGGCACCGCGCGGATCCCGACGCACGGGTCGTGCCGGCCCTTGGTCACGATCTCGGTCTCGCGACCGTGCCGGTCGATGGTCCGCCGTGGGCTGAGGATCGAGGAGGTCGGCTTGACGGCGAAGCGCGCGACGATGTCCTGACCGCTCGATATGCCGCCCAGTATCCCGCCCGCCGCATTGGACAGGAACACGGGGCCGTCATTGCCCGCGCGCATCTCGTCGGCATTCGCCTCGCCCGAGAGCGCGGCGGCGGAAAAGCCCGCGCCGATCTCGACACCCTTGACCGCGTTGATGCTCATCAGCGCGCCGGCGAGTTCGGCATCGAGCTTGCCGTAGACGGGCGCGCCGAGCCCGGCGGGAATGCCGCTCGCGACGAGCTCGATCACGGCGCCGGTGCTCGAGCCCGCCTTGCGCACGCCGTCGAGAAACTCCGTATAGGTTGCAACGCTTCCCGGATCGGGCGTGAAGAAGGGGTTCCTGTCCACCTCCGCCCAGTCCCAGCGCGTGCGGTCGACGATGTGCGGCCCCATCTGCACGAGGGCGCCGCGCACGCGCGCCTCTGGCAGATAATGGCCGAGCACGGCCCGCGCGACCCCGCCCGCGGCCACCCGCGCCGCCGTCTCGCGCGCCGAGGACCGCCCGCCGCCGCGATAGTCGCGAATGCCGTATTTGGCGAGATAGGTGTAGTCCGCATGGCCGGGGCGGAACTTGTCACGGATCTCGGAATAATCCTTGGACCGCTGATCGACGTTCTCGATCATGAGGCTCACCGGCGTGCCCGTGGTCACCTGCCGGCCGGCCTCGTCCGGAAAGACGCCCGAGAGGATGCGGACCTTGTCGGGTTCCTGGCGCTGGGTGGTGAAGCGGGACTGGCCGGGGCGGCGCCGGTCGAGCCAGACCTGCAGCATCTCCTCCGTCAGCGGAATGCCGGGCGGCACGCCGTCGACCACGCAGCCGAGCGCCGGCCCGTGGCTTTCGCCCCAGCTCGTCACGCGGAAGAGATGGCCGAAACTGTTATGCGACATGGGCTCGCCTCATCCCCCGCTCCGCCCGGCCTCGAGGAGGGACCTGTAGCGCATGGCCATGGTCTCGAGCGTGGTGAGCGAGCGATCCGCCTTCAGCGGGTCGCTGGCGGTGACGTTCACGGCACGGACGATCGTCCGCCGCACGGAGCCGTCCGCCTCCTGGTCGACGTCGATGACGTTGACGCAGCACGTGTCTTGCTCGAGGCGGCCGAAGGCGACGAGCCCCGCGCCGAGGGCCCAGCCGATCACGATGCGGTTCACCCCGCCATGGGCGAAGAGGGCGAGGCGCTGCCAGCCGGGCTCGGCGAGAAGGGCCATGAGCCCCCCGAGCACCCGCGCCTCGAAATCGGCAAAGCGCTCGCCATTGCCGTAGCGCGCGTCGGGGTGATGGGCATCGGCGAAGGCATAGGCGACGCGCTCGAGCTCGGCGATGTCGAGGGGACCTCTCCGGTTCGATCTGATCTCCTCGAAGGCGGGCCGGTCCTCGATCGGAAGATCGTGGTGGCGCAGCACGCGCTCGGCCGTCTGGCGCGTGCGCGGCAGGCCCGAGGAGACCGCCCGGTCGATGCTCACGCTGCGGAAGATCTCGGCTTTCGTGTCGGCCTCTGCCTCGCCCTTCGGCGTCAGGTTGACGAGCCGGCTGTCGGGGACGCGCGTCCCGTCCGGGTTCAGATAGGCGACGTCGCCATGCCGGAAGAGATAGATCCGCCGGCGCTCTCGGCCATCGAAGCTCAGGGGCATCGCCTTCCTTTCCGCGGCGGGCGCGCGCCCGGCACGCTCAGCTCACAGATATGTCGGGAGCGTCCTCGGCCTTCATGCCGACGACGTTGTAGCCCGCGTCCACATGGTGGATCTCGCCGGTCACGGCACGCCCGAGGTCCGACAGGAGGTACACGGCCGAATTGCCGACCTCGTCGATGGTCACGTTCCGGCGGAGCGGGGCGTTGTACTCGTTCCACTTGAGGATGTAGCGGAAATCGCCGATGGCCGAGGCCGCGAGCGTGCGGATGGGTCCGGCGGAGATGGCGTTGACGCGGATGCCGGTTTTGCCGAGATCCTCCGCGAGATAGCGCACCGAGGCCTCGAGTGCGGCCTTGGCGACGCCCATCACGTTGTAGTGCGGCATCACCTTCTCGGCGCCGTAATAGGAGAGGGTGAGGAGGCTCCCCCCGTTCGGCATCAGTTTCTCCGCCCGCTGAGCGACCGCCGTGAAGGAGAAGCAGGAGACGTTGAGGCTCAGCGCGAAGTTCTCGAAGGTCGTGTCGACATAGCGGCCCTTGAGCTGATCCTTGTCCGAATAGGCGATGGCGTGCACGACGAAGTCGAGCGTGCCCCAGTGCTGCGCGAGCGCGGAAAAGCAGGCATCGAGGCTCGCGGGATCGGTGACGTCGCAGGGCAGGGTGAGGCCCGAGCCGAGCTCGGCGGCAAGCGGCAGGACGCGTTTCTTCACCGCCTCGCCCTGATAGGTGAAGGCGAGCCCGGCCCCGTGGGCGGCGCAGGCGCGCGCTATCCCCCAGGCGATGGACCGCTCATTGGCCACGCCCATGATGAGGCCCTTCTTGCCCGCCATCAAACTCTGCGATCCGCTCATCCGGCCACCGTTCCCGTCACTGCCATTTTCTGAATGAATGGAGGTGCTTATACATGAGCTCCGCCCGCCTTCAAATCCACCGGAGCGCTCAGCCGAGCCCCTTGCGCGGATCATAGGGGGCCCGCGCCTGCCAGTCGCGCAAGGCGGCGCGCGCGGCCTCGCTCAGCCGGTCGGGCAGGGCGATCTCGACATGCACGAACCCATCGCCCGCCGGCAGGCCCCGGCGCGGATCGGCCGGCACGCCCTTGCCCTTGAGTCGCAGCACCTGCCCGGCCTTGGTGCCTTCGGGGAGGGTCAGGTCAACCGGTCCGTGTACGGTCGGCACGCGGATCTCCCCGCCGAGCAGCGCCTCGGGCACGCTCACGGGCACGGTCATGTGGATGTCGCGACCCTCGCGGCGGTAGAGGGAATGGGGCTTGACCATCACCTCGATGAGCGCATCGCCCGCCTGCCCGCCATGCTCGCCCGGCGCGCCATGGCCCTTGAGGCGCAGGGGCCGGTCCTCGCTCATGCCGGGCGGCAGGCGCACGGTGAGCGTCTTGCCGGTGGGCAGCGTCACCCGCCGCTCCCCGCCCAGCATCGCCTCCTCGAAGGAGAGGCGCAGGCGGACGGTGAAATCCTCGCCATCGCGCGGCGCGCCGCGCCGCCCGCGCGGGCGCAGGAGATCGGCGAACATGTTCTCGGCATCGGCGCGCCAGCCCGCGCCGCGACCGCTCTCGGCGGTGTCCGCCGGCTCGGGGGCCGGCCGTGCCGCCTCCGGCC
>JACAEB010000108.1 GCA_013389075.1 Alphaproteobacteria bacterium
CCCGGCAGGGGTCCGGCCCCGAGATCGAGAAGGAGCGCGCCAGCCCCGGCCGCGCCGGCCGCCAGCGCCGCGTCGAGCCGGGCCGGATCGAGCGGGCCGGCCCGCGCCCGTGCCGCCCAGATCGCCGCGAGATGGGTCTTTCCGCAGCCCGCGGGCCCATGGAGGGCCAGCACCGGCTCGCTCCACTCCGGCCAGCGGTCGAGCGCCGTCAGGGCCGCCGCATTGGCAGCGCCCGCCACGAAGCTGCGCCGGTCGTGGCGCGGGGAAAATCCGAAGCGGAACGCAATCTGCCGGTCGTCGCTCATCGCACCCGTCTGGCGTGCCTCAGCCCCGGCTCATTGTCCCACCGGTGCCATCTGGCTCGCGCCGGGATCGATCGCGCTGCGCGCCCGGTTCCAGTCGTCGACCTCCGCGGCCGGACCGGGCTCGCCCGCATAGGGATCGGGCGCGCCCGGACGATAGGCGGCCGGGGGCGCGGTGGCCGGCGTCAGATAGATCTGCTCGACCGGCGGGCGGGAGGCGGGATCGAGCTCCGAGGGCGCGACACCGCTCGCGACGGCGCCGGCTTCGAGCACCCAGAGATTGTTGAGCGCCGACAGGCTGACCGTCCGCTGGGCCAGGAGAAGGGCGAGCTGGTCCACGGAGCCGGCGAAGGTCAGCTCGATCTCGGCCCCCGTCGCCGACAGGGCGAGGACCCGGTGGTCGATGATGGTGGCGATCTCCGCGAGCGCCGTCTCGATGGCGCGCCAGTCCGCGAGCCCGCTCCGGAAGACGGCCGTGGCCGAGAGGCGCTGCTGCTCGCCGAGCGAGACGAGGGTCTTCTCCTTCCAGCGCTCGATCCAGGGCGCCATGGCGATGTCGATCGCCTCGAGCGCCAGCGGACGGGCGATGGTGGGAATGCGGGTCTGGCCGGGCTCGGGAACGGCGGCGGCCCCCTGTGCGGTCCCTTGCGCCGTCTCGAGTCCGTCCTCGGACAGGCGGGCGAGCGTGAGATCGACCTGCTCGGTGCGGCCCTGGGCTTCCCGCGAGACGGTGGCGACGGCGAGCAGCACCTCGTCGGCCCGGTAGCGCGCGGCGAGCGGCGCGAAATCGGCCCATTGCGCGTTGAGCGCCTTCTCGGCGTCGAGGGCCAGAAGGTCCTCGGTGTCGCCGAACGGGGTTTCGACCGGCAGGAGCGAGGAGCTGAAGCGCGGATCACGCCAGACGGCGGCCCAGTCGTTTTCGGGTTCCCAGAGAAGGGCCTGTTCCATCGGCTCGCCCTGGGGACCCGTGCCGCGCAGCACGAGCACGGGCACCACCAGCACGGGGCGGGCCTGGTTCTCGCTGTAGGAGAGCGCGTTGAGGCGCAGGAACTCCCGCACCTCGGTCGGCCGGAAGGCGTAGGTCACCTCGGCGATGTAGCGCACCGAACTCGCCTTCTCGCGGTCGACCTCCACCGCGAGCTCGGACTCCACCAGGGTCTCGAGCGTGGGACGGGGGAGGCTCGCGTGCATGGCCTGCGGGGTCAGGCGCTCGAGAAGCGTGCGGAAGGCGAGCGCCCGGCCCTGGTCGAGGGCCTTCACCCGGGCATCGCGCGCATTCTCGGCGGTCACGTCCACCACGACGCCGTGCACGGTGAAGACATCGCCCGCCCGCGCCGGAGCCATGGCCGCCCAAAGACCCGCGCCGATCAGCGCAAGAAGGCCCAGAAGGGCGGAAAGGAAGCGGACCGGATGGGCAGGGCGCCGGGACTGCATGTCGAACTCCGAGGATGAGGCAGGCGATCAGCGAGCGGGAGCGACTATAGCACCGCCGCCCGCCGATGATACCGGCACCGCACCCGCCCGCTGCCCTCAGCCCCGCAGCACCTGCTCGAGCAGCGCGATCCGCTCGCCATCGGTGAAGACCTCCCGGCTCACGAAGCCCTCGTCGAGGCCCATATGGGCGACGAGCGCCGTCTTGAAGAGCGCCCGCATGTCCATGGTCGGCTTGAGGTCGCGGTTCTCGTAGAGCTGACCCTGTCCGAGCCCGGGCCAGTCGGCGATCATCTGCCCGCCCTTCACCGCGCCGCCGAGCAGGAAGGCCGCCGAGGCGGTGCCGTGATCGGTGCCGTTCGATCCGTTCACGGCCACGGTGCGGCCGAACTCGGTGACGACGACGACCATGGTGTCCTTCCAGACCGTGCCGAGCGAATCCTTCAGCGCGGCGAGGCCCCGGTCGAGATCGGCGAGGCGGCCGGCAAGCAGGCCCTGGGCCGCGCCCTGATTGTTGTGGGTATCCCAGCCGCCCGGATCCATGACGGCGAAGCGGGCGCCATCCTCGGCACGCAGCAGCGCGCCGGCGGGCCGGGCGAGCGCGGCGAGCTGGTTGCCGCCGCCGCGCATGTTCCCGTCCATCGCGCCCATGGCCATCTCGCGCGTCGCGAGCGCATCCTCGAGCGCGGTGCGCAGCTGGGCATCGTCCTCGTACATGCGCTGCACGCGGGCGAGATAGTCGTCGTCCCCTTGCGGGAGCTGCGGCGGCGTCCAGGAGCTGACGGCCTCCGGTCCCGTGAGGATCAGCGGCATCGCCTGGGACACCGCGAGCGCCCGGTTGGCATCCTTGCGGCCATAGCCCGCGAGCGCGCGGTTGAGCCAGCCATCGTGCCGCCGCCGGGGCTGGGTGTCGCCATTCTCGAGCACGTCCTGCCCGTCGAAGTGCGATCGCTCCCGGTACGGAGAGGCGACGGCATGGAAGATTGCCGCGTCCCCGCCATCATAGAGCGCCTTCAGCGCCTCGAGATTGGGGTGCAGCCCGAACATCCCGTCGAGCTTGAGGGCCGCGCCCTCCCCCGTGCCGGGGGCGGCGATGGCGATCCGTCCGCGGGCGGACGCGTAGGCGGGGTCGCCATGCGGCACGACCGCCGACAGCCCGTCCATCCCGCCGCGCAGGACGATGACGACGAAGCGCTTGTCGGTCGGCGCCGCGGCGAGCGTGAGGGTCGGCATCAGCGTGGCGCCGGCGAGACCGGCTGCCCCGGCACCCAGAAGGAAGCGTCGCGAGAACGGTGTCATCGTCTTTGAAACTCCGGGCTGGCGAGGACGAGGGCGGCGCCTTGGGCGGGGCTCGCGGCCCCGGACAGGACCCGCTCGGTGCTCTGGGAAATGTCGGGGCCGAGGACGGCCCGGGCGAAGGCGACCGGCTCGAGATTGGGCCGCAGGCGCGCCGAGATCGCATTGGCCCAGTCGAGCCGCTCGATCAGCGCGTCCGGTCCCGCCCAGGCGCTCGCCTCGTCCGGCCAGCCGGCCGGCGAGGGCGCCGTGAACGGATATTGGCCGAGCGCGCCCACGGTGCGCAGAAGCGCCATGGCCGGATCGTTGCTGCGGTTTATGGTGCGCAGCGCCTGCTGATAGGATTGCGGATCCATCACGTCCCCGGCCTGCGAGAGCCCCTCCTCGATGTTGAGGGCGGCCTGGACGAAACTCTGCGCCGTCAGCGACGAGTCCGCGGAGAGCGCCCGCATGCCGGCGACGACGAAGTCCTCCGGCGCGCGGAACTTGCGCGTCTCGGGGACCCAGGCCTCGTCGAGGTCCACGAGAGCGAGCGTGACGGCCTTGAGGTCGCCGCCCGTGCGGGCATAGACGTCGGCCAGCGCGTCCACCGCCCGCGCCGGCGGGACGTCCGCGATGAAATGGTTGGCGAGCTTGCGCGCGATGAAGCGCGCCGTGGACGGATGACGCGCAAGATCCTTCAGCGCGGCGATGCCTTGCGCATCATCGCGCGTCTCGGGATAGGTCTTGCCGAGGAGGACGTGATCGCCCGGCTCGTGCCCGGCGGGCAGGTAGACGAAGCCGACCGCGTCCCCGGTCACGCCCGCCTGGCGGGTCTGCGGTCCCTGGCGCGTCCAGCCGGTGATGATCTTGGCGAGCGCGAGAACATCCGCCTGCGTATAGCCGCCTTCCACGCCGAGCGTGTGCAGCTCGAGGATCTCGCGGGCGAGGTTCTCGTTGAGCCCGACATTCCGGCGCCGTCCGACGGCGGAGTTCGGCCCGAAGGAGTTCGCATTGTCGAGATAGATCAGCATCGCCGGATGCCGGCACACGGCGAGGAGCATGTCCTCGAACTTCCCGGTGAGATGAGGGCGGATCGCTTCGCGCTCCATCGCCCCCGCGAAGGGCTCGACCTGGCGGTTTGCGATCGAGACGGTGAAGTGGTTGCTCCAGAAGCGCACGAGGCGCTCGGTGAAGCCCTCCCCCGTGGCGATGCCATAGGCATAGCGCAGGGCGATCTCCTGCTGGTAGAGCGCCCTCCCACGCAGCCGGTAGGCGCGAACGCCTTCCTGGCCGGTGCCGCGTTCCGGTGCCGCGTTGATGTAGTCGATGGAGCCCGCCAGCGTCTGCAGCGGCTTGGGGACGCCCTTGGCGCGCTCGACCTGGGCCTTGAGGAAGTCCCTGGGATCGCGCCCGATCTTGTCGAAATCCCCCGGCCGCGCGCCCATCCCGAATCGATTGAGCGCGATTGCCGCCAGTGTCGTCATGGCCCTTCCCTCCCGAAGGCAGTCGGGGCCGTACCGCCCCCTCGCGCCGATGGTACCGCTGATCGGCTTTCCTGGCTTCAACGGCAGGTAGCGCGCGCCTCCGTCGCTGCGGTCGTTTCCTTCCCGCCCCGATTGCTCTACTCCTTGGCGTCCCTGCCCCTTTTGCCGAGCCTGCCATGTCCAGAGCCCCCCTCACCTATGCCCAAGCCGGCGTCGACATCGACGCGGGCAACGCCCTCGTCAAAGCCATCGGACCCCTTGCGAAGGCGACCGCCCGTCCGGGGACCGAGAGCGCGCTCGGCGGCTTCGGCGCGCTGTTCGATCTCAGGGCGGCGGGCTTCTCCGACCCCATCCTCGTGTCCACCACCGACGGGGTCGGCACGAAACTCAAGCTCGCGCTGGACATGGGCCGCTTCGACACGATCGGGATCGATCTCGTGGCCATGTGCGTGAACGACCTTCTCGCGCAAGGGGCCGAGCCGCTCTTCTTCCTCGACTATTTCGCGACCGGGAAGCTCGACGTGCCGCGCGGCACGGCGATCATCGCGGGCATCGCGGCCGGCTGCTCGCAGGCGGGCGCGGCGCTCATCGGCGGCGAGACCGCCGAGATGCCGGGCCTGTATGCGGGCGAGGATTTCGACCTCGCGGGCTTCGCCGTGGGCGCGGCCGAACGGGGCACGCTCCTCCCCCGGACGGATATCGTGGCCGGCGACGTGGTGCTCGGCCTCGCCTCGGCGGGCGTTCATTCGAACGGCTACTCGCTCGTGCGGGCGATCCTGAAGCGGGGCGGCCATCGTCTCGACGCGCCCGCCCCCTTCGATCCCGCGCTCTCGCTCGGCGAGGCGCTGCTGCGTCCCACGCGCATCTATGTCCGTGCGCTGAGGGACCCCCTGCGCGCCGGCCGGGTGAAGGCGCTCGCCCACATCACCGGCGGGGGACTGACGGAGAACCTGCCGCGCGTCCTGCCCGAGGGGATCGGCGCCCGCCTCGATCTGGGCGCCCTCGCCCCCGATGCCGCCGCCGACCCGGAGGGCGCCGCCGCCGCGCGCGTCTTCCCCTGGCTCGCGGCGGAGGGCGGTCTTGCCCGGGACGAGCTGCTGCGCACCTTCAATTGCGGCGTGGGCCTTGCCCTCGTCTGCGCCCCGGAGGCGGCCGAGGACCTCATTGCCGGGTTCGCGCAAGGCGGCCTGTCGGCCCGGCGCCTCGGCCGGCTCGAGCCCGCCGCAGGAAACGAGCGCGTGCGCTACGAGGGATCGCTGCCATGGTGAGCCGGCTTCGCCTCGGCGTCCTCATCTCGGGCCGGGGCAGCAATCTCGCCGCGCTGATCGAGGCCTGCGCGGACCCCGCCTTTCCGGCCGAGATCGCCTGCGTGCTCTCGAACCGCCCCGAGGCGCGCGGGCTCGACATCGCGCGCGAGGCGGGCCTTCCCGCCCGTGCCATCGATCACAAGGCCCATGAAAGCCGGGAGAGCTTCGAGGCGGAGCTCGACCGGGCGCTGCGCGCCGCCGATGTGGGGCTCGTCTGCTCGGCCGGGTTCATGCGTGTGCTGACGGCCGGCTTCACCAGGGCCTGGGAGGGGCGGATGATCAACATCCATCCCTCGCTCCTGCCGTCCTTCCCGGGGCTGCATCCCCAGGCCCAGGCGCTCGCGGCGGGCGTGAAGGTCTCCGGCTGCACGGTGCACTATGTGACGGCGGATGTGGACGCGGGGCCGATCGTCGCGCAGGCCGCCGTTCCGGTCCTCGCCGGCGACGACGAGGACAGCCTCGCCGCGCGCATCCTCAAGGCCGAGCACAAGCTCTACCCCCGCGCGGTGCGCCTCATTGCCGACGGCCGTGTGCGGATCGAGGGACAGGTGGCGGTGGTCGACGAGCGGGAGTGACCCTCACCGCCGGACCCTCACCCCTCTCCCGGGGGAGAGGGGGGGAAAGGAGCGGTCGCTCCTCTCGGGCAGGGGGCCTTACTCCGCGGCGGCGCGCAGGAGCTTTTCGCTCTGGGCGCGGGCGATCGAGGCCTCGATGATCTTCTTGGATTCGTAGACCCCGCCCCAGCCCGTGCACTTGGTCCACTTGCCGGTCTCGAGGTCCTTGTAGTGCTCGAAGAAGTGCTGGATCTGGCTGATGAGCGGCTTGGGAAGCTGCTCATAGGTCTGGATGTGGTCGTAATAGGGATGGGTCTTGGAGACCGGCACGGTGAGCAGCTTCTCGTCGCGGCCGGCTTCGTCCTCCATGAGGAGGACGCCCACGGGGCGCACCTTCACCACGGCGCCCGGCACGATGCGCGCGCGCGTCACGACCATGCAGTCGAGCGGGTCGCCATCCTCGGCCAGCGTGTGCGGGATGAAGCCGTAATCGACCGGGTAGAACATCGCGGTGTGCATGAAGCGGTCGACGAAGAGAGCCCCGCTCTCCTTCTCGATCTCGTACTTCACGGGATCGGAATTCTGCGGAATCTCGATGATGACGTTGAGCTCGTGCGGAGGATTGTCGCCGACGGGGATCTTCGAGATGTTCATGACGCTCACTTTGCAAACGGACGGGACGCGCGGAGAGGGGACGCCCCCTCCGGGGTGACAGGCGGTGGAACAGGATGGCCCCAACCCTCAGGGCATTGTGCGTTGCACCATAGCATGCTGCGCCGCAATGAGACAAGGGGAGAGCCGGAGGCCGGACTGGCCGTCTCCTATACAAGAACGGGGCCGGGCGGGTTCCGTTCAGCCCTTCAGCACCGACCGGCCGGCATAGGCGGCGGCGGGGCCGAGGTCCTCCTCGATGCGCAGGAGCTGGTTGTACTTGGCGAGCCGGTCCGAGCGCGCGAGGCTGCCGGTCTTGATCTGTCCGCAATTGGTCGCCACCGCGAGGTCGGCGATGGTGCAGTCCTCGGTCTCGCCCGAGCGGTGGGACATGACGGCCCGATAGGCGGCCTTGTGCGCCATCTCCACGGCCTCGAGCGTTTCGGTGAGCGTGCCGATCTGGTTGACCTTCACCAGGATCGCGTTGGCGACCCCCCGGCCGATGCCGTCCGAGAGGCGCCTCGTATTGGTGACGAAGAGATCGTCGCCCACGAGCTGCACCGTGCCGCCGATGGCCGAGGTGAGCGCGGCCCAGCCCTCCCAGTCGTCCTCCGCCATGCCGTCCTCGATGGAGATGATGGGGAAGCGCGCGCACAGATCCGTATAGAGATCGGCCATGCCGCCCGCATCGAGCGTGCGGCCCTCGCCCTCGAGGACGTAGCGTCCGTTCTTGAAGAACTCCGTGGACGCCGCATCGAGCGCGAGGAACACGTCCTCGCCCGGGCGCCGGCCGGCCGCCTCGATGGCCTTCATGACGAAGCCGATGGCCTCCTCCGTCGAGGCGATGTTGGGCGCGAAGCCGCCCTCGTCACCGACATTGGTGTTGTGCCCGGCCGCCTTCAGCGCCGCCTTCAGCGTCTGGAAGATCTCCGCGCCCCAGCGCAGCCCCTCCGAGAAGCTCTCCGCGCCCACTGGCATGATCATGAATTCCTGGAAGTCGATCGGATTGTCCGCATGCGCCCCGCCGTTGAGGATGTTCATCATCGGGACGGGGAGAAGGCGCGCGCCGGCGCCGCCGACATAGCGGTAGAGCTCCTGCCCGCCCGCCTCGGCCGCCGCCCGCGCGATGGCGAGCGAGACGCCCAGGATGGCATTGGCGCCGAGCCGGCTCTTGTTCTCGGTGCCGTCGAGCTCGATCATCAGCCGGTCGAGCTGGATCTGCTCCTCGGCGTCATAGCCCGAGAGCGCCTCGAAGATCTCGCCATTGACCGCATCCACCGCGCCGAGCACGCCCTTGCCGCGATAGCGCTCCCCGCCATCGCGCCGTTCGACCGCCTCATAGGCGCCCGTGGAGGCACCCGAGGGCACGGCCGCCCGGCCGAAGGACCCGTCCTCCAGCGTCACGTCCACCTCGACGGTGGGATTGCCCCGGCTGTCGAGGATCTCACGCGCGGTGATGTCGATGATGGCGGTCATGGGCGGGGTCTCCGGCTCGTGATGGGTGCGGCGCCCGCTTGATAGCGGAGGGAGAGCCAAAGGCCAAGCGCCGGCGCGCTCCCCCGCCCCTACTCCGAGAGGCATGCCTGCATGGCGTCCGCCATGGCGAGGAGAAGCTGCGGGTAGTGCTCCGGCCCCGGCGTGAGCTCGACGCCGACCACGTCGAGCATGCCGCGCTTCACCTCGCTCCCCTCGGCGATGACGTCGAGCAGCCGGGGCGGGAATTGCGGCTCGGAGAAGATGCAGGCCGTCCCGGTCTCGGCGATCAGCCTGCGGATCTCGGCAACGCGCTTCGCCCCGGGCTGACGGGCCGGGTTGAGCGTGAGCGAGGCGGCGGCCTCGAGCCCGAAGGCGTCCTCGAAATACTGGGTGGCATCGTGAAAGACGACGAAGCGCCGGTCCCGGAGCGGGGCGAGGCGGGCCGCGATCTCCGCCTCGAGCGCGTCGAGACGGCGGGCGAGACGCTCGGCATTGGCGGCGTAGAGCGAGGCGCCCTCCGGATCCAGCGCGGCGAGACGTCCAGCCATCGCCCGTGCCATGGCCCGTCCGTTGGCGGGCGCGAGCCAGACATGACTGTCCATCTCCAGCGGGTCATGGGAATGGTCGTGATCGTGGTCGTGATCCTCGGCGGCGAACGGCCCTGCGACGCGGTTCGGCAGGAGACGCATGCCCTCGGCATCCATCAGCGCAAGGCCCTTGCCGGCGGCGAGCGCGTCGAGCGCGTCGGTGAGGAAGAGTTCGAGCGCCGGGCCCACCCAGAAGACGAGATCGGCCGCCTCGAGCCGCGCCGCATCGGCGGGCCGCATCTGGTAGGCGTGCGGGGAGGCGGCCCCCTCGATCAGGAGCGCCGGCTCGCCCCGCCCCTCCATGACGGCGGCCGCGATCGCATGGATCGGACGGATGGAGGCGACGACATTCGGGCTCTCGGCCGCCACGGCCCGTCCGGGCGCGAGGATCAGGAGGAGACAGGCAAGACGGTGGGTCAGCCGCATCATCGCAGGGCTCCGGCACGGGTCGGGTATGGGAAGGCTCCCGGAGCAGAGATGTTATCCTGTAACATCCCTTGTCAAGCCGCCGGCGGAAATTTCGCGCCTCAGAGCCCGAGCGGATGGGCGGGCGCGAAGCTCGCGCCAAGGAGGCTCGTGCCGATGGCGATCAGCAGCACGCCGCCGACGAGGCTCACCGCCGGGCCGCCGAAGCGCCAGAGCCCGCCCGCACCCTCCGGCACGAGCCGGGCCGACAGCGTGCGGAGCTGGATCGCGAAGACGGCGAGGAGCGCAATGGCGAGGGCGGTGCCCGCCGCCATGGCGAGAACCGCGCCGATACCGGCCAAGGCAATGCCCGCCGCATTGGCGAAGACGAGCACGATGACGGCGCCCGAACAGGGGCGCAGCCCGATGGAGAGGATGACGCCGAGGCTCGCGCGCAAGCCGCTTGCGCGCTCGATCTGCTCCGGGGTCGGACCATGGGCGTGCCCGCACCCCTCGCACGCTCCGTGCGGGTGGTCGTGTCCGTGGGCGTGTCCGTGGGCGTGGGCGTGGGCGTGCGAATGCGCATGGATCTCGGTGTGGGCATGGGCGGCCCCCTCCCCGCCCGCAACGCTGGCCGAGGCGGTCGCAGGCAGGAGGCCGAGGCCGGCCGGACCCGCCCCGGCGGGCGCGACCCGGACGAGCCGCAGGAGGCCGCGCCCCGCCCGCCAGACGAGATAGGCGCCCATGACGGTCACCAGCGCGAAGGCGGCGCGCTCGGACCAGTCCACGGCGCGGTTCGCATCGCGCGGCAGAAGCCCCGCCACATAGACGAGGCCGTAGACGAGGACGATCGCGACGAGCCCCTGCGCGAGCGCCGCCGCCCCCGCAAGACCCACGCCCCGCGCTAGCCGCTCGGGATGGGTGGCGAGATAGGCGGTGAGCACGGCCTTGCCGTGACCGGGCCCCGGCGCATGAAAGACGCCATAGAGAAAGCTTGCCAGCATGAGCCCGCCCGCCGCGAGGAGGCTCCGATCCTCCGAGAGGAGGCTGAGGCCGGAGAGGAGCTCGCGATGGAAGGCTCGCTGCTGGTCGAAGATCCAGGCGATGAACCCGTCCCACAGGGCAGAGGCCGCCGCGAGCGGCCCCCCCTCCGCGGCCTGCGCCGTGCACGGAAGGAGCAGGCAGAGCCCGAGGGCCAGCGTCAGGGCCCGCATGCGATGTTCACCCATTCGGCGAAATGCTGGCCGAGCGTGTCACCGGCCGTCTGATTGCGGTCGAGCGCCGCAGCGAGCGTCTCGAATTCGGGCGGGGGCGCCGGCTCTTCGAGCGTGGCGGCACACCCCGCCGGCGCCGCTTCAAGACGGATGGAGGCCGGACCGTCCGAATGCAGGATCTCGATATAGTAGGTCGGGTCGTAGACCGCGTAGCGCAGCGGGCGCCCCGCCACGGGCTGCGGGGTCGCGAACGGAACCTCCACCGTCATCTCGAGCCGGTTCTCCGTCAGGCACGCCCCTTGCGGCAGCGCCCGGCCGAGGGCGACAGCCTCCCCGCCCAGCGTCGCCTCGGTGAAGTACTGATAGTCGGCGAGATTGCCCACCATCTCGGTGATCAGCCCCTCGACCAGTGCCTGGTCGGGCGCGCCATCCCCGTCGCGATCGAAGCCCTCGAGGGCAAAGGCGGAATAGTACTCGTCGAACAGCCAGATCTGGCGCAGCCCGGTCGCGCGTCCCTCGCCGTCGAAGAGGACGCTCACCTCGAGATCGATCCAGGAATGGGGGTGGGCCTGGGCCGGGCGCGCGCCGTCCCAGATGGCAAGGCCGAGCCACACGAGTGTTCCCGCGATGAGCCGCTGCATTCCCGCTCCCCTGAGGCCTGACCCTGTGACGCCACCCGGCCTACGGGGCGGCCCCGGCGGCGGCCAGCCCCTTATAGACCGACAGGTCCCGCGACTGAACCGCCTCCGGGGACCGGCTCGCAGATCCTGCCGGCTCGGGAGGGATCGCGCAGCCGCCCTCCGACAGCGCCCGCAGGACGGCCCGGCCCGTCTCCTTCGGAATGTAGCGGCTCCAGCTCAGAAGATAGACCCGGCCGTCCCCGGCCCGGTTGACGAAGCTCCAGAGCAGCGATCCGTCGGCGGCAAGCCGCACCGCCCGGCCGTAATTCGATTCCTCGATGAAGACGCCGCCATCGCTCAGGATCTCCGAGCGTCCCTCGGAGATGGTGCGGATGTCGAGCCGCTCCATGGCCCCCCGGTAGGGCTCGGACACGCTGTCGGTCGCGAAATCATAGACCATCACCGTGTTGACGCCGTCGACATAGGCCCCGTGGCGCCCGTTGAAGCGGTTGTTGTTGAAGATCGCGATCCGATGCGCGTCGAGAATGTCCACATCATGCTGGTTCACCCAGGGGCCCTGCTTCATCCAGACCACCTCGTCGGTCGAGGGCCGGTACTGCACGATGGCCGATACGTTCCGCAGGCTGAGGAAGAGGTCGCCCTTCTTCCAGTGGGGCCCGTCGAACGGCGCATACTGGACGTCGTTGAGATGGAGCGGATCGTCCGAATAGAAATCCTGGCCGAAGACGAGATGGGCGTGGCCGTTCGCGATCAGGAGCGCGGGTACGGACCGCTCGAAGAGGATCTCCCCGCCGTCCGACACATGGACGATCGCATCCTCCTTGAAGCGCCGGCCCACGCCTTCGATCGTCTGGGGCTCGAGGAAGGCCGAGGCGAGATATCCCCCCTCGGGGTGCGGCTCGATCGAATGGTGGAACAGCTTCTGGGTCAGCCAGTCGAGGCGCCCGCAGGAATCGACGCGGGTGAGCGGGGTCATGTTCTGGAAGACAAGCCCCCCGTCCGGCGTCAGCAGCGGATGGAACATCCGTGCGCGGTTCGGTGCGTTGTCCCTCGGCACGACCGTGAGGCTGGAGACGACCTCGCTCCGCTCGTTCTGCGCGGCGAAATCGGGCTCCCAGCGATGGACGATCCGCCCGCCGGCGAGATCGACGAGCTCGACCAGGCTGCGATGCCGGTCGCCGTCATAGCGTGAGAGGAGCAGATAGCCTTCGGCCCGCAGGGCGTCCGGATCACCATGGACGGCAAGGCCGCTCTCGCCCTCGAAGCGCTCCTCGGTGACCGCCAGCACGACCTTCTGCCCCCCGATGGCCTGGGCGCCGAGGGAGGCGATGGTTTCGGGCACCATGGAGAGGAAGTGTGCGGCCTCGCCCGCAGGGCCGAAGCGGCGATTTCCCTCGGCATGCTCGCGGGCGAGCGCGCTCACGAGGATGATGGCGAGAAATCCGGCAACGCACAAAAGCCCGACCGCCCAGACCTCGACGGTCTTGAACATCCAGCGTTCGATCATGCGCCGTCCGCCCGCCCACACCCCACCATGGCTCAAGACTACCACGCCCGTGCCCTCGCCGCATGCGGACAGGTGCGGTTGTCGCTCGTCGAGGGCTTAGGCCGGGCGCGGGCCGGCGGCAGATGACAGGGGGCAGCCCTTGAGGCTGCCCCCTCCTTCAGGTCACGACGGACCCGCACCCGCCCTGGAGCCGGTGTCAGTTTTTCTCGCCGTACTTCCGCACCTCGGCCCGACCCACCACCATGTGGTGCACCTCGTCGGGGCCGTCGGCAATGCGAAGCGTCCGCTGGCTCGTGTACATGAGGGGCAGCGGCGACCACTGGCTGACGCCGGTGGCGCCGTGGATCTGGATCGCCTGGTCGATGATCTGGCAGACCCGTTCAGGGACCATGGCCTTGACCATGTGCACCCAGATCCGCGCTTCCCGGTTGCCGAGCACGTCCATGGCTCGCGCGGCCTTGAGCACCATGAGGCGCATCGCCTCGATCTCGATCCGCGCCCGCGAGATGAGCTCGATGTTCTTGCCGAGCTGGATGATCGGCTTGCCGAAGGCCTCGCGTTCGAGCCCGCGCCGGATCATGAGGTCGAGCGCCCGCTCGGCCTGACCGATCGAGCGCATGCAGTGGTGGATGCGGCCCGGACCGAGGCGGAGCTGCGAGATCTCGAAGCCGCGCCCCTCGCCGAGGAGGATGTTTTCCTTCGGCACGCGGACATCGGTGAAGCGCAGGTGCATGTGCCCGTGCGGGGCGTCGTCCTGACCGAAGACATGCATGGGGCCGAGCACCTCGACGCCGGGCGTGTCCATGGGCACGAGGATCTGCGACTGCTGGAGATGCGGCGGCGCGTCGGGATTGGTCTTGACCATGGTGATCATGATCTTGCAGCGCGGGTCGCCGGCGCCGGAGATGTAGTACTTCTCGCCATTGATGACCCACTCGTTGCCGACGAGCTTGGCCTGCATGCCGATGTTGCGGGCGTCCGAGGAGGCAAGGCTTGGCTCGGTCATGGCGAAGGCCGAGCGGATCTTCCCCTCGAGCAGCGGCTTCAGCCACTGCTCCTTCTGGGCCGGCGTGCCGACGCGCTCCAGCACTTCCATGTTGCCGGTATCCGGCGCCGAGCAGTTCATCATCTCCGAGGCGAGCGGCTGCTTGCCGAGCTCGACCGCGATGTAGGCGTAGTCGAGGTTCTTCAGCCCCTCACCGGTTTCGGAATTGGGCAGGAAGAAGTTCCACAGCCCGAGTTCCCGTGCCTTCTCCTTGGCGCCCTCGAGCACCTCGAGCTGGCCGGGGGCATAAGAGAACCGGTCGGCCCGACCCTCGCCGAGCTTGTGAAACTCGTGAGAGGCGGGCTTGGCCACCGTCTCGATGAAATCCTTCACCCGCTCGAGTAGCGGGAGCGCCGCGTCGGACATGCGCAGGTCGTTGAGCTCGTCCTGCGGATTGAAGCCGAAGCCGCTGCGGCCGGCGCTTGCTTTGCTGGTCATGGGACCCTTTCCTCTCCAACTATCGCTTTCCAATGGCGGGACAATATCCGAATTAACGGGCCTGCGAGGGGTGCCTTGCGCCTACTCCGACCTTTTTGCATGGCCTGTCCCGCGCCGACGCATTCCGCGCCGCGCTGGCGGGTCGTAAGCTCCCGACCAAAGGCCGATCGAGCCCGCCGACGACGTCGGCGGAGGAGCGCTTGATCCTTGTCAGCCGGGGGGCCACCGACCGCCGAACGCTCCTTGCACCGTGTAAGATGGACTTGGGACACGCGGGAGGATCGGCCGTCATGTACCGCGCACTGGTTCTTGCGGGACTCTGGCTCGCCCTTCTGGCCGCCGGTCCCGATCCGCTGCGGGCGGAGACCGCTCGCCCGAACATCGTCTTCCTCCTCGCGGACGATGCCGGGTTCGGCGATTTCGGCTTCACCGGACACCCCTATGCACGGACCCCGGCGATCGACCGGCTCGCCGCGGAGGGACGCGTCTCCACCGGTTTCTATGTCGGCGGCGCCACCTGCAGCCCCAGCCGCACCGCGTTCATGACCGGCCGCTTTCCCGCAAGTTTCGCTCAGCACCCGGCCGAATTCGGCTTCGGGAGCGTGCCGACGCTGACGGATCATCTGGCCCGCGCCGGATATCGGACCGGGCACATCGGCAAATGGCATCTGGGCCCGCAGACGAGCCCCGGCACTTACGGCATCGCGACGATCGAAGTTCCGGGCGCCAGCCGCCGGGATCCCCGTGGACGTGATGCGGCGATCGCCGATCGAGCCATCGCCTTCCTCGAGGCGGATGATCCCCGCCCGTTCTTTCTGAACGTCTGGTTCCACACACCGCACAATCCCGTCGATCCACCCGCGAGCTTTGTCGACCCCTTCTCGGAGGTCAGGGCAAGTCCGGGGGGGCTCGGCAGTCCTAAGCTCGAGGCCGACATCTCCGAGGCCGCCGCGCGCGGGGAGGATGTCGATGCGGCCTTGCGCCGCCGCCTGGGGGATCTCGCTCAGCTCGATGGTCAGGTGGGGCGGATCCTCGACGCGCTCGACCGCCGCGGACTTGGACCGGACACGATCGTGCTCTTCACCAGTGACAACGGCCCCAACGCGTTCGGCTCTCCGGGACCCTACAGGGGCGGAAAGCATGTGTTCTACGAGGGCGGCGTGCGGTTGCCTCTGATCGTCCGCTGGACGGGCCGCATTCCGGCGGGCCAGCGGGACGAGGCGTCCGTCCTTGCCGGCGTCGACCTCCTTCCCACACTCTGCGGCCTCGCGGGTGCCGGATGCCCGAGCGATGGTCTCGTCGGCGAGGATGTCTCCGACATCTGGCTCGGCGCGCGCCGGCCGCGCGCCGGTGATCTGTTCTGGCGCACGCCGAATCCCGGCGCTACGGCCGCGATCCGCAGGGGCAACCACAAGCTGCTGCAGATCCGGAAGGGGCCGACGGAACTCTATGACGTCGCGTCCGATCCGGGGGAGACGCGCAATATCGCCACGAGGGAGCCCGCGAAAGCTGACGAGCTCGGCCGCGCCCTCGACGCCTGGATCGGGTCCCTCCCGACAGACTATTCAGGCAGCGACCGCGATCTCAGATAGGCGAACGGCCCGGGAGCGTCTCGCGTGTCATCGATCGGTCCGCGAGCCGAAGAGAGAGCCCCGCCCTCACGCCTTCGCAAGCGCATCGAACGCCTTGAGCGTGCGGAGGAGGGCCTCCATCTCGGCGAGCGGCACCATGTTGGGCCCGTCCGAGGGGGCATTGTCCGGGTCCTGATGGGTCTCCATGAAGACGGCCGCGACGCCCACGGCGATGGCCGCGCGCGCGAGCACGGGGACGAACTCCCGCTGGCCGCCTCTGACCGTTCCCTGTCCCCCCGGCTGCTGCACCGAATGGGTCGCGTCGAAGACGACCGGCGCGCCGAAGCTCTTGAGCGTCGGCAGGGCGCGGAAATCGGAGACGAGCGTGTTGTAGCCGAAGGAGACGCCGCGCTCGGTCGTGAGCACGTTCGGATTGCCCGCCCCCGTCACCTTGGCGATGACGTTCTTCATGTCCCAGGGGGCGAGGAACTGCCCCTTCTTCACGTTCACCACCCGCCCCGTCTCCGCGGCGGCGATGAGGAGATCCGTCTGCCGGCAGAGGAAGGCGGGGATCTGCAGCACGTCCACGGCCTCGGCCACGCGCGCGCATTGCTCGCGCTCATGCACATCGGTGAGCACGGGGAGCCCGAGGCTCTCGCGCAGCTCGGCGAAGATGGGCAGCGCCCGGTCGAGCCCCATGCCGCGCGCCGACCCCGCGCTGGTGCGGTTCGCCTTGTCGAAGGAGGTCTTGTAGATGAGGCCGATGCCGAGCCGCCCGGTCATCTCCTTCAGCGCCCCGGCCATCTCGAAGGCATGGGCCCGGCTCTCGAGCGCGCAGGGACCGGCGATCAATGTGAACGGCAGATCATTGCCGATCCGGAGGGCGCCAAGGGAGACGACGGAATTGGGGGTCATGGACAGGCCTGGCTGCAAGCGACCGCGCGGTCGGAATGCCGCCAACCTACCCCGCCCGGCCGGACATTGCGAGAGGCGGCGGGACCCCGCCAGAGCGAGAGCGGGATGATGCCCGCTCAGCCGCCCGGGGCCGTGGTGACGCGGGTGACGGCGGCCTCCGGCAGGGCGTTGGCGGCGTTCGCCTCGTCCTGCTCGCGCGCCTCCCGCTGACGGTGGAGCTCCGCGATGGCGCGGGTCCGGCCGGTGAGGACGCCGTGACTGTCGGGGAAATCGCGCCGGGTGAGGTCGAGCACGAGCGCCCGCGCCTCCCCCATCGGATCGAGCGCGGGAACACCCCGGCCGGCCTGACGCGTGGCCACGATGCGCAGGGCGGCGAGACGGCCGTCCGGCGTCATCTTCACCTGAAGCACGGGGCCGAGCCCCAGCACGCCCCAGCTCCGCATGCCGGCATAGGTCCAGAAATTGCCGAGGCTGTAGGCGATCAGCTTGCCGCGATAGACCTCCATGCCGCGCGGGACGTGCGGCCCGTGGCCGACGACGAGATCGGCGCCGGCCTTGACCATCTCGCGCGAGAAGCGGCGTACGTTGCCCCGGTCTTCGCCGTAATAGATCTCGGTCGCCGAGGGGACATGCATGAACTCGCTGCCTTCCGCCCCGCCATGGAAGCTGACCAGCACGAGATCGTGACTGGCCTTCAGCTCGCTGACGAGGGCGACGGCGCGCGGATAGTCGTGCAGGCTCAGCGTGCCCGAATTGGGCGCGAAGGCGACGACCCCCACGCGGACGCCGCTCGGAAGCGACAGGCTCGCCGTGCGCGCGCCGTCCGTGTCGAGCCCGGCATAGGCGATGGCGGCCCGGTCCAGCGCCGCGCGCGTCGCCGACCGTCCCGCCTCCCCGAAATCGCCCGAATGATTGTTGGCGAGCGACATCACGGTGAAGCCGGCATCGGCGAGGATGTCGGCGTAATGCTCCGGGCCGCGGAAGGCGTAGCAGCGCTCGCAGCTCTTGGCCGGCGCGGTCCCGTCGAACAGCACGCCCTCGAGATTGCCGAAGGCGACATCGCTGTCGCGCAGCAGTCCCACGAGCGCCGGGTCGAGCACCTCCTCCGCCCGCGCGCCCGCCTCGAGATCGGGATTGAGCCAGGACGAGCTCGGATAGTTCGTGCCCATCATGATGTCGCCGACGGCGCTCAGCGTGATCAGCGAGGGATCGTCGAGCGCGACCTCGGGCAGCAGCGGAAGGAAGGGTCCGATGGCAAGGCTCGCCTCCGTCGCGGCGGGCGGGCGGAGCCGGTTGGCGAGGCGGTCCTCGATGAGGCCGGCCTGGCGGATCAGCTCGCCATATTTGCCCGCGACGTCCGTGGGCGGCATCAGCGGCGTGACGCCCGCCGACCAGGCCGCCCGCACCACGGGTTCGGCGAGCGGCGGACCGAGATGCAGGAGACCGCCCGTCGCGGCGGGCGGCGCGGGCTGACGGGTGAGCAGCGCATCGGCCGCATCCGCGGACACGGTGACCGGTCCGCGCGCGACATGTTCCGGCCCGTCCATCTGGGCGACGATCTCGCCCGGCTCGAGATAGCGGGTGAGCATGGCCGCGCTGACGGCGCCGAGGGCGCAGGGCGCGCCATCGGCGGCGATCGCCGCGCAGCGCGCCTCGACATGGGCGGTCGATTCGCCGATGGCGACGAGCCGCGTCAGCGGGAAGATGCCCCAGAGCTTGATCGACTGCGTCGCCGGACGCATGGCGCGCAGATCCTCGTTCGCGGCCGTCAGATGGGCCCAGGTCCGCTCGGCCCCGTGCGAGGTGAGGGTGAGGCCGAGATCGAGGGCGGGATAGGTCTCGGCCTCGCGATCGAGCGCCGTCATGGTCCAGGTCACGGCCCCGCGCTCGGCGACACGGGCCTGCCAGGCCTTCATCTCGACGGACGGCAGCACATAGGCGCCGACGATCGCCACGGCGAAGATCACCATGGCGAGCCGCACACTCAGCCGGTAGTACATGCTGGCCATCGACGCCATCGGCCTGCCCCCGCCTGCCGTTAACCATTGGTGCTCGACCCTAGCCTGTCGGCCCGACCCGCTCAAGGCACAAGCGGGGCACGAAGCCGCTCCCGGGGCGAAACGTGATAGGTGTCAAACTCTTGCCGCACCCCCGGCGCAGCCTCCCCGCCGACCCCGCCAGCGCCCCGAGCCCGGACCCGATCATGCCCGCGCCGCTTCTTGCCCTTCTCGCCTGCCTCGCCCTCGTCCTCGCCGCCCCGGCGGGGGCCGCGCGCGCCGAGGGGCTGTCGCCCGGAACCGGCCCCCGTCACGGGCTCGCCATGCATGGCGCGCCGGCCCTGCCGGAGGGCTTCGACCATTTCCCCTTCGTCAATCCGCAGGCGCCGGCGGGCGGAGAGCTGATCCTGGGCGAGCTCGGCACCTATGACAGCCTCAACCCGTTCATCCTCAAAGGCACGGCCCCGCTTCTCATGCGCGAGATCGGCACCGCCACGCTGATGGCGCGCAGCCCCGACGAACCCTTCACGGTCTATGGCTACATCGCGAGGACCATCGAGGTGCCGGAGGACCGCTCCTGGGTCACCTTCACGCTCGACCCGCGCGCCCGCTTCTCCGACGGCAGCCCCGTCACCGTCGACGATGTCGAGGCCTCGATGGAGCTCCTGCGCGGGGAGGGCAGCCTGCCGAGCACGCGCGGCTTCTATGCGAAGATCATCCGTGTCGACCGTCCCGGCGAGGGTCAGATCCGCTTCGTCTTCGATCCGGCCGAGCGCAACCCCGAACTCCCGCTCATCATGGCGCGGATGCCGGTCTTCTCGAAGGCCTGGTACGAGGCGCACCCCTTCGCCGAGACGACGCTGACCCCGCCCGTCACCGCCGCGCCCTATCGGGTGGTGGCGGTGGATCAGGGCCGCAGCCTCAGCTTCGAGCGCGTGCCCGACTATTGGGGGGCGGAGCTTCCGGTCATGAGAGGCCGGCACAATTTCGAGCGGGTGCGGGTCGATTATTACCGCGACGCCAACACGGCCTTCGAGGCCTTCAAGGCCGGCGCCTTCCACATCCTGCGCGACGACGATCTCGCGCGCTGGGAGAGCGCCTATGATTTCCCCGCCTTCCGTGACGGGCGCATCCTGCGCGCCGAGTTTCCGCACGGCCGCGCCTCGGGCATGTCGGGCATCGCCTTCAACACGCGGCGGCCGCAGTTTGCCGATGTGCGTGTCCGGAAGGCTCTGGCGCTGCTGTTCGACTTCGACTGGATCAATGCGAACTATTTCGGCGGCGCCTATGCCCGCACGCTCAGCTATTTCGACAATTCCGACCTCGCCGCCAAGGGCCCGCCGGGCCCGCGCGAGGCCGAGCTGCTCGCCCCTTACGCGGACGAGCTCGACCCCGCGATCGCGCGGTCGGGCTGGACGCCCCCGCCCGGCAACGATCCTGCGGCGACGCGCACCGTCCTCGCCGAGGCGCTCGCCCTTCTTGAGGCGGCGGGATATGCGATCGTGAACGGGCGCATGGTCGCGGCGGAAACCGGCACGCCGCTGCGCCTCGAGGTCGTGTACGGAGAAGCCGGGTATGAGCGGCTGGTCCTCGCCTATGCGCGCCGGCTCGAACGGCTCGGCATCGGCCTCGAGCCGCGCCGGGTCGACACGAGCCAGTTCCAGCGCCGCTGGCGGACCCATGAGTTCGACATGATCGTCTGGCCCTGGTGGAGCGGGACGCTCTCGCCCGGCAACGAGCAGACCATCCGCTGGTCCTCCGCGGCGGCGGGCCAGCAGGGCTCGCTCAACCTGCCCGGCGTGCGCTCGGCGGGTGTCGACGCCATGATCGCGGCGCTCCTCAGGGCCCAGTCGCGCGAGGATCTCGTGGCGGCGACGCGCGCGCTGGACCGGCTGCTCCTGTCCGGGTTCTACGTGATCCCGCTCTATCATACGCGGTCGGATTATCTCGCCTGGGATGCCCGCCTCGGACATCCGGACCGCGCGCCCCTGACCGGGTTCACGGCGGCCGACTATTTCACGAGCTGGTGGTGGAAAGCGCCGCCCACGGAGTGAGCGGCGCCTTCCCGCTGCCGGTCACTTCCAGATCGGCTCGCCGAGATCGAGGTCCTCCTCATCCGTGAGCCCGCCGGCCGCGGCACATGCCGCGCCGCCGAGAAGCGCTCCGGACAGCAGGTTCCCTCCGGTGAGCGCGGCACCCGCTGCCCCGGCGCCCGCGCCGATACCGCCGCCCGAGAGCGCGCGGTCCTGCGTGGTGCTTCCGCAGCCGGCAATGCCGACCGCGAGAAAGAGCGCGACGAGGGGTGTGCCGAGCTTCGTGATCATCGATGTCTTCATGTCCGTCATCCTTTCGTGCTGGCGCCCCCCTCCGGGGTCTTCGGCCTTACATCCGGTCCTGCATGGCGCCTCCCGTCGCACCACCCTGCCCGGACATGCCGCTCTCTCCGGTCATGCCGCCCTGGCCGGCCGAGCCGCCCTGCCCCATCTGGCCGTTCGTGTTGCGCTGCGCGCAGTAGCTGGCGATCCGCTGCAGTTCGCCATTGGTCTGGCTGTCCTGCTGGTCGGTCGACATGCGCGAGAAACGCTGCTGGTACTCGTCGAGCGTCCAGTAGCGGGCCATCTCGGCGCCCATGCAGCCGCACATGTCCGAACAGTAACCGACGCTCTTGGAGTCGGTGCAGCGGTTCATGCAGGCTTCGTTCTGCTCGCGGAGCACCCGCTCCGGGATGCGGTCCTGGCCCTGGACCTGGCCGCTCTGGGCCACCGCCATGGCCGGTAGGAATGCCCCGATAGCCAGGGCGGCAATGCTCATGCGCATGTCGAACCTCCGTCGCTCGTGTCAAGACGGCCGTACGGGGGCCGCCGGCCCTTGCGCTCGTAAACGCAAGGAGCGGGGCGGATGTTCCGACAGGAAGGCGGACAGGGCAGGGCGCGATCGGCGCGCTCCGTGGCGAAAGCTCACCGCGCCGAGAATTCGTCCTTGCGCAGATCACGCGCCAGCGCATCGAGGACGCCGTTGACGAAGCCCCGTTCGGGCGCGTCGTAGAAGGCGTCGGCGATGTCGAGATAGTCGTCGATGACGACGCGCGCCGGCACGTCCGGCCGGTCAAGCAGCTCGAAGGCGGCGGAGCGGAACAGGGCCCGCAGCATGATGTCGATGCGGTGGAGCGGCCAGCCGCGCGCGAGATGGCGGTTGACGGCCCGGTCGATGTCGAGCTGGCGCGCGATCACGCCGCGCACGAGACCCTCGAACCAGTCGAGATCGGGATCGCCCAGCGCCACAGGATCGGCCGGCAGCGCCTCCCCGTCCTCGGTCATCTCGGCAAGGCCCTCGAAGCCGCGCGCCCGGAACTGCGCGATCACCTGACCCGCATCCGCCTCGGCGACGTCCATCTGGTAGAGCGCCTGAACCGCCGCGAGGCGCGCGAGGCTGCGCGCCCGGTGCCGGCTGGCCCGCTCCGTCGCGGAAGGGGTGCCGCTCATCGTCCGTCCCCGTCCGGACCGAGGAGTTCGTGCCCGAGCGCGATCATGGCGAGGCAGGCGCGGGCGGCGTCCCCGCCCTTGTCCATCTCCGTCTGCCGGGCCCGCGCGAGGGCCTGATCCACGGTCTCGACGGTGAGGATGCCATAGCCGATGGCGAGCCGGCGCTGGATCGTGAGGTCCATCAGTCCGCGCGCGGATTCTCCGCACACATAGTCATAGTGGCTGGTCTCGCCCCGGATGACGCAGCCGAGCGCGACGAAGCCGTCGAAGCGCGGGCCCTCCTCGTCGGTCAGATCCGCGGCGAGCGCGATGGCGCCCGGAATCTCGAAGGCGCCGGGGACGGCGATGCGCTCGTGCGTCGCGCCCGCCTCGGCGAGCGCCGCGAGGGCGCCAAGCACGAGCTCGTCGGCGATCTCCTCGTAGAAGCGCGCCTCGACGATGAGCACATGCGCCCCCTGGCGAACCTTCAGGGGTCGTGAACGCTGGGCCGGTCCTGCCATTTCTGTCCGTCCGATACTGTTGCGATCCCCGGGGGCGGGCTCAGCCGGCCCGGTGGATCTTTTCCTGGCCGACGACGCGCAGGCCATAGCCTTCGAGGCCGACGATGCGCTGCTGCGTGTTCGACAGGAGGATCATCTCCCGGACGCCGAGATCGACGAGGATCTGGGCGCCCACACCATATTCGCGGAGCTGGGGCGGCCAGCTCCGGTCTTTCTCCGTACGCGGATCGAGCCGGCGCGACAGGCCCGTGGGCGAGGTGTCGCGGATGAGGACGACGACGCCCCGGCCTTCGGAGCCGATCCGCTCCATCGCGGCGTGAAGCTGGCCGGGCCGGCCGCTCGCATCGCAGAGTATGTCGACCAGCGGATTGACCTGATGCACGCGCACGAGCACGGGCCCGGGCCCCGTCACATCGCCCTTCACGAGCGCGATGTGCTCGGCATATTCGACCTCGTTCACATAGAGCATCATCCGCCAGTCGCCGCCATGCACGCTCGCAAAGGCCACGTCCTGCTTGCGCACGAGGAAATGATCGTGCGCGCGGCGATAGGCGATGAGATCGGCGATCGTGCCGATCTTGAGCCCGTGGCGCTGGGCGATGCCCACGAGGTCGGGCAGGCGCGCCATCGTCCCGTCCTCGTTCATGATCTCGCAGATGACGCCCGCCGGATAGAGCCCGGCGAGGCGGGCGATGTCGACCGCGGCCTCGGTATGGCCCGTGCGCACGAGCACCCCGCCGTCCCGCGCGACGAGCGGGAAGACGTGCCCCGGGGAGACGATGTCGTCCGGCCCGCGCGTCGCGTCGATGGCGACGGCGATCGTCCGCGCGCGGTCATGGGCGGAGATCCCCGTCGATATGCCTTCCTTCGCCTCGATCGAGACCGTGAAGGGCGTCTGATGGCGCGACTCGTTCGTCCGCGCCATGAGCGGCAGGCCGAGCCTCTCGACCCGCTCGCGGTTGAGCGCAAGGCAGATCAGCCCGCGTCCGTGCTTCGCCATGAAATTGATGGCGTCGGGGGTCGCCATCTGGGCGGGGATGACGAGATCGCCCTCGTTCTCGCGATCCTCCGCATCCACGAGGATCACCATGCGGCCGTTGCGGGCCTCCTCGATGATCTCCTCGGTGGGCGAGATGGCCCGGGACAGATCGTCAAGGCCCGTCATGTCACCGCCTCCGGAAACTGCCGCAGCCGCGCGACGTAGCGGGCGAGCACATCGATCTCGAGATTGACCGGCGCGCCGGGCGCGAGGGCGCCGAGCGTGGTGTGGGTCTGCGTGTACGGAATGATGTTGACGCCGAACCCATCCCCGCTCACCGCATTCACCGTCAGCGAGACGCCGTCGAGCGTGATGGAACCCTTTTCGGCGATATAGGGGGCGAGCGGCCCCGGCACGGCGATCTCGAGCCGGCGCGAGGCGCCGTCGGGGCGCGCGGCGGTGAGCGTGCCGACACCGTCCACATGGCCGGTCACGATGTGACCGCCGAGCTCGTCGCCCACCTTCAGCGCCCGCTCGAGATTGAGCCGCGTGCCGGGCCGCCAGCTCCCGGCGGTGGTGCGGGCGAGCGTTTCGGCCGAGGCGGTCACGGTGAACCAGCTCCGCCCGTCCGCATGCGGCCCGCGCTCGATGACGGTGAGGCAGATGCCCGAGCAGGCGATGGACGCCCCTTCGTCGATCCCGTCATGGGGGAAGTGCGTGGCGATGCGCAGGAGCCGGTCGGCCTCGGCCGAGACGGCGACCACCTCGCCCAGATCGCTGACGATTCCGGTGAACACGGCAGTCCTGCATCCTTCACTTCGAGGCCCCGGCCGCCGCCGGGACGGCTTGAAACGTTTCCACACTATCAGGCCCGAGCGGCCGGACCGAGAGGCGATGGAAGCGGTGCAGCTCCGCCAGCCGGGCAAGGCCGAGCGGCCCGATGGCCGGCCGACCGTCCGCGCCCATGACCGCCCCCGCCCTTATATGGACCAGCCGGTCGACGAGTCCCGCGGAGAGAAGGCTCGCCGCGAGCCGGCCCCCGCCTTCCACGAGAAGACGTGTGATGCCCTCCCCGCCGAGCGCGCGCAAGCCCGCCGCAAGATCGATGTGACCGTCCGCTCCCTCGGCGACGGAGAGGACGCGCACGCCGGCGGCCTCGAGCGTCTGCCGGGCCTCGGGCCGGGCGCTGCCGCCGGCGAGCACCAGAACGGGCACCTCCCGCGCCGAGCGGGCGAGGACCGAATCGGGCGGGAGGCGCGCGCCCGTATCGGCGATCACGCGGATGGGCGAGCGCTCCTCGAGGCCCGGAAGCCGGCAGGTCAGCTCGGGATCGTCGAGGCGCGCCGTCTCGGCGCCGACCATCACGGCGTCATGCTCGGCCCTGAGGAGGTGGCCGAAGTCGCGGGCGGAGGGTCCGGTGATCCAGCGGCTCTCGCCCGAGGCCGTGGCGATGCGCCCGTCGAGCGTCGTCGCGAGCTTCAGCGTGACGGCGGGACGGCCGAGCCGGCGGTGCGTGAGGAAGCCGAGATTGAGTTCGGCGGCGGCGGCCGCCTCGACCCCGTCCACGACCTCGACACCGGCCGCGCGCAGGGCGGCGAAGCCCGCGCCCGCGACACGCGGATCGGGATCGGCGATGGGTGCCACGACCCGCGCGATCCCGGCCGCGACGAGGGCGCCGGCGCAGGGCGGGGTCTGTCCGTGATGGGAGCACGGCTCGAGGGTGACATAGGC
>JACAEB010000074.1 GCA_013389075.1 Alphaproteobacteria bacterium
GCCGGGGCGGCGCCGGCCGGAGCGAGGAGGCCGCCACCCGCGGCCAGCGCGGCGGCGCCCGCCCCTCCCAGCCAGCGGTGAAAGGCGCGGCGCGTGAGGCCGTGGGGCGTTGGTGTGTCGTGGCTCATGAGGGTCCCTCCCGATGGGCGACTGTCTGACGAGCCGCCTGGTTTTCCCGGGGGCAGGATAGCCGAGCGGCGAGGCCGGTGCGAGACGTCGCCCCCGCCTCAGCCCGCCTCGAGCTCCATGAGCACGGGGACATGGTCGGAGGGGCGCTCCCAGCCGCGAGCCGCCTTCAGGATGCGGATGTTGCCGGCTCTGTTGCGCAAGGCGGGCGTCACCCAGATGTGATCGAGCCGGCGGCCCCGGTCGGAGGCCTCCCAGTCCCGCGCCCGGTAGCTCCACCAGGTGTAGACCTTCTCGGGCTCGGGGATCTCCTGCCGCGTCACGTCCACGAAATCATGGGCGTCCTGCACGCGCGCCAGATGCTCCACCTCGATGGGCGTGTGGCTGACCACGGTGAGAAGCTGCTTGTGGCTCCACACATCATGCTCGAGGGGCGCCACGTTGAGATCGCCCACGAGCACGATGCGGTTGTCCTTGCGGCGGCAGGCGGCGAAGGTGTCCGCCATCTCGGTGAGGAAATCGAGCTTGTGGCCGAATTTCTCGTTGATCGTGCGGTCGGGCTCGTCGCCGCCGGCGGGGACGTAGAAATTGTGGAGCTCGATGCCGCCGGGCAGGCCCACCGTGACGTGCCGCGCGTCGCCCTTGCCGCAATAGGCCCGGCGGTCCACCCCCTCGAAGGGCACGCGCGAGAGGATGGCGACGCCGTGATAGCCCTTCTGCCCGGTCAGCGCCTGGTGGCGGTAGCCGAGCGCTTCGAAGGGCTCGGCCGGAAACAGCTCGTCCGGCGTCTTGGTCTCCTGAAGGCAGAGAAGGTCCGGCGCCTCGGTTTCGAGAAAGCGGGCGACGAGGTCGGCCCGCAGGCGGACGGAATTGATGTTCCAGGTGGCAATGGTGAGGCGCATTCCTCTCCCCGATCCGGCAGCCGATGGAGCCCGCTTCTAGACCAGGATGGCGACCAGGCCAAAGGCGGGGCGCGGGCGGGCCGGAGGGCGGCTGTGCCTCTTTGGCCACAACAACCCACGCGTTTGCGGAGCCGGGCCCGCCGGCCCGGGTACCGGGCGATGATGAATGGACGGAAAGATGTTGACTTTCGAGCCGACATGCGTTCCGCAGGCCGAAAATGAGTGCGCCCGGCCAGAGGGGCTGGCCGGGCGCATCAATGCGCGAGTTACGCGCGCGCCGGGAGGGGATAGACCGGCGCTTCCGGATGGAGATCGGGCCCTGCAAGCGGGGGGGGCAACGCTGACCCGATGTTTTGTCTCCATCCGTCTGTGTTCAGGAAATAAGCCAGAGCCCGCAGCTTTTCAACGTTTTTTTTCGCCCGGCCCGGGCAGGGGAGCGCCCCGCGCACCCTTGAAAGGGGGGTCGGCAACACCAAGAGTGGCACCCGTCGGGGCCCCGATGACAGGGGGTCTCATAGATGCAAATTTGCAACGTTCCGTCGACGGCTCCTTTCCGGGGCGGCTGACTGTGGCAGATCCGCCGCGGTTTTCATCGCCGGTCGGGGCGGCCGTTCGGGCCAGAATGGCTGTGTCGTCTCAGCTACAGTCGGGGGAAAAATTCCGCGTCGCGGACCGGCCGCCCGGGGCGGGCGGGATGGAAATACCCGCCCTGCGTGTGCAAAAAAAATTCGTCAGAGGGCCGCCCGGACCGCCTCGGGGAGGAAGGGGCGGGGGTCGAGACCGGCCGATTCGGCCGCCGCCGCGAGGCAGTTCGACAGAAGGCAGGCGACCGTCATGGGCCCCACCCCGCCGGGGACGGGGGTGATCGCCCCGGCCACCGCCTCGGCTTCCGCGAAGGCGACGTCCCCCACGAGGCGGGTCTTGCCGTCCGGCCCGGCCGGCACGCGGTTGATGCCGACATCGATGACGGTGGCGCCGGGCTTGATCCAGTCCCCGCGCACGAGGCCCGGCCGGCCCACCGCCGCCACGAGAATGTCGGCGCGGGCCGCGAGCGCCGGCAGATCCCGCGTCCGCGAATGGGCGAGGGTGACGGTGGCGTCCCGCCCCAGCAGCAGCATGGCCATGGGCCGGCCCACCAGCACCGAGCGGCCGAGCACCACCGCCTCGAGGCCGGCGAGGGAGGCCCGCACGGTGCCGATCAGGATCATGCAGCCGAGCGGGGTGCAGGGCACGAGGCCCGGCGCGCCGTGAAAGAGCCGGCCCGCGCTCGCGGGCGTGAGCCCGTCCACATCCTTGGCGGGGTCGATGGCGGCGAGGACGCGCGCGGCGTCGATATGCGGGGGCAGCGGCATCTGGACGAGAATGCCGTGCACGGCGGGATCGGCATTGAGCCGGCGGACCTCGGCGAGCAGCGCGTCCTGCGAGATCTCCGCCGGCAGACGGCGCTCCTCGGACCGCATGCCCGCCTCGGCGGTCTGCTTCACCTTGGAGCGGACATAGACCTGGCTCGCCGGATCCTCGCCCACCAGCACCACCGCGAGCCCGGCCTTGCGGCCCGCCCTGGCTTCGAACTCTGCGGCGCAGGTCCCGATCCTCTGGCGCAGGCCCTCGGCGAAAGCCTTGCCGTCAATCAGCGCTGCAC
>JACAEB010000023.1 GCA_013389075.1 Alphaproteobacteria bacterium
AAACCTTCCATCCGGCCGATCCGGCCTGCGCAATTTGGAAGCTCCAGCCGGATCGGCCTTCCGCCGGACCCAGTCTTTCTGTTACATAAAACCCGGCTGCGCACTCGGGGGCGGGTCATATACCGCCTTCGTCGCGCGCGAGAGCGGCTTCGGCGCGGACCAGAAGCTCGACTTTCACCGCGCAGAGCATCTGCGGCCCGTGCTCATCGCCATGATCCGCATGGAGAACGGGCAACAGCCCTACACGGACGCGCAGATCGACGCGGCGCTGGTGCGTGCCGGCGTCCTGCCGCCCGGGCGGCCGCTCAGCCAGTCGCGCACCGTGCGCGGCGGCCAGGCAGCGGCGACCGGTACGCTCGGCGCAGCGGCGATCGAAGCGGTGCAGGAGACGTTCGGACCGGCGCAGGACGCGCTCGTCGGCATCGCGCCCTATCTCGATGCCGCCAAGTGGGCGCTCCTCCTGCTCACCATCATCGGCATCGGCGTGATGCTGTGGGCGCGGATCGACGACCGCCGTCAGGAGCTGCGATGAGCAGCCCCCTCAGGTTCATGGATTGCCGCGCACAGCGCGGCGGGGGGCGCCGGTGATGTGGGCACTGATCCAGCCCTGGCTCCTCCGCAACGCCCTGGGCCTCCTTGGCTGGCTCGCCGCCGCGGCCGCCGTCGCGGCCGTGCTCCTGGGCGCCCGTCAGGCCGGGCGCAATGCCGATCGCGTCGAGCGCATGAAGAAGACCATCGAGGTGCGACGTGACCAGCTGGAAGCCGCTACTCGCCGTCCTCGCGACCGCGACGAGCTTGCTCGGCGCCTGCGCGACGGCACCTTCTGACGGTGCTCCCTGTCCGCCGGTCGTCGCCTACAGCCAGGAGTTCCTCGCCCGTGTGGCTAACGAGCTCGAGTGCCTGCCGCCCGGCTCGGCCATCGAGCAGATGCTCGCCGACTACCAGGTCATGCGGGACCAGGCGCGGGCGTGTCGAGGTAGATAATCGTCCCTGCCGCGAGGTGGTCCAGAACTACCCTGGAGCTCGATAGGTCGGGTGCCGGCGGCGCCAGTCGCGATAGGCTTCGAGATCGTGGTCGGCATCATGGGGCCGCAGGCGATTGCCCTGTTCGTCGATGAGCCCTGCTTCAATCTCGGCCGCGACGCAGCGCCAGTAGCGATCGACCGCCGTCGGAAGCGTGCTGGTGCCTGTCCCAGCCGCTCGCAGTTGGCGCTCGCACAGATCGCGCGCGACGGCTTCGATATTGCTCCAGGCTTCGTGCATAGATTCACGATAGCAGCGAACGTGCCGCAGCGCGACTGGCTGGCATCACACCCTCGGTGGCATGCGGGATGAATCCAGACGGCGATGAATGAGGGATGCCAACGACAAGAGGTCCTCGGCGTCGGCCTTGTTCATGGCCCAATGGATGCGAGGGGCATGCGCCGTCGGATTCCGGAACATTCCGAAGACGCCCTTGACTAGGTTGGCGAAACCGCGCTGCTCGCCTCGCTCGCTCTCGGAGCTGAGATCGTTGATCGCAAGCATCGGAAGATCGCCGCCGAGCGCACGATCGACGAGAACGGCTCCGTCGTCAGTGAGGCCAGTGCGGGCGCGCAGCTTGTCGGCGATGCTCTTGGTGGCCTCCAGGACGGCATGAAAATAATCGTCCGCCACCAGCTCAGCTCGACAGAAGCGCAGCACGTCCGGGTGGACGCCGCGCGCTGTCAGGTCATCCTTCAGTTCCTGAGCCCGGCGCTCAGCCTCTGAGAGCGTTCGCGCCCGCTCGGCCGAACTCAGCGTTCCGGTTGCGTCCACGGCGAGACCAGCGAACGAGAGCGCGCGATTGAGATTGGTGCGCATCGGTTCGAAACGCTCGGGGCAGCGGGCGTAGCGCTCCGGCTTCATGGCGTGGCGGATGAAGGCGAGAATGGCCCGACGATCCTGACGGCTGTTCTGGCTTTCTGCGAAGGCGTTGTAGAGGCGATGCCGTTTGGTCATGCTCGGAGTAGGATCGGACAAGCGGCAGGTCGCCAGAAGATGGCCGATTTCGGATCCCGTCAGCCCCTCGCTGGTGTCCGCAAGCGCCGCGGCGATTGCTTCAAGCTGGCTCTGAGTGAAGAGCGGCTGTGTGTCGTTCATTTAGGATCTCGCGGACAATCGTCTTCGCCGCGTCCTTACGTCTTCAGGCGCAGGTCGGAGCTGACCTCCTCCAGCAGCCTGTTGATGGATTCGACGGTCTCGGTGCTGATCTCCTGGCCGTCTCCCAACGTGACAGCCAGCTGGAACTGCAGGGGCACCCCGGCGGCGGCTTTGACGACGTCTGGCAGCACGTCGACCAGGTCCTGCAGGGCAGAGGGTTCCAGCGCCGCGGAGGAGGTGTAGACGCCCTTCGGCTTCGGCACATACCCGCCTGGCTGAGGCTCCGCCATTCCGCCCGGTGCAGCAGGCTGCTTCAGCGCTACCGCCGAGGCTCCGGCCATATCGCACGGCCACGCGCCGCTTGCCGGCGCGAGCTCAAGCCACCGGGCCTTGATCGCGTCGTCGATGCTACGCCGCAGGACCGTCCATGGGATGGGCCGGCCGGTCTGGGTAGACAACGCGACCGAAAGCGCAAGCGCCGTGGTCTGCCCATCTTTCCATGCGTCCGGCACCGCATCCTGCATCAGGCGATCAACGGAAAGCGGCGGCATCGGTGCCCGCAGCTGAGCGGTTGCGGTCAGGACGCCGGAGGGTACCGGCTCGCCCTGGAAGCTTGCGGGTCCGTTCACGAGCCAGAGGATGCCCTGGCGGACAGCATCCGAGATTGCCGCTTCGACGGCCGCCGCCGGACAGGCCGGTATGACCACCGGCTCCTCATATCCCTCCCGCTGCACCATGACCGTCCGGCCGCCCGCAAAATAGGAGATCACGTCGGCGACTGTCACGGCGTCGCCGTTCCACAGGCCCGGCAGGACACCGGGAGCCAGGACGCTCGGATGGAGTTCAGAAAGTGTCGCCTTTTCCGGCAGGAACACCTCAAGGGCAGGCTCCCTGCGGGCCGCCTCGTCAATCGGCGTGCGCCACCACGTCTTGACCGACTTGTCGGGCCGGGTGAGCGACGCAACGAAAATGCCTGCCTGCACACCCTGATCAACGGTGTCGAGGATCTCCTTCTGGCGCAGCATCTTCGGCAGCTTCGGATTCTCTGCAAACGCGCTCACCAGATCCTTCACGCGGCGGGACGGCTCGTCTTCGCGCCACAGGTCATAGGGCCCACCCGGCAGCATCGCCTCGGCGCTGATCGCGGTGTCCTGAATGCGCGAGCGCTTGTCCGCCTTGACGGTCGAGAACAGCGGCTCCGAGCCGACCGTGACCTTGAATGCGTGGATGTCGTTCTGCTCGTTGACGGTCACGACGATCGACCACGCCTGGCGGATCGCCTCCGGAATCCGCCGGCGCGCCTCCTCGGTCCAACGGGCCAGCATTTCCTCCCGAATGGGATCCTGCGGCTGGTCCTTGAGCTGGCTGCGCACCTCCTCCCAGCCCAGATACTCCCGGATCCGGGTGCGGACGGCGTCGAGGCCATCGCGCGAGGGCGCAACCAGCACGACCGCATTGCGGTAGGTCCGTGGGCGGTCCGGTCCCGTCGTCTCGTCGATGAAGCGCCGTGCCTCCGCGCTCGGCTTGCCCGAGTCCGACACGGCCTTGGGGCCGAGGATGGCGAAATGGAAATCGCCGTCGTTCTCGATGTCGCGCGGCCGCTCGGGAAGCGTGTGGACGCGGGCGCCCGCCGCCGCTGCCCCCTGTGTCAGGCTCTTCGTCTGCTGGACGTCGCCCAGGAGCTTCAGCTCGATGGCTTCGGTTGTAACCCGGTTAGCGCACGCATCGTGGTGCATCTGCTTCAGGTTTGGTCGGTTCCCCAGCCGCCACGCCTTCGGCAGGGCCTTCGCCTGGCCATTGTCCGCGACATCGCTGGCGAACTCGGATTCATCGAGGAACCAGGACAGCTCTGTCCAGCGGCGCAGGCCCTTCTCGAGCTCGATCCGGTCGGGGCGCGTCGCGCTGACCAGGGCGACGAGATCCGGCGTGCGCGCCTTCTGGCCGATCGGCTGCGAGCTCAGGAACACGGCGCAGACGGCCTGCTCCATCTCCCGGAACTTCAGCCCAGGCTGCTCCGTCTGGATCGCGCGCGCCTTGGCGAGCTCGCCCTCCAGGATCGCGGTCCACTCGTGCCCGCGGCCCTCGGTAACTTCGCGGGTGGCGATGCCGGTCAGTTCGCGCGCCGCCTCCGCGATGCCGGTCTGCTCCGGCGCCGGCAGGAACACGTTCGGGCCGACCAGGGGCGAGTTGTCCCATTTCTCCGCGTCCCGCAGCGCCAGCGCAAATGTGCGCAGGATGCCGCGCGTGCGCTGGAAGCCGTCGAGCTGCGTCCAGCGGGTATAGAAGATGTCGGTGAGGTCGGGATGGAAGGGGAAGCTGCGGAGGAAGCGGTCCTCCGCGTTCTTCCTGTCCTTCCGTACCGCCTCGTCGAGCTCGGCGATGTTGGCGACCGCCGTGGTGACGTGCGGCCGGAAAGCCTCGGTGTCGGCGATCGACGCCGTCTCGAAGAAGCGGCGGCGCAGCACCTCGGCCACGTCCTCCTTCTGCACCGGCTGGACGCCTTCCTCCTTCTGCCGGTTGAAGATCTCGAAGATCTGCGCGATCAGCTCCTTGCCGAACGGATCGCTCTTCTCCGGATCGGATGCGAGCAGGGAGGCGACCATCGCGCAGCGGTCCACCTTGGTGACGGCCTGGCAGAGATACTGGAAGAAGTCGATCAGGCGGCCGCGCCAGACCTCGGCCATGGCGACCTTCTCGCGGGCGTACATCAGCACTTCGTCGATGAGGACGAGGGTCGACAGCCCCTCGGCTTGGGGTCTCGACAAGAGATCGACAAGCAGCGGCTCGGCGGGCGGCGTTTCGCGCTCTTCGTTCTTGCCGTCGGCATGCAGGGCGCGCAGCCCATCGTCGCCCGCGATCTGGAAAGCGAGCACGCTCCAGGGGTGCTTCAGCCAGCGCATCTCGCCCTTGGGCCCGCGCACCTCCATGCCCTTCTCGACATCGAGCTTGTCGAAGCTCAAGGCCGCGACCCGCGCCTTCGGCAGCGGCGCGCCGATATGGGACTTGAACTGCTCGACCGCGGGCAGCGAGGGCAGCGACGCCGGGTCGTGCACGAGGTGGCGGAGCGTCACCAGCGTGTGCGTCTTGCCGCCGCCATAGGTCAGCTCAAGCTGGCGGATCGCCTTGGTGTTCTTCGCCGCAAGGCGGAGCACCACATCGCGCGCCAGCTCGCGCAGCGAGAAGGTCGGATAGGTGAGGGCGAAGAACCGGGCCGGATCCTCATAGATCGGCCGCGCGCCCTTCTGCATCATCACGTCGTGCAGATCGGCCGCGAAGTCCGCCAGCGACAGCATGCCCGTCCGCACATCCTCGCGCAGCTTCACCACGCCGTGCCAAGGGGTCCAGGGAAGTTTCGGTGCCATTTCAGACCTCCATGCGGATCTGGCGTGGCGCCGAGATGCCGCCGCGCGATGCAATGTGGTTCGAGAGGGATTCCAGGATCGAGCGCTCCTCGGACCCGGCTGGGGCCAGCTCGATCAGCGCCTGGAGGAGCTGGGCGAACAGCGCGTTCCGCTTGAGCCCGCGCGCATCCAGGTAGTCGTCGACCTTCGCCTCGTCGC
>JACAEB010000120.1 GCA_013389075.1 Alphaproteobacteria bacterium
CCCGCGTCCCGCCGCGACCGCTTGCGCCCGGGGGCGGCGAGGGATAGACTTCCTCCATTCCGATTCGAGCGCTCGCGGGCATTTCTGGCCCGGCGGGCGCTTTTGGCTGTTCGTCAACCGCTTTCGTCCGCTGCGTTCGTCCGCCGCCGTCCTCCGGCCGCGGCGATGCCCGGCACGGGCCGGAGGCCGGACCCAGATCAGGAGACAGGCATGGCGCGCGTCACCGTCGAGGATTGCATCGAGAAAGTCGACAACCGGTTCGAACTCGTTCTCCTCGCGGCCCAGCGGGCGCGGATGATCTCCGCCGGAGAGCCCATTCTCGTCGCCCGCGACAATGACAAGAACCCCGTCGTCGCGCTGCGAGAGATCGCCGACGAGAAGGTGGGGGCGCCCGATCTGCGCGAGGCGGTCGTGCAGGGTCTCCAGAAGGCGGCCGAGCAGGACGAGCCCGAAGAGACGGCGATGACGCAGATGGAGACCCCGGACCAGCCCGAGCTCGTCAGCATGAGCGAGGAGGATCTCCTGCGCGCCCTCCACAATGACGGCTTCAAGGGCGGCGAGCCGCTGGACGACACGATCGAGTAGGTCCCTGCGGGGGCCATGCGCGCGGGGGGCGGGGCAACCCGCTCTTACCCGGCGGCCGAAGGCGCGCTATTCTGACAGACTCTCGGCGGCGGGCGCCCGGTCCTCAGGACCCGGGCCGTTCTCGCTTCCGCGCCCGCGAGCCCCCATATGGGAAAGCCGGCGCGCGCGCCGGACAGTGCAGGAGCTGCGACCGGAATGATCCGGCAATATGAACTCGTCGAACGGGTGCGGGCGTACAATCCGGCCGCCGACGAGGCCTTGCTGAACCGGGCCTATGTGTTCGCCATGCGCGCGCACGGCACCCAGCTGCGCGCCTCGGGCGACCCCTATTTCTCGCACCCGCTCGAGGTGGCCGGCATCCTCACCGATCTGCGGCTCGACGAGGAGACCATCGCGACGGCGCTCCTGCACGACACGCTCGAGGACACGGCCGCCACCTATGACGAGCTCGTGGCGCTGTTCGGCCCGGCCATCGCCGATCTCGTCGACGGGGTCACCAAGCTCTCGAGGATCGAGCTGACCTCTGACGAGGCCAAGCAGGCGGAGAACTTCCGCAAGCTGCTTCTCGCGATGTCCAAGGACGTCCGTGTGCTGCTGGTCAAGCTCGCCGACCGGCTGCACAACATGCGCACGCTCGACCATGTGAAGTCGCCCGACAAGCGCCGCCGGATCGCCAACGAGACGATGGAGATCTACGCCCCGCTCGCCGGCCGCATGGGCATGCAGGACATCCGCGAGGAGCTCGAGGATCTCGCCTTCCGCGAACTCCAGCCCGAGGCGCGCGGGGCGATCCTGCGCCGGCTCGAGGAGATGAAGAGCCGCAGCGACAATGCCGTCATCCGCATCGCGCTCGCGCTCAAGGAGACCCTCGCGGGCCAGGGGCTCGAGGCCCAGGTGTCGGGCCGCGAGAAGCGTCCCTATTCCATCTGGCGCAAGCTCGAGGCGCGGTCGATCTCGTTCGAGCAGCTCTCCGACATCATCGGCTTCCGCGTCGTGGTGCCCTCGGTCGCCGACTGCTATCGCGCGCTCGGGATCATCCACACCAACTGGAAGACCGTGCCCGGACGGTTCAAGGACTACATCTCGACGCCCAAGCGGAACGATTACCGCTCGATCCACACCACCATCTTCGGGCCCGAGGGGCAGCGCGTGGAGATGCAGATCCGCACCGCCGCCATGCAGGAGGTGGCCGAGCGGGGGATCGCGGCGCACTGGCGCTACAAGGACATTCCCTCAGACTTCAATCCGGTGGAGGCCTCCAAGGAGGGAAGGGCCTATCAGTGGCTGCGCGAGGTCGTCTCCATGCTGGAGCGCGGCGAGAGTTCGGAGGATTTTCTCGAGAACACCAAGCTCGAGATGTTCTTCGACCAGGTCTTCTGCTTCACGCCCAAGGGGCACGTCTACGCCCTGCCGCGCGGAGCGACACCGATCGATTTCGCCTATGCCGTCCACACCGATATCGGCCACAGCTGCGTCGGCGCCAAGGTGAACGGGCGGCCGGCCGCACTCAGGATGCGGCTCGAGAACGGCGACATGGTGGAAATCATCCGTGCCAAGACGCCCCAGCCCCAGCGCGACTGGGAGTCGATCGTGGTCACCGGCAAGGCGCGCTCGGCCATCCGCCACTTCATCCGCCAGCGCGAACGGGCCGAGTTCGTCCGCCTGGGGCGCGAGCTCATCGAGCGCGCCTTCGAGGAGGCGGACGCGGCCGTCTCCGACCGGGCGCTCGAGGCGGTGCTCGGCCGGTTCAAGCTCACCCGGCTCGAGGAGCTGCACGAGCAGGTGGGGCGCGGCCATGTCGAGACGGACGACATTCTCGAGGCGATCTTCCCCGGCCGTCTCGCCCATGTGCGGCCGGAACGCAACCGCCCCGGCCGCGTGGCGGGACGCTCGCTCATTCCGGTGAAGGGGCATCTGCCGGGCGTCGCCGTTCATCTCGCGCCCTGCTGCCACCCGCTGCCGGGCGACCGCATCGTCGGCATCGTCGAAAAGGGCCGCGGGCTGATCGTTCACGCCATCGACTGCGCCGTTCTCGCACGCTATCACGACCGCTCCGAACTCTGGCGCGACCTCTCCTGGGACCCCGAGGGGCAGGACCATCACGTGCCGGTCGGCCGGCTCGAGGTGGCGCTCGTGAACGAGCCGGGCGCGCTCGGCGCCCTCTGCACCGAGATCGGCCGGAGCCGGGGCAACATCTCGAACCTGCGCATCCTCGACCGCCACGCGCTCTATTTCCGCCTCCTCGTCGATGTGGAGGTACACGATCTGCGGCACCTCACCCAGCTCATGGCGGCCCTGCGCGCCCATCCGCAGGTCAAGTCCGTCGACCGTCTCCGGGCCGAGGACGAGGAGGTCCATCCCCAGCCCGGCCCGGCCGGGCAGCCCGATCCGCGGATGGACAGCGTCTGATCCGTCCCTCGCCCCGCGCCGCTCCCCTGGACGCACGGGGCCGGCTTTGCCATATGGCGATGGGCCAACCCCGTCCGTCTCGAGGAGTTCGTCATGTCGATCGCCGCCACGGAGCCGCCGCGCTGGGATCTTTCCGACCTCTATCCCGCGCCGGACTCGGTGGAGCTTGCGGACGACATGGCGGCGCTGCGGCGCGCGGCGCGGGACTTCGCGCAGACCCATAGGGGGCGGATCGCGGAGCTGGTGCGGGGGCAGGGCGGGCCGGTGGCGCTCGCCGACGCCATCCGCGCCTATGAGGATCTCGACGAGCGGCTGGGGCGCATCGGCTCCTATGCGGGGCTGCTCTATGCCGCCAACACCTCCGATCCGGCGGTGGGCAAGATCTATGGCGACCTGCAGGCGGGGCTGAGCGAGATCATCTCCGATCTCCTCTTCTTTCCGCTCGAACTCAACCGGCTCTCCCAGGACGATCTCGACGCGGCGATGAGGACCGAGCCCGCGCTCGCCCATTACGCGCCCTGGCTGCGCGACGTGCGCGCGTTCGCTCCCTACCAGCTCGAGGAGACGCTGGAGCGGCTTCTCCACGAGAAGGATCTGACCGCGCGGGGCGCCTGGGTGCGACTCTATGACGAGACACTGGCGGGGCTCAGATTCGATCTGCGCGGGCAGAGCGTGCCCCTCGAGGAGGCGCTGAACGGGCTCTCCGATCCCGACCGGGCGCGCCGCAAGGCGGCCGCCGACGCGCTGGCGGCCGGGTTCGTGCCGGCCCTGCCCGTCATCACCACGATCCTCAACACGCTCATGAAGGACAAGGAGATCGACGACCGCTGGCGCAAGCTGCCCGACCCGTCCATGGGGCGGCACCTCTCCAACCATGTCGAGCCCGCCCTCGTCGAGGCCCTCGTGGCGGCCGTGCGCGAGGCCGTGCCGAACCTCTCGCACCGCTACTATGCGCTCAAGGCCCGCTGGCTCGGGCTCGAGAAGCTCGACTACTGGGACCGCAACGCGCCGCTCCCCTTCGCGAGCGACCGGCGCTTCTCGTGGAGCGAGGCGCGCGATCTCGTGCTCGACGCCTACGGAGCGTTCTCGCCCGAGCTGCAGGGCCTTGCCCGCCGCTTCTTCGACAATCCCTGGATCGACGCCGAGGCCCGCGCCGGCAAGGCCTCGGGCGCCTTCTCGCACCCCACCGTGCCGGGCGCGCACCCCTACATCCTCCTCAACTTCAAGGGCAAGACGCGCGACGTCATGACCATCGCGCACGAGCTCGGCCATGGCGTGCACCAGATCCTCGCCGCCCCGCGCGGCGCGCTGATGTGCCCCACCCCCCTCACCCTCGCCGAGACGGCCAGCGTCTTCGGCGAAATGCTGACCTTCCGCCGGCTGATCGATACCGCGAAGGACGCGGGCGAGCGGCGCGCGCTCCTCGCCGGCAAGGTCGAGGACATGCTGAACACCGTGGTGCGGCAGATCGCCTTCTACGAGTTCGAGACGCGGCTGCACCACGCGCGCCGCGCGGGCGAGCTCACGAGCGAGGCGATCGGTCAGACCTGGCTCGACGTGCAGTCGGAAAGCCTCGGCCCCGCCTTCCATTTCGCGCCGGGCTACGAGCGCTACTGGTGCTACATCTCGCATTTCTTCCACGCGCCCTTCTACGTCTACGCCTACGCCTTCGGCGACTGCCTCGTGAACGCGCTCTATGCCCGCTTCGAGGAAAGCGAGGCGGGCTTCGCCGAGCGCTACCTGCAGCTCCTGTCGGCCGGCGGCACGAAGCGGCACACGGAGCTTCTCGCCCCCTTCGGCCTCGACGCCTCCGACCCGGGCTTCTGGTCCCGGGGGCTGTCGCTCATCAGCCGTCTGATCGACGATCTCGAAGCGGAGGGATGAGCCGCGGGGCGGGCCCTCACCCCCGGCCCCTCTCCCGAGGGAGGGGGGAGGGAGACGGCCGTCCTGGCTCCGCTCTGGACCTTTCCCGCCGAAGGGCGCGATGATGCCGTCCGTTCCATCACCATGCGCAGACACCCAGGGAAGGCCGAGGACCCGCCATGACCGAGACGAAAGCCGAAGCGCCGAAGACCTTGCTCGACACCGCCAGCCAGGCGCTGCCCTTCGAGATGGGTCAGGCGCGGCGTGAGGTGGCGCCGGGCATTCACGTGATGACGACGCTCGGCAACATCGTCTCGATCGAGACCGCGCGCGGCATCGTGCAGATCGACACCGGCCATTCGCGCAAGCGCGCCGAGGAGGTGATCGCCGAGCTGCGGCAGGCGAGCGATCTGCCGCTGCGCATGATCGTCTACAGCCATGGCCATTTCGGCTACAACGACGTCGTTCCCGTCTGGCTCGAGCATGCCGAGGCACGGGGCGAGCCGCGCCCGCCCGTCGTGGCGCATGAGAATGTCGTGAAGCGCTACCGGCGCTATCTGCTCACGAGCGATCTGCAGCAGACGATCGTCGAGCTTCAGTTCCGCAGCCCCAAGGGCTCGCTCCGGGGCCGGAAGATCCCGCTTCATTTCCCCGACATCACCTTCTCGCGCGCGCTCCAGATCGACGATCCGAAGCGCCCGATGGAGCTCTTCTGGGCGCCGAGCGAGACCGATGACTGCCTCGCCGTCTGGATCCCGGGCGAGAGGATCCTCTACGCCGGCGCGGGTCATGTCTCGGCTCTGCCCAATATCGGCACGCCGCAGAAGATTCAGCGCGATACGCTGCGCTGGGTCGATACGCTCGAATATTTCGAAAGCCTCAAGCCCGAACTCCTGATCCCCGAGCACGGGCACGAAATCGTCGGCCGGGAGCTGATCCGCGATGTGCTGACGAGCACCATCCGGGCGCTGCGCTACATTCACGACGAGACCATCCGCCTCATGAACGAGGGGCTCACGGTCGCGGAGATCCTGTCGACGATCACCTATCCGGACGATCTCTTCGACAGGCCCTGGCTCGTCGAGGGCTACGGCCATCGCGACTACATCGTGCGCGACGTCTACCGCTCGCAGAACGGCTGGTGGGAGGATCGCAATCCGACGAACCTGCACCCGGCCCATCCGAAGGCGGCCGCCGAGGCCGTGCTCTCGGCGCTGACCGACCGGACGGCGGTGCTCGACCGGGCGAAGGCGCTCTTTGCGGCGGGGCAGGGCCAGCTCGCCCTCCATGTGGTGGACCTCCTCGCCCTCGCGGACGGCACCGAGCCGGAGGTGAAGGCCGCCAAGGCGCTCAAGGCCGAGATCTGCCGTGCGCTCGCCCGGGCGAACACCTCCTACGTGTCGAAGAGCCTCTACTATTCGACGGCACAGATCCTGAAGGGCGAGGCGGAGTAGGGGCCCTGCGCAGACGCGAGCGATGGTCTTCGCCTCCAGCAGCCTGGACGCTCCTGGCGGACACGCCGCCCCGAAGGAGAGGCCGGAATCCGCCTTCGGATTTTTGGTGAGGGTCGGGCGGCTGGGGGGCGCGGAAGGTCCGCGATGGCCGCGAAGGCCCTCACCCCCGGCCCCTCTCCCTGAGGGAGAGGGGAGA
>JACAEB010000060.1 GCA_013389075.1 Alphaproteobacteria bacterium
CCGCCTGCGGCGCGCGCCGGCGCGCGGGCTCCTGCATCGCCGCAGGCCTCTCCGGCGGGCCGTCGCGACGCCGGGGCGGGGCAGGCGAGGTCGGCGGATCGGGCAGGCGACGGCCGGGGAGGGGCCGCGTGCTGCGCGCGATCTGCGCCCAGAGCGCCGCCTCCTCGGCGCTCAGCGTCCGGGCGCGCCGCGTCATTCGTCCGTTACCGGACGAAGCCCGCGCGGCAGCAGCACATGGGCCTCGCCGGCATGTTTCATGCGCCCGGCGATGGCGGCGGCGCGGGGACCGAACCCCCAGTAGACGTCGCCGCGCACGACGCCCCGGATCGCGCCGCCCGTGTCCTGCGCGACGAGGAGCCGGCGGAAGGGAACGTCCGGCCCTTCGTCCTCGGCGGGGCGGGTCGTATCGACGAAGACGGGCACACCATAGGCGAGGAAGCGCGGATCGACCGCAAGGCTTGCCTCCGGCGTGAGGGGCACACCGGCCGCGCCCCTGGCGCCGAGACTCTCGTCCTCGATCGCCTCGAGACGGAAGAAGATGTAGGAGCGGTTCTCGTTCATGAGCGCGGGCGCCTCGTCCGGATGGGCGGCGAGCCAGGCCCGGATGGTCTGCATGCTGACCGTCTCGGGCGTGAGCGCCCCCCGCGCGATGAGGCTGCGCCCGATGGCGGTGTAGGGGTGGCCGTTCTGGCCGTCATAGGCGACGCGCACGACCTCGCCATCGCTCAGGCGCACCCGTCCCGAGCCCTGGATGTGGAGGAAGAAGGCATCCACCGGATCGTCCACATAGACGAGGGCGGGGGCGGGGGAGGCGGGGCCGAGCAGCTCGCTCCGCGTCGCATAGGGCACGAGCCGTCCGTCCACCACGCGGCCGGCGATGCGCTCGCCCTTGAGGCTGTCGCGGAAGGCGCCGAGCTCGACGCTCACGAGATCGGCCGGGCGGGCATGGAGGGGAACGGCATGGAAGGCATCGGCCACGCGCGCGCCCGTCAGTTCCGGCTCGTAATAGCCCGTGAAGAGGCCGGTGCGCTCGGCGCCGTCGGCAAGGCGCCAGGGCGCGAAGAGGGTTTCGAAGAAGGCGCGGGCGACCGCCTCGTCGGACGGGTCGGGCAGGGCGGTGGCGGCGGCGCAGGCGGGCGCCCAGTCGGCGATCCGGCCATAGGGCAGGGCGGGGTCGCCGAGCGCGCTCTCGGGCGGGCGGGCGGCCATCGAGGCGCAGCTGCGGCGAAAGGCCGACAACGCGGGCGCGAGCGGGGCCTCGCCCCAGCCGGGAAGATCCGTGAAGGCGAGGGGCGTGAGGGTGAGGCGGGGCATGTCCGGTTCCTTGGGGCCCAGCGCGCAGCCCGCGAGCAGGAGCGCGAGGAGGCAGACGAGCGGCGCGGGCGCGGCGCGGACAGCAAAAAGGGCGCGTCGTCCGCACGCGCCCTTCAGGTCCGATCGTCCCATGCACGGCCTCCCGGGCAGAACGGGTCCCGGACGAGGGCCTATTCGGACGCCGTTTCGACGAGGAGCCAGTTGGGATCGCCCGCCCGCGTGTCGCGCGCGAAGGTCCACACATCGGTCACGCGCTGCACGCTGGTGGGATCGCCCTCGACCACGGCGCCATTGGCGTTGCGCCGGCTGCGAATGATCTCGCTGACGAACCGCAGCGTGATCTCGGCCACCGAGCCCTCCATCCGCGCGGCGGTGATCTTGGCCTCGACGAGGCCGACGAAGGTGGTCTCGAGACTTTCGCCGGCGCTCTCGCGCGCGGCGATGGCGGAGGCGAAGTCCTCGTAGAGATCGTCAGCCAGCAGATCGCGCAGCGTCGCCCGGTCGCCTTCGCTGAAGGCCATCACGATCATCTCGTAGGCCTGGCGCGCGCCATCGAGGAAGCTGCCCACATCGAAGCCGCGATCGGCGAGCTCGATTTCCGTCAGGGCCGCGGCGAGGGGCGATCCGGCCGGGGCGACGCTGGTCACGGGCGCCTTTTCGGTGCGGCCGGTCGCGGGCGGCGCGCCGACGGGACGCACGCGTTCGCCTTCGGCGGCGCCCGCATGCTCGACCTTCTCGCGCGCGGCATAGGGGTTCGGCCGGGCGCGCTCGCTGCCCGTCCGCCGGCCCAGCACGCGCCAGAACTGATAGAGGATGAAGCCCGCAAGGAGCGCCAGGATCAGGATGCTGAACACGTTCACATCTTGGTTCATGATGGGTGGATCCTCGCGCGCTTACCCAACTCAGTGCCCACTCAGTGCCCCGACGTCCGTTCCCGTTCCAGCCCGCGGCCGGTTCCTGCCCGGTCCCGAGCCGTCCGCACAGCGTAACGGTCAGCCGCTCTCCGGTCCAGAGATCCCGCGTCCTATCTGGGCAACCGGCACTTTTCCCCGGCGTTCCGGCCGGCTGCCGGGACAGCCGGACGGACACAGGCTAGCCCGCCTGCCTTTCAAATTGGTGAGGCGGGCCCGGATGACAAGCTCGGAAGGCCCCGGGCGGGCTTCCTTGTCACCCTCTTGTGCCCGTGCTAGATGCCCGCCCTCGGCACAGAGCGCCACGACATCGGCCCGCCCCCCGTTCGCAGGCGGACCTCCCCGAGGAGCCAGGAAGGAAACCAGCATGAGCGAGAGCAGCTCCCGCACGCCCATGGGCACCAATGGCGAGGCCCCTGCGGCCGGCGCGCGTCCCGCCGGTCTCTCCGCCCAGCTCCGCGTGCTGGCCCAGTATGTGCGGGATCTGTCCTTCGAGAGCCCGGCCGCCCCGGATTCGCTCGCCGCGGGGCAGACCGCGCCGCAGGTCGAGATCAATGTCGATGTCCAGTCGCGCCGGCGCGAGGACGGACTCTTCGAATCCGATCTGCGGATCTCGGCGAGCGCGACGCGGGGCGATGCGACGGTCTTCCTCGCCGAGCTCGTCTATGGCGGCCTGTTCGAGATCTCGAGCGTGCCGAACGAGGCGCTGGAGCCGATCCTCCTCATCGAATGCCCGCGCCTTCTTTTCCCCTTCGCCCGGCGCGTCCTCTCGGATGCGACGGCCGATGGCGGCTACCCGCCGCTGCTGCTCGAGCCGATCGATTTCGTGAGCCTCTATCGCGCGCAGGCCGCCCGGCGGCAGGCGGCCGCGGCGGCCGGACCCGGCCCCGCCGCCAATGGCTGACGGGGCTCAGCCCGCCTCGGGACCTGCCATCAGATAGCGCCGCCAGAACGCCTTCTCGCCGAGTTCCTGCGCGATGAACGCGGCATGGATCGCCGCCTCCTCGGCGGTCGGCTCGCGCAGGAGCGGGGCAGGTCGCCGGCGCGCGGGCACCTCGGCGAGGATGCGCATGTCCTCGCCCGTCCCGTCTTCGCCCGCGATGAGCACGGGCTGGCGGCCGCCCTTCAGCTCGAGATAGACCTCGGCCAGAAGCTCGGCATCGAGGAGCGCTCCGTGCAGCTCGCGGGCCGAATTGTCGACGCCGAAGCGCTTGCAGAGCGCGTCGAGCGAGGCGGGCGCGCCCGGAAAGGTCTGGCGGGCGAGGCGCAGCGTGTCGATCGCCCGGCTCATCGGCAGGGGCGGGCGCCCGAGCCGGGCGAACTCCGCATTGAGAAATTTCATGTCGAACTCGGCATTGTGGATCACGAGCCGGTCCTCGCCGATGAAGGCGAGAAGCTCGTCCACAATCTCGGCGAAGACGGGCTTGCCCGCGAGCAGCTCGTTCGACAGCCCGTGCACGTCGAGCGCGCCCTGCGAGACCTGACGCTCGGGATTGATGAGGTGGTGCAGGCGCCGCCCCGTGGGGACGTGGTGGTTGAGTTCGAGACAGCCGATCTCGAGGATCCTGTCCCCGCTCGCGGGGTCAAGACCCGTCGTCTCGGTGTCGAGCACGATTTCCCGCATGGCGATCCCTCCCGGCTGGCGTCGAGGCAAGACTAGCCGATCTAGCGGCCGCGGTCTGCCGCCCTGAGGCGCGCGAGGACCGCATGCACGTCGGCCTCGGCGGCGGCGAGCCCCTTGTCGGTCTCGATGATGAAGTCGGCGCGCGCCCGCTTCTCATGATCGGCGAGCTGCTTTGACAGAATACTGTCAAGCTTCTCCGGAGTCATGCCCGGGCGGGCGAGGACGCGGGCCCGCTGCACATCGGGCGGGGCGCTCACCACCACCACCGCATCGCAGCGCGTGTGCCCGCCGGTCTCGAAGAGGAGCGGAATGTCGAGGAGCGCGAACTCGGCGCCCTCGGCCCGCCGGGCGGCGAGCCAGTCGCGCTGGGCCGCGGCCACCAGCGGATGGATGATCGCCTCGAGCCGGCGGAAGGCATCCGGTTCGGACATCACCGCTTTTGACAGGAGGCTGCGATCGATGCCGGTTCCGGGGCTGCCGGTCCCCGGAAAGGCCGCGAGAATGGGCCCGACCGCCGCCCCGCCCGGGGCGTAGAGCGCATGGACGGCGGCATCGGAATCGAAGACCGGCACGCCCGCCCGCGCGAACATGCGGGCGGTTTCCGTCTTGCCCATGCCGATGGAACCCGTCAGCCCGATGATGCGCATGCCGTCTCCCGGTCCCTCAGAGTGTCGCGGCGATGCGGGCGTGGAGGGCCTCGTCGGCCTCGGGGTCACGCCCGAACCAGGCGGCGAAGCCCGGCCGCGCCTGGTGCAGCAGCATCCAGAGCCCGTCGAGGGTCCTGAGGCCCCGGGCGCGCGCGGCCCGAAGGAGCGGGGTCTCGAGCGGGGCATAGACGATGTCCACGACGAGCGCCCGGTCGGGCAGGGGATCGAGCGGCAGCGTCCAGGCTTCGCCCGCCAGGCCGACGCTCGTCGTGTTGACGAGAAGATCGGCTTCGGCGAGGCGGGCCGCCATCTCCTCGAGCCCGCCGGGGCTGAGGCGGGTGGGTTCGGCGCCCGGCGCGAGATCGGCGCAGAGC
>JACAEB010000085.1 GCA_013389075.1 Alphaproteobacteria bacterium
CCCGCCCGCGCCCGAGGCCGGCGAGGGCGGCATCGTCCTTCTCGCCGACGACCCGCGGGCGGCGCTCGCCCGTCTCGCCGCGCGGTTCCATGCCGCCCAGCCCGAGACCGTGGTCGCCGTCACGGGCACCAACGGCAAGACGTCGGTGGCCGAGTTCACCCGCCAGATCTGGACCGCGCTCGGCGCGCGCGCCGCGAGCCTCGGCACGATCGGCCTGCGGGCGCCCGCGGGGGTCGAGCGCGCGGTGCCGGGGCTGACGACGCTCGATCCGGTGGCCCTGCACGCCCTTCTTGCCGACCTCGCCGGGGCGGGGATCGGGCGCCTCGCCATCGAGGCCTCGAGCCACGGGCTCGATCAGCACCGGCTCGACGGCGTCCGGCTCGCCGCGGCCGGCTTCACCAATCTCACGCGCGACCATCTCGACTATCACGGCACGATGGAGGCCTATCGCGACGCCAAGCTCCGTCTGTTCACGGAGTGTCTCGATCCGGGCGGAACGGCGGTCATCAATGCGGCCGGCGCGGGGGCTCCCGCCTTCCTCGAGGCGGTGCGGCGGCGCGGGCTCGCCTGCCTCACCGTGGGCGGTCCGGGTACGGACATCGCCCTTCTCAGCCTGCGCACCCATGCGCGCGGGCTCGGGATCGACATCGGCCACGCGGGCCGCATGCGTGCGCTCGACCTGCCGCTCTATGGCGGCTTCCAGGCCTATAACGCGCTCGTCGCGGCCGGGCTCGCGCTCGCCACGGGCGGGGAGGCCGACGCCGTCTTCGGGGCGCTGCAACAGCTTGCCGGAGCGCCGGGCCGCATGGACAAGGTGGCCGAGGGTCCGGGCGGGGCGCCCGTCTTCGTCGACTATGCGCACACGCCCGATGCGCTCGAGACCGTCCTCAAGGCCCTGCGGCCGCATGTGACCGGGCGGCTCCATGTCGTCTTCGGCGCCGGCGGCGACCGCGACCGGGGCAAGCGACCGCTGATGGGCGCCGCGGCTAAGGCCTTCGCCGACGCGGTGATCGTGACCGACGACAATCCGCGCGGGGAGGAGCCCGCGTCGATCCGCGCCGCCATCCTCGCGGCCTGCCCCGGGGCGCGCGAGATCGGCGACCGGGCGGAGGCCATCGAGGCGGCGCTCGCCGGGCTGGGGCGGGGCGATGTCCTCGTCATCGCCGGCAAGGGCCATGAAAGCGGCCAGATCGTGGGCGAGCGCACGCTGCCCTTCTCCGACGCGCAGACCGCGCGCGCGGCGGCGGCCCGGGCGAGGGGAGAGGCTCATGGCTGAGGGCCCTGTCCGCACCGTGCCTTGCCCCCGTCATCATCTTGCCGCGCTTGACGCAGATGGAAGGCCTCGTCACACCTTCACCGCCCGGCCGGCCATGAGGGGATTGCGTGCCGGCCGCAGCCGCTCCGGGGGAGCCTGATCCATGCTGTACCACCTGCTCGTGCCCCTTGCGGACGAGTTCCAGCTCTTCAACGTCTTCAAGTATCAGACCTTCCGGACGGGCGGGGCGATCCTCACCGCGCTGATCGTCTGCTTCGTCTTCGGTCCGCGCTTCATCCGCTGGCTCAGGGCCAAGCAGGCGCAGGGCCAGCCGATCCGCGAGGACGGGCCGCAGAGCCACCTCCTCACCAAGGCGGGCACGCCCACCATGGGCGGCTTCCTGATCCTGTCGGCCATGACGATCTCGACGCTCCTCTGGGCCGATCTCACGAACCGCCATGTCTGGCTCGTCCTCTTCGTCACGCTGGGCTACGGGGCCATCGGCTTCGTCGACGACTACCGCAAGGTGACGCGGCGGACCTCGGCGGGCCTGTCGGGCCGGGGCAAGCTGGTGCTGCAGTTCCTCATCGCCTTCATCGCCGTCTTCTGGGCGATGAAGCTGAGCCCCGAACCGCTGGCGACGGGCCTCGCGCTGCCCTTCTTCAAGGATCTCCTGATCCCGCTCGGCTTCGGCATCCTCCTCTTCGGCGCGCTCGTGGTGGTGGGCGCCTCCAACGCCGTCAATCTCACCGACGGGCTCGACGGCCTCGCCATCGTGCCCGTGATGGTGGCGGCCGCGAGCTTCGGGCTCATCGCCTATGTGGTCGGCAGTGCGGTCTATGCGGACTATCTGCAGATCCATCGCGTGCCGGGCACGAGCGAGCTCGCCATCTTCTGCGGCTCGATCCTCGGGGCGGGGCTCGGATTTCTCTGGTTCAACGCCCCGCCGGCCATGGTGTTCATGGGCGACACGGGCTCGCTGTCGCTCGGCGGCGCGCTCGGCGCCATCGCCGTGGTCACCAAGCACGAGCTCGTGCTCGGCATCATCGGCGGGCTCTTCGTCTTCGAGGCGATCTCGGTGATCGTGCAGGTCGCCTCCTTCAAGATGACCGGCAAGCGCATCTTCCGGATGGCGCCCGTGCATCACCATTTCGAGCAGCTGGGCTGGAAGGAGCCGACCATCGTGATCCGCTTCTGGATCATCTCGGTCATCCTCGCCCTGATCGGTCTTGCCACTCTGAAGCTGAGGTGAGGAGCGGATGATCGTCGCGCGGGGCATGGAAGGACAGAAGGTCGCCGTCTTCGGACTGGCGCGCTCGGGCCTTGCCGCCATCCGCGCGCTCGTGGCGGGGGGCGCGGAGGTTCTCGCCTGGGACGACCGCGACGGCGCGCGCACCGAGGCCGCGCGGGCGGGCGCGCGCGTGCAGCCGCCCGAGGCGCTCGACTGGTCCGCGCTCGCAAGCCTCGTCCTGTCGCCGGGTGTGCCGCTCACCCATCCCGCGCCCCATCCCATCGTGAGCGCGGCGCGGGCGGCCGGCGTCGAGGTGATCGGCGACATCGAGCTCTTCGCCCGGGCGCTCGGGCCGAAGGCGGAACGCTCCGCCCGCGTCATCGGCATCACCGGGACGAACGGGAAGTCGACCACGACGGCGCTCACCGGCCATCTCCTCAACCGGCTCGGCTGCCCCGCGCGCGTGGGCGGCAATATCGGCGAGGCGGCGCTGGGCCTTGAACCCGCGCCGGCGGGCGGGGCCTATGTGCTCGAGCTGTCGAGCTACCAGCTCGACCTGACCCAGAGCCTCGCGCCCGACGCCGCCGCGCTTCTCAACATCAGCCCCGATCATCTCGACCGTCACGGCGACATGGCGGGCTATGTCGCCGCCAAGTCACGGCTCTTCCGCGGGCAGGGCCCCTCGGACGTCGCGGTGGTGGGCGTCGACGATCCGCGGGCGGAGGGGATCTGCGCGGCGCTGGGGCGCCTGCGCGAGGGGCCGCGCGTCGTGCCCGTGTCCATCGGCCGGTCGGTGGGCTCGGGCATCGCGGTGCTCGGCGGGATCCTCTACGACCGCACGGGTCCCACGGTCCAGACGATCGCCGACCTCAATGCCTGCCCGACGCTCCGGGGTGCCCATAACTGGCAGAACGCGGCGGTCGCCTACGGGCTCTGCCGCCCCTTCCTTCCCGACGGCGCGCGCTTCGAGGAGGCCTTCCTCAGCTTCCCCGGACTTGCGCACCGCATGGAGCAGGTGGCCCGCATCGGCGCCACCGTCTACGTCAACGATTCCAAGGCCACCAACGCGGATGCGGCCGAGAAGGCGCTGCTCGCCTTCGACAGGATCCTGTGGATCGCGGGCGGCGTGCCCAAGGAAGGCGGCATCGAGCCGCTGCGCCCGCTCTTCCCGCGCATCGCCAAGGCCTATCTCATCGGCGAGGCGGCGCCGGCCTTCGCAAAGACGCTGGGCGAGGCCGTTCCGCACGAGCGCTGCGGGACGCTCGCGGCCGCCGTGCGCTCCGCCGCGCGAGACGCCGCCGGAGCGGGGGCGCCCGTCGTCCTCTTCTCGCCGGCCTGCGCGAGTTTCGATCAGTATCCGAACTTCGAGGTGCGGGGAGAGCATTTCCGCACGCTGGTGGGCGAGCTGCTCGCCGCCGCCGACCCGCAGAAGGGAACCGCCGCATGTACGCCGTGACGCCGCGCAAGGATCCGATGACCCGCTGGTGGTGGAGCCTCGACCGGCCCATCCTCGGCGCCGTGGTGGTGCTCGCCTGCATCGGGGCGCTGCTCTCGCTCGCGGCGAGCCCGTCGGTCGCGCGGACCCATGACCTGCCCGAGTTCCATTTCGTCGTCCGGCAGATCGCCTTCCTCGTGCCGGCCCTCGCCATCATGTGCCTTCTGACCTGGCTCGACATCGTCCGTGTGCAGCTTCTCGCCTTCGGGCTTCTGGCCGTGAGCCTCGTCGCGCTCGTCCTGTGCCTCGTCGCCGGCCCCGAGATCAACGGCGCGCAGCGCTGGCTGATGCTGGGGCCGATCTCGGTCCAGCCCTCCGAATTCGCCAAGCCCGCCTTCGTCGTCGTGGCCGCCTTCCTCATCGCGCGGGGCCTCGAGCGGCCCGCCTTTCCGGGTCTTCTGTCGGCCTTCGCGGTCTATGCCGTGCTGCTCGGGCTGCTCGTCATGCAGCCCGATTTCGGGCAGGCGGTGCTGGTGACGGCCGCCTGGGCGACGCTCTTCTTCCTTGCGGGCACGCCCCTGTCGTGGAGCGCGGGGCTGCTCGGCGTGGCCGCGGGCGGCGCCTTCTGCGCCTACCGGTTCGTCCCGCATGTGGCGAGCCGGGTGGACCGCTTCCTCGATCCGAGCTCGGGCGACACCTATCAGATCGACCAGTCGCTCGCGGCCTTCGCGCGGGGCGGGATCACCGGCCAGGGTCCCGGCGGGGGCGACGTCAAGCTGGGTCTGCCCGATGCGCATACGGACTTCATCTTCGCGGTGGCGGGGGAGGAGTTCGGGCTCATCGCCTGTCTGTTCGTGGCCGGACTGTTCGCGCTCGTCGTGCTGCGCGGGCTCGACCGGGCGCTGGCCGCGCGCGACCTCTTCGTCAAGCTCGCCGTATCGGGCCTCGCCGTGCTCTTCGGCTTCCAGGCCATCATCAACATGGGCGTCAACCTGGCGCTCCTGCCGGCCAAGGGCATGACGCTGCCCTTCATCTCCTATGGCGGGTCCTCGCTCCTCGCGCTCGCCGTGACCATGGGCTTCCTCCTCGCGCTGACGCGCCGCCGGCCCGGTCCCGCCCTCGACGATGGAGGGCCGGTGTGACCCAGCCGAGCGCGAGCGCGCCCGTCTACGTCCTCGCCGCCGGCGGCACGGGGGGGCACATGTTCCCCGCCGAGGCGGTGGCGAGCGAGCTCAAGCGGCGCGGCGCGCGGGTCGTTCTGTTCACGGACGAGCGCGGCCGGCGCTTCGCCGACGCCTTTCCGGCCGACTAGACGGTGGTCACGGACGCCGCCACCTTCGCGGGCGGGCCGCTCGCGCGCCTGAAGGCCGGCGGCCGGCTCGCGGGCGGTGTCGCGGAGGCCGCCCGTCTTCTCGGCCGGGTGCGTCCGCGGGCGGTGATCGGCTTTGGCGGCTATCCCTCCGCCCCGGCCATGACGGCGGCGGTGCTGCGGCGCATTCCCACGCTCATTCACGATTCCAACGCCATCCTCGGGCGGACGAACCGCCTGCTCGCGCCCTTCGTCGACCTGACCGCGCTCGGCCTTCCCGCGCCTGCGGGGACGGGGGCGGGGGCGAAGACGCGTGCCCGCCTTGTGGGCAATCCGGTCCGCGATGCGGTGGCCGCCCGTGCGCGGGCGCCCTACACGCCGCCCGCGCCGGACGCCCCGATCGAGCTTCTCGTCTTCGGTGGCAGCCAGGGCGCGCGCATCTTCGGCGAGGTCGTCCCCGCCGCCATCGCGGCCCTGCCCGAGGGCCTGCGCCGCCGGCTCCGC
>JACAEB010000099.1 GCA_013389075.1 Alphaproteobacteria bacterium
GCCATGCACCTCGGCATAGCGCGCGGCGAAGGCGCGCCGGCCGGCGGGATCGGGCGCGGCGAACCAGCCGCCATAGAGCGAGGGCTCGCGCCAGAGCGAGGGATCGTCCCAGAGCCCGGTCCCGAGAAAGCGCACCACGCGATTGTCGATGTCGTTATAGGGCAGGAGCGGGGCGAGCCCGCGCAGCGTGGTGCCCCCTTCGGGAATGAGCACCGCATTGAACGGCGGCAGCGCCTGGCTCTTGTAGAGCGAGGCGAGCTGTGCCGTCGGCTCGAGGAAATTCTCCGCGCCCGGATAATAGGAAACGACGCTGACGACCTGCGCGCCGGTCTGCCCGGCGACCTCCTCGAGCTCGCGCTGCACGCGCAGGCCGTAATTGCCCTGCGGCACCAGCGCCGCGATCTGGTTGAGACCCTGGCTCGCGGCGAACTCGGTCACCCGGTCCACCTCGTCCTCGGCCTGGAAACTGAGGAGAAAGACGCCGGAGCCCGCCACCGCCCGGTCGCTCGACAGCGCAACGACGGGCACGCCCGCGCTCCGCGCGAGCGGCGCCACGGCGGTGACGTGATCGGCGAAGAGGGGGCCGAGCAGGATCTCCGCGCCCGCATCGAGCGCCCGCTGCGCCGCCTCGCGCGCGCCGTCCGGATCTCCGCGCGTGTCCTCGGGCAGAAGGAGGAGATCGGGATTGTTCACCTGGAAGATCGCGAGCTCGGCCGCGTTGAGCAGCGAGCGCCCGATCTCGGCGGCCTGGGTGTTGGGGCCCGAGAGGGGCAGGAGCAGGCCCACGCGGACGGGCTGCCGGCCCGCCATGTGCGGCGGGCGGATGAAGCGGGCCTCGTCGGTCCAGGTTCCGGCCGGCAGCTCGGCGGGCACGGCCGGGGCGGTGGAGGTGGTCGCCTGCGGGGCCCCGCGCACCGGCGCGGGCGACTGGGTCAGCGAGGCGCAGGCCGCCGCGAGCAGAAGGAGGGGCAGGACGAGGAGGGCGGGCAGCGGACGGATCCGCGGCGCGCGCGCCGCATCCGTCCAGCGCGAAACGGGAAACCCGGTCATGTCGCCGTCCACCTCCGATGCACCCCTCTCGATGATTGCCACGACCCTACCCATGGCCCTATGGGAAGTAAATGCCAGCCCGCCCCCCCGATCCCCGGCGACCGCCTCAGCCCGCATCCGGCGCCGATCCGCTGCCCGCGGGGCTCTATGTGGTCGCGACGCCCATCGGCAATGCCCGCGACATCACCCTGCACGCGCTCGACATACTGGGCAGCGCGTCGGTCATCGCCGCCGAGGACACGCGGCAGACCCGCAAGCTCCTCGGTCTGCACGGCCTGAGGGCGAAGCTGATCGCCTATCACGCCCACAACGAGGCGAAGGAGACCCCCGGTCTCGTCGAGCGGGTGCGGGCGGGCGAGGCCATCGCCCTCGTGAGCGATGCGGGAACCCCGCTCATCTCCGATCCCGGCGCGCGCCTCGTGGCCGCGCTGCGGGCCGAGGACCTCCCCGTCTTCGCCGTGCCCGGCCCCTCCTCGCTCACCGCCGCGCTGTCCGTGGCCGGACTGCCCGCCGAGGAGGTTCACTTCGCGGGCTTTCCCCCGACCCGCGGCAAGGCGCGCGCGGCCCTCTTCGCCCGTCTCGCCGGGCTCGAGGCGAGCCTCGTGCTCCTCGAGGCCCCGCACCGGCTGGCGGGGACGCTCGCCGATCTCGCCCAGGCCCTTGGCCCGGACCGGCCGGCCGCCATCGCGCGGGAGCTGACCAAGCTCTACGAGGAGGTCCTGTCGGGTCCGCTCGGCACGCTCGCGGCCCGCATCGCCGAGGCGCCGGTCAAGGGCGAGATCGTGCTGGTGATCGCCCCGCCGGCCAAGGCCGCGCCCGCCGGCGCGGACGCGCTCGACGCCGCTCTCGGCCTCGCCCTTTCCAGCATGAGCCTCAAGGAGGCGGCAAGCCATGTGGCCGCCCGCCTGGGCCTCCCCCGCCGCACGGTCTATGCGCGCGCGCTCGCCCTGCGGGACGGGGCGGAGGAGGGCCCGTGACGAAGGCGGGAAAGACGCGCGCCGAGGCCCGCCGGCGCCACGAGAAGGCCGGGCGCGGGGCAGAGGCCCTCGCCGCCCTCTACCTCATGGCCAAGGGTTACGGCGTGCTCGCGACGCGCTTCCGCTCCCCGGCCGGGGAAATCGACCTCATCGCGCGGCGCGGCCGGTGCCTCGTCTTCGTCGAGGTCAAGCGCCGCGCCGATCTCGGGACGGCGGGGGAAAGCATCTCGCCCGCCCAGCGCAGCCGCATCGCGGCCGCCGCCGGCCATTACCTCGCCCGCCACCCGGCCCTTGCGGGGCTCGACTGCCGGTTCGATGCGATCCTGATCGCGCCCGGACGTCTGCCCCGTCACCTGCGGGACGCCTGGCAGGCCGGCTGAACCCTCCAAAGGGCAGGCGAATCAGCCCATCCTCCCTGCTGCGCATTCATCCGCCGGAGGAGGGATCCCCCATGCATCCGCTCGCACCTCTCGGTCGCGGCCTTTGCCTGTGCGCGGGGCTTCTCGCCCTTGCCGGCTGCGCGCCGGCCCTCTTTGCGGGCGGGGTGACGGGCATCATCTTCGCCGCGCAGGAGCGCTCGGTGGGCGAAGCGGTGGACGACTTCACCATCCAGACCTCACTCGAGGCCAAGCTGCTGCAGGCCTCCGAGCACCTCTCCCGCCGCGTGAACCTCAAGGTGGTGGAGGGCCGCGTGCTGATGACCGGTATCGTCAACACGCCGGAGGACGAACGCACCGCCCTCGCCCTCGCCCGCGACACGGGGGGCGTGCGCGAGGTGATCGACGAGCTCGAGGTCGGCAAGGCGCCGGGCCTTGGCAAGTTCGTCTCCGACACCTGGATCTCGACGGTGTTCCGCGCGCGCCTGTCGACCGACAGCCAGGTCGCCTTCATCAATTACGGTTACGAGGTCTCCGAGGGGCGGATCTACCTCATCGGCATCGCCGGCTCGCCGGGCGAGCTCGACCGCGTGACGGAGCACGCGCGCACCATCAAGGGCGTGCGCGAGGTGGTGAGCCATATCGTGCTGAAGTCGGACCCCCGCCGCCCCGCCTGAGCCCCGGCGCGACGCCCCCCAGCCCGAACACCTCCCTTGTGCGGCCGCCCCGGGCGCTCCACACTCGCGCGGTCCCCATCCCTGCCCGGAGGCGCCCATGCGGCTCACCGTCGCCATCCAGATGGACCCGATCGAGGCGCTCTCGATCAAGGGCGATTCGACCTTCGCGCTGGCGCTCGAGGCGCAGGCGCGCGGCCACCGCATCGGCTACTACCTGCCGCGCGAGCTCTCCTTGCGCGACGGCCGGCCCATCGCGAAGCTCCGTGGGCTGAGCGTCCGGGACCAGGAAGGTGATCATTATACGGCCCAGGCGCCGGTCGCCACCGATCTTGCGGAGGTCGACGTCGTCCTGATGCGTCAGGACCCGCCCTTCGACATGGCCTACATCACCGCGACGCATCTTCTCGAACACGCGCTGCCGGACGCGCTCATCGTCAACGACCCCGCCCATGTGCGCAACGCGCCCGAAAAGCTCTTCGTGACGCATTTCCCGGGCCTCATGCCGCCCACGCTGATCTCGAGCGACGCTCACGAGATCCGCGCCTTCCGCGCCGAGCACAGGGACATCATCCTCAAGCCGCTCTTCGGCAATGGCGGGGCCGGCGTCTTCCGTCTCAGGGAGGATGACGAGAATCTCGGATCGCTGCTCGAGACCTTCACCCAGCTCTATCGCGAGCCGATCGTGGTGCAGGCCTATCTGCCGGAGGTGCGGGCGGGCGACAAGCGCATCATCCTCGTCGAGGGCGAGGCCGTGGGCGCCATCAACCGCGTCCCGGCCAAGGGCGAGGCGCGCTCGAACATGCATGTGGGCGGACGACCCGAACCCGCCGAGCTCACCGACCGCGACCGCGAGATCTGCGCGGCCATCGGCCCGGAGCTCAAGGCGCGCGGCCTCGTCTTCGTCGGCATCGACGTGATCGGACGCTATCTCACCGAGATCAACGTGACCTCGCCGACCGGCATCCGCGAGATCAAGCGCTTCGGCGGCGCCGACATCGCCGCCCTCATCTGGGACGCGATCGAGACGCGCGTCGCGGCACGGAAGGCGCGGTAGCGGGCGCCCGACGCGGCCGCTCAGACCTCACGCCCGCGACAGCCCGCGCGCCTCGAGCGCCGTCAGATACGCCGCCCAAAGACGCTCCTGATTGCGCCCCAGCTCGTGAAGATAGTCCCACGAGTAAAGGCCCGTGTCGTGGCCGTCGTCGAAAAGGATGCGCACGGCATAATTGCCGACCGGTTCGAGCCGCGCGATCCCGACGCCTGCCTTGCCGGCGAGGATGGTCTTCTGGCCGGCGCCATGCCCCTGCACTTCGGCGGAGGGGCTCTCGACCCTCAGATATTCCGCGGGCAGAAGGAAGGTCTCGCCCGTGTCGAAATCCACCTCGAGACGGCGGGCCGCGCGACGCACGCGGATCTCGGTCGGCCAGGGGCGGGAGGGGGTCATGCGCGCTCGCGCTCCTCGAGCTCCCGCGCCTCGTCGGGCAGCATGATCGGAATGCCGTCGCGCACCGGATAGGCGAGCCCCGCCGCCTTCGAGACGAGCTCGCGCCGCTCCCGGTCCCAGTGCAGCGGGCCGCGCGTCACGGGGCAGACGAGGATCGACAGAAGACGCGGATCGATGTCCTCGTCGGGGGGCGCTGCGGGGGGCGCTGCGTCGGCCATGGAGATCTCCTCAGTTCACGGACATGTCGGACCCGCCGTCGTCCTCTTCGGCGATGGCCATCTCGATGAGCGCAGTGAGCGCGCGAGCGCGATCGGCGAGGGTGAGCGCCTCGATGAGCGCCTGCTTCTCGGGCGGCTCGAAGGGGCAGATGATGGCGAGGGAATTGATCAGCGTCTCGCAGGGCGCCTGATTTATGGTGTCCCAGTCGGCCTCGAGCTGGCGCTTGCGCAGATAGTTCCGCAGCACCTGCCCCAGCGCCTCGCGGTCCACCGCATCCGCATCGGGCGCGGGACGCAGATCGCCGGCAAAGGGCGTGTAGTCGACCGTGAGCTGACGATAGGGCGTGACCGTGCTCAGCTCCTCGACCGGACGGAAGCGGCAAAGTCCGCCGAGCGTGATGAAATAGCGCGAATCCTCGGTCTCGTTGAACGAGGTGATGCGTCCCAGGCACCCGACGGGGTAGAGCTCGGGCCGCAGCGCCATCTCCTGACCCGGCCGGGGCTGGATCATGCCGATGACGCGGCTGCCGGCGAGGGCATGGTCGACCATGGCGAGGTAGCGCGGCTCGAAGATGTGGAGCGGCAGGCGCGCCCGGGGCAGAAGCAGCGCCCCGGTGAGCGGGAACACCGGGATCGTCCGCGGCAGATCCTCGAGGCTTACGAATTTGCGGCCCGGATCGGTCATGGTGCGGACGAACCGCCCTCCCTTCAGGAAAAGAGGATCGACGACAATTGCCGCCGCCCGGCGAGCGTGCGCGGATCCTTGGGCCCCAGCGCCTCGAACAGGGTGAGAAGCTGCTTGCGCGCGGCCTCCTCGTTCCACTGGCGATGCTGGCGCACGAGGGCGAGCAGCTCGGTGATCGCCTCCTCCTCGCGCCGCGCGCCGATCAGCGCCTTGGCGAGTTCGAAGCGCGGCTCGGGATCGCCCGGATGGGCCGCGGCCTTCGCCCGCAGCGCCTCGATCTCGGAGGAGCCCACCCGCGTGCCGGCAAGCTCGAGCGCGGCCCGCGCGCTCACCACGTCCTGGTCACCCGCCGAGGCGGGCGGCACGAGACCCAGCGTCTGGCGGGCCCGCTCGAGATCGCCGTTGAGAATGTAGGAGCGGGCAAGTCCGGCCAGCGCCTTGGCGTTGGTCGCCTCCTCCTGGAGGATCGCCGCGAAGGCTTGCGCCGCGCCGGCGGGATCGCCGGCCTCGAGCGCGGCCCGTCCCATCTCGAGCATCTCCTCGACGGGCGAGGGCCCGCCCCCCGCCCCCTGCAACAGCCGGCCGACGAACTGCGCGACCTGGCTTTCGGGCAGGGCCCCCATGAAACCGTCCACCGGCCGGCCGCCGACGAAGGCATAGACCGTTGGCACGGACTGGATGCGGAGCTGCTGTGCGAGTTCGGGCGCCTCGTCGATGTTCAGCTTGACCAGCCTCACCGCGCCGCGTGCGGCCGTCACCACCTTCTCGAGGATGGGCGTGAGCTGGCGGCAGGGGCCGCACCAGGGCGCCCAGAAATCGACGATGACCGGTACGCTCATCGAGGCCTCGATGACGTCGGCGCGGAACCCCGCAAGTGTCGTGTCCTTGATGATCGCGCTCTGCGCCGCCTGGGGCTTCGCTGGCCCCGCACCGATGATCATGCCTGCCTCTTCCTGCCAGTTGTGCCCGGCCGGCCCGGTCCGGGCTGGCCTTGACATGGGTTCTACTCCCCCGGGCGCCAAGAGGAAACGCCCCGGACGGGCAGGCGGTCCCGCCCGCGCCCGAATTCAGGGCGAGGGCGGGGTGTCCGGCCCGGACATGGCGGATGCGGGCTCTCTTGCATCCCCGCCCTCTTTGCGCAATAGATCACCTCCCCGGGCGGCACGGGAGCACCCTCCCCGCCGCCACCGCATCGGAGCGCGGGCGTAGCTCAGGGGTAGAGCACAACCTTGCCAAGGTTGGGGTCGTGAGTTCGAATCTCATCGCCCGCTCCAGATGCCCGGACCAATCCGAAGCCGAAGACCTTTGTGCTGACCGCCCCCCTGCGCGGGGCCGGTTCGGCTGACGGGCGCTCACGCTCCCGCGAGAACGGACCTCGTCCCATTGCGCCGGATCCCGAAGCGATCGTCCCCACGAGGCGGGACGGCGGGCTCCCCACACCGCCTGCGAAGCGGGATGCCGATCCGCTCGTTGCGACAGGTCAGGCGTTCCGATCGTCGCCCTGATGGTTGGGCGATGGATCGCCATCCCGACAGCCCGGGCCGCTCGGCTGGAGGTTCGAAGCCCGGTCGGGCTTTCTCCCGCTCACGGCCGTCGCGCAGCCGAAGAAATGCCGGCTGTCGCGCACGTCGAGCCCGTGGCGGCGGAGCTGGTCGCCGAAGGTCCGCGCGTCGCCGAAGCGCGTGCAGTAGGCCCCGATCATGGCGAAGTCCTGCGCGCCCCGGAGAACCACGCGCTCGACCAGAGGCAGCACGCGCTTGAGGTGGAACAGATAAAGCGGCCTCAGCCACCAGCCCCCCGGGTCGGACGCCTCGATGAAGGCGAAGCGGCCGCCGGGCTTCAGCACCTCGGCGACGAGGCCGGCCAGCCTTGCCTGCTGGTTCGCGTTGAACGTCTTCAATCCGAAAGTGGACAGGACGAAATCGGCACTCTCGGGAGCGAGGGCGCTCTTCAGCACGTCATCCTCGATGAACGCGATGCGGTGAGCCCGGTGGCGGTGCAACCGGTCGAGCGCCCGCTTGTGCATGCCCGTGGAGATATCGACCGCCGTGATGGCGCCAATGCCGGGATGGTGACGCAGGAGATGGGGCCAGACCTCCCCTGTCCCGGCCATGAGATCATAGCCCGTGGCACCGTCCGCGTCGGGAAGGTCGAGCAGCTCGACGCACTGCCGGCGCCAGCGCTCGGTGAACCCGAGCGAACAGAGATAGCTGAAGGCGATATAGGTTCCCGAGCACCGGTCGAAGACATCCTTCACGAAATGCGGATCGTAGAGTCCGTCCTCTTCCGCCGTCTCGTCCGGCCGTGCCCCCTCCGTCATTGCCCGCCTCCGCCTCACCCCTGCCCGTTTCGCCGAAGAGGGGTTCGGGCCACAGGGCAGGCGCCCGCCCGCTCTCAGGCCTCTGACCCTGCATCCATTTCGCACGATTCCGGGCGGCGGGCGCAGCAGTGGCCGATCCCTCGAGGCGGCCGCTTGCGGGTGCGCACGACACCCGTCATTGGTACTGTTGGATCCGCCGGGCGACCGGTGGCCCGGGCGGGACAGCCCCTTGCGCGCGTCACACCCTGCGAGGCGCACCACCGGATCGGCGCATCGGCAATGGGGGGCGCGGATGACACTCGCTGAGCTATCGGACCTCTCGCAGGCGCTCGGCGCGGTTGCCGTCGTCGCCTCGCTCATTTTCGTGGGCATCCAGATTCGTCAGAACACGGCGGCAACTCGCGCTGCCTCCCACAATGCCGTTTCGGCCTCTCTCAACGAGATCAACCGGATGTTCGCGGAGAGTGCCGAGCTCTCGAAGATCTGGCTTGCCGGCATGGCCGACCGGGATGCGCTGACGGCGGAGGAGCGCTGGCGGTTCGACGCGACGGCACGCGCCTACATGCATGTGTGCGAAACCATGTACATCCAGGCCGGCCTCGGCGTCGGCGACAAGGGGATCCTGCGCGCCGAGGAAGACGGATTGAGGCGGGTTCTCGCCGCGCCCGGGTTCCGGGCATGGTGGACGGAGAACCCCTTCGGCTTCTGCGCCGAGTTTCGCGGCTATGTCGCGGACCTCGCGCCAGCCGCGGAAGCCACGCACTGACCCTCGAAAGCCGCGGCCGGCCGTCATCGCCCGCCTCTGCCGCGCCCCGGCCAGCCTGCCGGGGGGGGGGGCCGCGCCCGAGGATGGGACCCTCCCGCCCCCAAGCCTTTGAATCCTCTTCCATCCCGTGCGATGAAGGCGGCGCGCCGCTGATTCCTCTGTTGCGGCCCCATAGAGCAGCGTGCCGCGCCATGACCGCCTCCCCGCAAAACCCGTCCGCCATCAAGATCGCGCCGTCGATCCTCTCGGCCGATTTCGCGGCCCTCGGCGCCGCCGTGACGGCGCTGACCGAGGCGGGCGCGGACTACATCCATGTGGATGTGATGGACGGCCATTTCGTGCCCAACCTCACCATCGGGCCCGGCGTCGTGCGCGCCCTGCGCCCGCACAGCCGCCTGCCCTTCGACGTGCATCTCATGATCGCGCCGGTCGACCCCTACATCGCCGCCTTCGCCGAGGCGGGGGCGGACATCCTCACCGTCCACCCGGAGGCCGGCCCGCATCTGCATCGCACGCTGCAGGCCATCCGCGCGGCGGGCGCGAAGGCGGGGGTGGCGCTCAACCCCGCGACCCCTGTGGCCGCCGTGATGGAGGTGCTCGACCTCGTCGACCTCGTTCTCGTGATGAGCGTCAATCCCGGCTTCGGCGGCCAGAGCTTCATCGAGAGCCAGCTCGTCAAGATCGCCACGCTTCGGGCCGAGATCGACGCGCGCGGCCTGCCCATCGAACTCGAGGTGGATGGCGGGATCAATGCCGAGACCGCGCCGCGCGCCATTGCGGCGGGCGCGCGGGTGCTCGTCGCGGGAACCGCCACCTTCGCCGGTGGACCCGCACGCTACAGGTCCAATATGGACGGGCTGAGAGGCGGCGCCGCCTGAGCGGCGCGCCGGGAGGAGAGGGTCCGGTCACGGCATGATGCGCTTGGGCGATGTTGCGGGCATTACGGCCGAAGGGCTGAGCCATGCCGCTGGCTCCGCCCTCGCGGAGGCCGTGCGCCCGTTCCGCAACCCGCTCGCCACGCCGCGCCGCCAGCCGAGCCAGCTCCTGCATCATCCCGCCGACCCGCGCCGGGGCGATCCCACCCGCGCGCGCGCCTTCGTCGCGGGCCAGTATCGCCTGCCGGGCGGCCTCGTCACCACCCCCGAGGGCGGGGCGCCCTGGACCGCCGCGCCCCCCACCCCGCTCTTCGCAGAGACGCTGCACGGCTTCGACTGGCTTCATCACTTCCAGGGCGAGGACGACGCGCGCGCCCATGCGCGCTGGCTCGTCCAGAGCTGGATCGAGGCGGCGGCAGGCTTTCCGCCCGCCGTCTGGCGCGCCCCGCTCCTCGCCCGCCGGCTCGTCAGCTGGCTGACGGGTGCGCGCCTCCTCCTGTCGGGGGCGGACGAGCCGTTCCGCACGCTCTTTCTCGGCTCGCTCGTCGCCCAGTCGCGCTTCCTCTCGGCGATCGCGGGCGGCACGCCCCCCGGCTATGGCCGCATCGTGGTGCATGCCGCCCTCGCCCTTATCGGGGCAAGCCTGCCCGGGCGCGGGCGGTGTCTCGACCGCGGCCTCAACGGCATGGCGACCGAGCTCAACCGCCAGATCCTGCCCGATGGCGGCCATGTCAGCCGCAATCCCGCGCTCGTGCTTTACATCCTGCGCGACATCACCGTCGTGCAGGACGCCATGTCCGCCGTCTCGAAGGCCATGCCCGAGGCCGTGTACGGAACGGTGATGCGCATGGCGCCGATGCTGCGCTTCTTCTGCCATGGCGACGGGGGCTTTGGTCTCTTCAACGGCGCGCGCGAGGAGGACGGCGAGCTCATCGCGCTGATGATCGAGCGCCACCACCCATCGGGCCGGGCCTTCGGCGTCGCGCCGCATGCGCGCTATCAGCGGCTCGCGGCGGGCGGCACGGTGATCCTCGTCGACACGGGCGCCCCGCCCCAGGGCCGGGCGAGCCGGGGCGCGCATGCGAGCGCCCTCGCCTTCGAAATGTCCGTGGGGCCCGAACGGCTCATCACCAATTGCGGCACGGGTGTCGGCCTGCCGCCCGGCTGGGCCGAGGCCATGCGCGCGACCGCCGCCCATTCCACCCTCACCGTGGCCGACACCTCCTCCTGCCGCTATCTCGGCACGGGCCTCCTCGGCGGCTGGTCCGAAGGGCGCGTCATCGCCGGCCCCACCAAGGTGCTCAGCCGGCGGAACGAAGAAGAGCGCGGCATCTGGCTCGCGACCTCCCACGACGGCTATCTCGAGCCCTTCGGCCTCGTTCACGAGCGGCGCATCTACATGAACAATGCCGGCAGCGACATCAGGGGCGAGGACCGCCTCCTGCAGATCGAGCAGCTGAGCCCGGAGGATCTGCGCGATCTCGAGCCCCTGCCCTTCGCGGTGCGATTCCATCTTCACCCGTCCGTCCGCATCGATCTGCGGCCCGAGGAAGGCAGCGCGCAGCTCCGCCTGCCCTCCGGCGATGGCTGGATCTTCCGCTCCGCCGGCGGAGGGCTTTCGATCGAGGAAAGCGTCTATCTCGGCACGCCCGACATGGTGCCCACGCGGCAGATCGTCGTCTCGGGCGGCATCGGCGCCGATACCACGGTGAAATGGGCGCTCACGCGCATGGCCCGCCCCGGCGGCGTGCCGGTCTCGTGAGGGCATGCCGTCCGTACACGCTGTTTGTGAGGAAGCAGACATGAGCGAGGAAGAGGGACTCTGGCCCATCCGGCGGGCGCTGATCTCGGTGTCCGACAAGACGGGCCTCGTCGAGCTCGGGCGCGCGCTGCACGCGCTCGGCGTCGAGATCCTGTCGAGCGGCGGCACGGCGAAGGCTCTCGCCGCCGCCGGCATTCCCGCGATCGAGGTCGGCACGCATACGGGCTTCCCCGAGATGATGGACGGGCGCGTGAAGACGCTGCATCCCACCATTCACGGCGGGCTTCTCGCGCTGCGCGAGGACCCGGCGCACAGGGCGGCGATGGCGGCCCACGGCATCGCCGAGATCGACCTTCTCGTCGTCAATCTCTACCCGTTCGAGGCGGCGCTCGCCCGTGGCGCGGACGATGCCGAGATGATCGAGAACATCGACATTGGCGGGCCCGCGCTCATCCGGGGGGCCGCCAAGAACCACCGCTATGTGACGGTCGTGACCGATCCCGAGGACTACGCGCCGGTCCTCGAAAGCCTCCGTACACGGAGCGGATCGACAACCTATGCGCTGCGCCGCGCGCTCGCGGGGAAGGCCTACCGGCGCACGGCGGCCTATGATGCGGCGATCGGCGCCTTCTTCGCGGCCGGGGCCGACACCGCCTTCCCCGAACGGCTTTCGCTCTCCGGACGCCTGCGCCAGACGCTGCGCTATGGCGAGAACCCGCACCAGGCGGCCGCCTTCTATGCGGCGGGCCCCGCGCGGGCGGGCATCGCCTCGGCCCGTCAGGTCCAGGGCAAGGAGCTGTCCTACAACAACCTCAACGACACCAATGCCGCCTACGAGCTCGTGGCGGAATTTCCGCCGGCGGATGGCCCGGCGGTCGCCATCATCAAGCACGCCAATCCCTGCGGCGTCGCCCGGGGGGCAAGCCTTGCGGATGCCTACCGCGCGGCGCTCGCCTGCGACCCCGTCAGCGCCTTCGGCGGCATCATCGCGCTCAATCAGAGCCTCGATGGCGAGACGGCGCGCGAGATCGCGAAGATCTTCACCGAAGTCATCATCGCTCCGGCGGCGGATGAAGAGGCCCTTGCCGTCCTCGCGGCCAAGAAGAACCTGCGCCTCCTCCTCGCCGGCGGGCTGCCCGATCCCGCCGAGCCCGGGCTCGAGATCCGCAGCGTCGCGGGCGGCTTTCTCGCCCAGACGCGCGATGCCGGCCGGGTGCGCCCGGAGGAGCTGAAGGTGGTGACCAGGCGGGCCCCGGGCGCGGCGGAGATGGCCGATCTCCTCTTCGCCTTCCGCATCGCCAAGCACGTGAAGTCGAACGCCATCGTCTATGCGAAGGGCGGCGCAAGCGTGGGCATCGGCGCGGGCCAGATGAGCCGGGTCGACAGCGCGCGCATCGCGGCGCTGAAGGCCGAGGACCGGGCCCGCGAGACGGGCGGCACGCCCGGCACGCAAGGATCGGTCGCGGCGTCCGATGCCTTCTTTCCGTTTGCGGACGGCCTCGAGGTCGTGGCCGCCGCGGGCGCCACCGCCATCATCCAGCCGGGCGGCTCGATCCGCGACGACGAGGTCATCGCGGCGGCCGATGCGCGCGGACTGGCCATGGTGTTCACCGGCATGCGTCATTTCCGCCACTGACAGGGAGCCAGCGGGATGCGTCTCTTCGTCATCGCCTGGACGCTCCTCACCCTGATCGCCGGAGCCGTTCCGGTTCTCGTCGGTCTCGGCACCGGACGTTTCGTGCCGCGCGAGACCTTTGCTGCGCGGGTGGAGGCGCTCGCGCCCCACGCGGTCATCGTGCTGCCCGAGGGGCCGCCGCGCGGCGTCGTCCTGCTCTTTCACGGATGCGGCGGCGTGAACATCGCCATGACGGACTGGTCGGTGGTCTATGCCTCGCTTGGCCTTGCCTCGATCACGGTGGACAGTCTCGCCCCGCGCGGCATCGGGCGGGCCGAGGCGCTGACGCGCGTCTGCGGCGGCTCGCTGCTCTGGGGCCAGGAGCGGGCGGGCGATGTGTTCGCCGCCATCGCCCTCGCCGGACGCGACCCCGCCCTGAGCGGCCTTCCGGTCGTGCTCGCCGGCTGGAGCCATGGCGGATGGTCGATACTCGAGGCGATGGGCGTGCCGGACGGCACCCTTCCCTGGGGGCTCGCCGACCGGCCGGAGGATCTCCTCGAGCGCGTCGTCGCGGTGCAGCTCACCTATCCCTATTGCGGACCGGCGGCCTCGGGACGGATCAGTGACTGGACCCATCTTCCGCCCACGCTGCTTCTGCAGGGCGCGCGCGACACGGTGGTGGGGGTGGCGGCCTGCCAGCGCCGCCTCGCCCCGCTCGAGGAGCGCGGCCTGCGGCTCGAGCAGCACCTCTTCGAGGGCACCGATCACAGCTTCGATCAGCGCGACCTGCCCGACTTCACCTATCTCGCCCATGATCCGGAAGCGACGGCGAAGGCCCATGCGCTCGCGGTGACGTTCCTGCGCTCCGTATTCGGAGAGTAGAGCCCGTCAGGGATCGGCGCGCTCGATCCTCACCGGCAGGAGCAGGACGAGACCGATGGCAAGGAGCGCGATGATGACGACGAGCCCGGGACGCAGGCTGTCGAAGATTCCCGTCAGTACGGCGATCAGCACCGGCGCGAGAAAGGCCGCGGCCTTGCCCGAGAGAGCGTAGAGGCCGAAGAATTCGGTGAGCATCCCGTCGGGCGCGAGACGGGCCATCAGCGAGCGGGACGCCGACTGCGCGGGCCCCGCCCCAAGACCCATGATGATCCCCGCGAACAGGAAGAGCTGTTCGGGGAGGCTGCCGAGCGGGCGGCCCGGCTCCACCCCGGGCACGGCAAGGCCGAACAGGATCGACTCGCGGCCGAGCGAGAGGCCGAGCAGCGAGCCTGCCATAAGAGCCGCAAGCGAAATGTAGAGCGTCCGCTTGGGACCCAGACGATCGTCGAGGACACCGCCCGCGAAGGCCCCGACGGCCCAGAAGATCAGCACAAGGAGTCCGAAGACGCTCAGCGTCCCGCTCTTCCAGCCGAAGAGGCCGGCTGCATAGACGGGACCGAAGACGAAGATGGCGTTGAGACCATCGTTGAAGATCATCCGGGCGATCAGGAACCGCACGATGTTCCCGTAGCGCCGCAGCTTGCGCAGCGTCGCCCAGAGCCGCCCCAGCCCCTCGCGGATGGCGGCCCCGGCGCCGATGGCCCGGGCAGGCACGTCGGGCGTGAAGAGGAACATGGGCAGGACGAAGACGAGGTACCAGATCGCCGAGAACGGGCCCGTCAGCCGGTCCGCCGCGTGCCCCTCGGCGCCGATGCCGAACAGCGGCGGCCAGGGCACGAGATCCTCCGCCGGCAGAAAGAAGGCGAGCTGAAGCAGGAGAAGCGCCACGATGCCGCCCACATAGCCGATGCCGTAGCCGAAGCCCGACAGGAAGCCGAGCCGGTTGGCCGGCGCCACCGTCGGCAGCATGGAATTGTTGAAGACCACCGCCATTTCGAGCGTGACATTGGCGAGCGCCACCGCGAGCGCGATGTGCCAGATGCCGTCCGGCGCGCCCGGAACGGCCCACCAGTGCGCCAGCGCGGCAAGCACGAAGACCGCCGACAGTCCCGCCATCCAGGGCTTGCGCCGTCCGGCGGCATCGGAGATCGCGCCGGCGACAGGGCTCAGAAGGGCCATGACGAGCCCCGCGAGCCCCAGCGTGTAACCGAGGATCTCCTGCCCGCGCGTCTCGTCGGCGATGAAGAAGGTCGCGAAATAGGGCCCGAAGATCAGACTGCCGACGATGGTGAAATAGGGCTGGTTCGCCCAATCGAAGAATGCCCAGGAATACTGCCCGAGCGGCCGCGCCGCCGGACCGCCCACGGCATTGTGCGCCAGCGCGCCCCCTGATCCGCCCACCACCACCCCCTCCACTCGACCGGATGCGTTCCGGTCAGATCCCCGTCAGGCCTTCACCCTCGACCGCCCGCCCCGCCGGGCCGGCCGCAAGATCCCTGTACTGATTGACGGCGAGGGAGAGCTTGGCATAGCTCAGCGGCCCCGCGGCCTCCATTTCCGTCACGAGCGCGAGCGGACGGCGGATGGCGCGCTCGTGCCGGTCCATCCAGGCCCCGATCATCCCCTCCGCGTCGAGCCCCGTGCCGCCGCCGAGCACGGCCTGCGAAATGACGGCGCTCGACAGCGCGCGCTGGAGGCGGAACAGATCCTCGATGACCCCGCGCGTCGCGAGCCGTTCCCAGTGCTCGGCGCCATGCAGGGCCTCGGCCGCAGCGCGCAGCCGGTCGAGCCGCAGGCTGGCGCCGAGGTGGAAATAGACCTCCGCCGAGGTGTCGAGAGACAGGCCCCAGTCCTGCGAGATGTCGGTGATGTCGCCGGCGGAGGCGAGCGGATGCAGATTGGCGATCCGCCGGGCGAGCGCCTCGGGAACGCCCTCGGCCGCGAGGCGCTCGAACCGCTCGGCGAGGATCCTGCCATCCTCGCCGCCGACGAAGCTTTCGATCCCCTCCGCAAGGCGCCGGGCCGCCGGAGCGTAGCGCGACACCGCGCCCTCGAGCGAGAATTCCTCCCCGCGATAGCGCAGGAACCACAAGGTCTGCCGGCGGAGGAATATGCGCAGCTCCTGATGGAGCCGGCCCTGAAGCGCGGGCGGCACGGCGAGATCGAGGCCGTTGATCGCCTCGTGCAGCTCCATCAGTCCGTATACGTCCCGTGTCGCCACATAGGCGCGCGCGACGGACGGCACGCTGACCCCCGCCGTCTCGGAGACCCGGTTGGCATAGGTGAGGCCGCCGAGATTGACGAGCTCGTTCGACAGCACGGTCGCGATGATCTCGCGGCGCAGGCGGTGCGCGCGGATCCCGTCCGGATAGCGGGCGCGCACCGGGGAGGGGAAATAGGCGAAGAGGTCCGCCTCGAGAGCGGGATCGTCCGGGAGCGAGGAGTCGAGGATGGCGTCGAAGGACCAGATCTTGGAATAGGCGAGAAGGACCGCGATCTCGGGCCGTGTCAGCCCCTCGCCCCAGTCCTCGAGCTCGCGCAGCGTCTCCTCGTCGGGCAGGACCTCGACCGCGCGGTTGAGGCGTCCCTCGCGCTCGAGCAGACGCATGAAGCGGGCATGCGCATCGATGTCCTGCGGCGCGCTCGCCTCGGCAAGGCTCAGCGCAAGCGTCTGCTCGTAATTGTGGCGCAGCACGAGCTCGGCCACTTCATCGGTCATCTGTGCAAGGAGCGCATCCCGGTCCGGCCGTGTCAGCGTTCCCTCGTCCATCGCCCGGTTGAACAGGATCTTGAGGTTCACCTCGTGGTCGGAGCTGTCGACGCCGGCCGAATTGTCGATGGCGTCGGTGTTGATCCGCCCACCCTCATGAGCGAACTCGATCCGCCCGCGCTGGGTGACCGCGAGATTGGCTCCCTCGCCGATCACCTTCGCCCGGAGCTCCCGCGCCGTGACGCGGACGGGGTCGTTCGCCCGGTCGCCCACTTCCGTGTCGCTCTCTCCGCGCGCCTTCACATAGGTCCCGATGCCGCCGAACCACAGGAGGTCCACCTCGGCCCTCAATATCGCGCGGATGAGTTCGGCCGGGGGCAGACGATCGGCCTCGATGCCAAGCGCGGCGCGGATCTCCGGCGAGAGCGCCACGGATTTCTGACGGCGCGAGAACACCCCGCCGCCCTTCGACAGGAGCGCGGGATCATAATCGGCCCAGGACGAGCGGCCGAGCCCGAAGAGCCGCCGGCGCTCGGCATAGGAGCGCGCGGGGTCAGGATCGGGATCGATGAAGATGTCGCGGTGATCGAAAGCGGCAACGAGACGGATGCAGGGCGAGAGCAGCATGCCGTTGCCGAACACGTCGCCCGACATGTCGCCCACTCCGGCCACGGTGAAGGGCTCGGACTGGATGTCGCGGCCCATCTCGCGGAAGTGCCGCTTCACCGCCTCCCAGGCGCCGCGCGCGGTGATGCCCATCTTCTTGTGGTCGTAGCCGGCCGACCCGCCCGAGGCGAAGGCATCGCCGAGCCAGAACCCGTAGGACATGGCGACGCCATTGGCGATGTCCGAGAACGAGGCCGTCCCCTTGTCGGCGGCGACGACGAGATAGGGATCGTCCGTATCGTGACGGACGACCGCCCGAGGCGCCGCCACGCCCTCGCGCGTATAGCTGTCCGTGAGGTCGAGAAGGCCGGAAATGAAGATCTTGTAGCTTTCGATCGCCTCCGCCTGGATCTCCTCGCGCGAGCCGGTCTCGGGCAGGCGCTTGGGAAAGAACCCGCCCTTGGAGCCCACGGGGACAATGACGGCGTTCTTGACCTGCTGCGCCTTGACGAGGCCGAGCACCTCGGTGCGGAAATCCTCGCGCCGGTCCGACCAGCGCAGCCCGCCGCGCGCGACCTTGCCGAAGCGCAGATGCACGCCTTCGACCCGGGGAGAGAAGACGAAGATCTCGGCATAGGGCCGGGGCAGCGGCAGCTCCTCGAGCGCTCCGGAGCGCAGCTTGAAGGAGATGTAGGGCTTGGGCGCGCCGTCCGGGCCGGGCTGGAAGTAATTGGTCCTGAGCGCGCACGCGACGATGTTCGTCACGCTGCGGATGATCCGGTCCTCGTCGAGCGCGCTCACCCCGTCCAGCCCCGCGAGGATCGCCTCGCGCGCGGCCGTTTCCCGCGCCTCCCTGTCGGGCAGGCCCGGCGCGAATCGCGCATGGAAGAAGTCGACGATCGCGCGCGCGATGGCCGGATGATTGCCGAGCCCGAGCGCGATATAGTCGAAGCTGAAGGCGATGCCGGTCTGGCGCAGATAGCGCGCGAGCGCCCGCAGCAGGATGACGTCCCGGTGCGGAAGACCGGCGAACAGGGTCAGCCGGTTGAGCGGATCGTTCTCGACCTGCCCGTCCCAGGCCGCGAGGAAACCCGCCTCGAACACCCCGCGCACCGCCTCGAGATCGACATCGGCGCCGCTGGCCGTGCGCATGTCGAGATCGTGGATGTAGATGCGCCGCTCGTGGCGCCGGGCCGCTCCCACGGGGAGCGCGGCGAGAACCGGATAGGGTGCCTCGCCCCGCACACGCAGTCCCATGTTCTCGAACACGGGCAGAGCATCGGAAAGGGTGACGGGCGCATCGAGGTGATAGAGCTTTACACGGACGACATCCGCCGCATCCCCCGGCAGCCGGTAGCTGCGGATGGCGATCCTCTCCCCGTCATCGGCCGCGAGGAGGCCCTTCATCTGCCGGATGTCGGTCACGGCCTCTTGCGGCGTGAAGGCCTCCCTGTAGGCCGCCGAGAAGGCGTGGCCGAACTCGGCCATCTGCTCGACGCCGATGCCCTGATCGGCGCGGGCGAGGGCGACCGACAGATCGTCCTGCCAGTCCCGCGTCATCGCCTCGATGCGCTGTTCGAGCGCGGCGATGTCCGGCCGCGGGGCGGGGCCCTCCGATCGGCGCACGATGAAATGCACGCGGGCGAGCGGGCTGTCGCCATAGGTGGGATAGTAGGCCGAGATCTCGCCCTCGAACGCCTCGCAGAGGATCTCGGCCACGCGGCGGCGCACATCGGAGCTGTAGCGGTCGCGCGGCACGTAGAAGAGGACGGAGACGAAGCGGTCGAACCGGTCATGCCGCACGAATAGCTTCGTACGCGGACGTTTCAGGAGCTTGAGGATGCCGAGCCCGGTCGTCACCAGCTCCTCGGGTCCGATCTGGAACAGCTCGTCGCGCGGAAAGGTCTCCACGATGTTGAGGAAGGCGCGCTCGTCATGCGAGCCCGGAGTGAGCTCCGCCGCGGCCAGCGCCTTCCGCACCTTCTGGCGCAGGAGGGGAATGTCGCCCGTGTTTCGCGTGTAGGCGGGAGAGGTGAACAGGCCGATGAAGCGCCGCTCGCCGACGAGCTCGCCCCCGGAGCTGAACATCTTGACACCCACATAGTCCATGTGGACGCGCCTGTGAACCCGCGAGCGGACATTGGCCTTGGTGATGATGATCGGGGTTGGCTCGCTCAGGAACTGCCGAACCTCGGGTGTCAGGACGACCATTTCGCGGCCCCTGCGGAGCACACGGACGCTCGGATCACGGAGGATCCCGAGCCCGGTCCCGTCCAGCGCCTCGAGATCGTGGATCTCCCCCGCGCCGGTCACGCGGTAGTCACGCACACCGAGCAGGGTGAAATGGTCGTCGCGCAGCCATTTCAGAAACGCGATCGTCTCGGGCAGCTCCTCGCGCGCTTCCGCCGGAACGGCCTTCGGCAGCTCGAGGATGCTCTCCTCGAGCCGGGCGATCATCGGCTCGAAATCCGCGACCACGAGGCGGACCTGCGCGAGCACGACCGCGAGGGCGGCCGCAAGCTCGGCCCGCGCCGCGGCGCTCGCGAGCGGGGTGAGCTCGATATGCATCACCGCCTCGCGCGTGCCCGCGCTCCGGCGGGGCGTGCCGCGACCGCCATTCGCGACGGGCCCGCAGTTCGTCCGCCTGCCCCCGGCGTCGCGCTCCACCTCGACGATGACATGCACGACGCGGAGAATGGTGAGGCTCGATTCCGTCAGCTCCCCGAGCAGCGAATCGACGAGAAAGGGCATGTCGTCGGTGACGATGTCGACGAGCGTCGCCTCGCCGATGCCGGCAGGCGACGGGGCGAGCTCCACATGGATCTGCGGCACGCCCGCGGCCCGGTCGCGCGACCGCTCCCAGAGCCCCGCGCAGATGGCGAGGAGCGCGGGCGGCGGATAGAGATCGATGTCGTCGAAGGAGGTCCGCCGCGCGATGGCGTCGACGAATCGCTTGAAGGCGGCGCTCTCCGCCGTGCCCATTCCGTCCGTGGCGGCGGCGATCGCCTCGTCGAGCCCTTTGGTCCTGCCCTTGCGTGCGGACATGGTTCCTCCCCTGCGAGCCGGCCGGGACCGGCGGGCGCACGATACAGTCTCCGCAGCGCCCTGAGTAGAGCCGGGGCGAGCCTCAGAGGGGGTGGCGCGGCGCGGTGAGGAGGGCGCCGGCAAAGGTGGTCGCGGCGGCGAGGAGCCCCGCGAGCAGGAGCGGGTCGAGCGGCGCTCCGCCCACGGCGAACAGGAGCGGTCCGCTGAGAAGGCTGGGACCGGCGAGCCGCAGCGCCGCCTCCGGACAATCGGTGAACAGCCCGCCGAGGCAGAGGGCCGCGCCGATCCCGCCGGCGATCGCGAGCCCCGCGACCTCGCCGCCGCCCGGCACGAAATAGCAGACGGGCGCGAGCGCCACGCCGAGAAGGCTTGCGGGCAGGATCAGGGCGCGCGTGAAGTCGCCATGGCCGGCGACGGGGGCGGCCGGCCCGGCCCGATGGGCGAACCAGATGGCGCCCATATGCACGACCGCGCCCAGAAGCAGGCCCGACCACACGATCAGCCGGAGCGGGGACACCGTGTCGGCCAGAGCGGCGAGCATCAGCGCCCAATAGGCGAGGGCGAGGGCCGCCACGGCCGGACAGGCCCCGTAGAGCCCAGCGCCCGCAGACGATCGGGACGGGCGCGCGCGCGACGCAGTCGTGATACGATCCCCCGCGACGGCAGGCGCCGCGCGGCCGAGGGTCCGGCTCAGGCCATGGCTGGAATCGGCTGGGATCATCGACGCACCTTGAAGAGGCTCGGCACCACGGGGGTCGGATGTGAGTCTAGTTGACGTGATTCGCCGCGTGCTCGGAAGGCGCGGGCCCGTTGCCGTGATCTACGATCTCGAATTCACGGCCTGGGAGGGCTCCATGGCCCGCAACTGGTCCGACCCCGGAGAGCACCGGGAGATCGTGGAGATCGGCGCGGTGCTCGTGGACAGCCGCACCTGTCGCGAGATCGGCCATTTCGCGCAACTGGTGCGACCACGGATCAACCCCGTCATCTCCCGGTTCCTCGAGGAGCTGACCGGCATCTCCAACGAGGAGCTGGCGCGCGAGGGCACCGATTTCGAGGCCGCCTACGCGGCCTTCCTCGCCTTCGCGGGCGGCGCACCCACCTATGCCTACGGCCGCGACGATCTCGTGGTCGCCGAAAATCTCGCGCTCTACGGGCTCGACGCGCGCTTTCCCTGCCCGCCGGTCGGCGATCTCAGGGCCTGGCTCGGCACGCAAGGGGTCGACGTCGCCCGCCTGAGCTCGGGGCAGATCGCCCAGTCGCTCGGCGTGGGCGGACAGGGTCGGGCCCATCGGGCGCTCGACGATGCGCGCTCGCTTCTCGCGGCGGTGAGCCATCTCGTCAAGGCCGGAGCGCCCTCGCCCTTCGAGCCCCGGAGCGCGGGCTGAGGTGGGCGGGCGGGCGTCAGGCCCCGAGCCCGTAGCGGAAGCGTCCGGTCAGCGGATAGAGGCCGATGCAGACCGATTCCTCCGTGCCCCGCCCGATATTGTGGATGACCAGCGGCACGCCGTCGGGGCCTTCCCGGTCGCCGACGATGGCGATGTGCGGCAGGTTCCCGGGCAGGCGCATGCTGACGAGATCGCCCGGCTGCCAGCCCCCCTCCTCCCGCGGGATCGGATGGCGCGCCCCCGCGCGAGAGAAGAAGGTCTCGAGATTGGGCACGCGCCGGTGATCGATGTTGCGGTCGGGCGCCCTGAGCCCCCAGAGCGGGGGATAGGCCGCGAAATCGGCGCGCATGTCCTCGTGCACCAGCACCTGAAGATCGATGCCGATGGCTCTGTAGGCGCGCACGAGCACGTCGGTGCACACGCCGCGCTCGGCCGGCACGTCGCCCAGGGGATAGTCGAGGCGCCGATAGGCGCCGTCATAGATCCGCGTCACCCCGATCTGCGCCCGCGCCGCCTCGAGAAAGGCCTCGCGCAGGGCGGGGTCGCCCCGCGCCGGCGCGGGCAGGAGGGCCGGCAGGGCAAGGCCCGAAAGGCCCAGAAGACAGGAGCGGCGCGTCAGGCTCGACATGGGATCGAGACTCAGGGCGCAATGGGGTGAATTTGCGGCACAGTGACGGCCAGTTGCTGCCGCGCATCCTCGCAGGTTCGTCATGCTCCGATCCTCAAGATCCCCCGTCCGGCGGGTGCTGTCCGGCCTTCTCGTCCCGGCGCTGGCCGCGGTGCTCGCCGGCTGCGGCACCTTCGGCGGGCCGAGAGAAACACGACGTATTCGCACTAATATCCCCAAGAAAAAAAGAATTGACAGATTGTAATTCGGACACTTTCTTCAGGTACTCGATGTTCAGTCGAGTTGGTCCGCTA
>JACAEB010000049.1 GCA_013389075.1 Alphaproteobacteria bacterium
CCCGCGACGACGGGGGGGCCGGCGAGGAAGGCGCGCAAGGGGGCGGGCTCGCCCGCCGCCAGCATCTCCTGGAGCGTGCGCGCGGGAATGACCAGCGTGCGGGCGCTCGGCGAGAAGCGGCGGACATGGGCCACACGGAAGATCTGGGGCGAATCCTTGAGACCGTCGAAGCAGTCGCAGAGATCGCCGGCGAGGCGCTCGATGGCGCGGTCGGCCCAGCGCAGGCCGGCCTTGGGCAGCGTCGTGTCGTCCATCACGAAGGCGAGCTCGATCGGGCCCCAATAGCCGGGCTCGCGGCCGGCGAGCCGGCGCGCGCCGATGAGGAAAAGGCCGGGCACGCGGGCGGTGGCGCCCTCCTCGAGCTTGAGCTCGCCATGGCGGATGGCGAGGCGCACGAGCCAGTCGAGCGCGGTGCCGGTGACGGCATCGGCGAGGCGGGCAAGGCCGATGCCGGTCTCCTCCGTGGTCTTGAGCCCCGCGAGATCGGCGAAGGCGAGCGCGGTGACGGCCCGCTCCTTCAGCGGCGCGATGGCGCGCGAGAGGGCCGGCACGGGACCCGTCACCCGGTCGAGCGCGGCGAGGTCGGCCACGGTGCGGTCGAGGATGTGATCGGCCCCGCCCCCAAGGGCCTCGATCACCGCATCGGGATGGGCGAGGGCGAGGGCGCTCAGCGCCGGCGCCTGTTCGAACACGGAAAGAAGCACCGAGAGGCGGCGCGGATCGGCCATCAGCGTCTCGATGGCGGGCGCCTGCCCTGCCCCCGCGCGGCGGCGCCAGTTTTCGAGCCGGGCCCGGACCTCGTCCCTGGGGGCTGCGGAGGCGGAGGGTGTGGACGGCGCCATGGGTAACTCCTCGACGGCTGGGCTTCCCGCCCCGCGCCGGCAGCCGGCGGGAGGAGAGCGCGGCGAGTGTCGGGCAATCGTCGTTAACGTCGCGTTTTCGGCGCTGCGGGAGAGGGCATGGAGTCACGCACCTGTCTCCTATGGGTGGGAAAGGATCCCTCATCTCCGGAAACTTGGGTGGAATAGTTCCCGGCAGGGGCCCGCGACCTGCCCTGCCTCTCGTTAAGTCTAGGGCCGATGGCGGGAGCGAGGATAAGGCGGTTCCGGCAGATACGAGGCAGACAACGCCTCGAGATTGATTGAATATTCCGAAATGTGAACCAACCCGCAGCAATAATTAGAAGACGCAATACAATGATGCGTCGTCAATTCCCGTTTCGAATACCCTCGATTATACCGGAGAAGTTTGGATGAAATAGGAATTGAACGTACGCCTCCGGAATGCGGAGTCGCAAGGCGACGTCATAGTGAGTGAGTTCCCCACTTAACGTCTTACCTAACAAATCCTTTCGATTCCGCTCATTACAAAATAGGCCGAGCGCACGCCAGAAACACGTTGTCTCAGAAACAATATGAGGCTCGCCTTTGTTTGGGTTATCTCCCATAGAAAATTCAGCTAACAATGCATCAAACTTTTCGCCAGTATCGCAAGCCTCAGCGACGCCATCGAATATGTGCATCATTTCTTTTACTGTAATATATCGATCCCAACAATAGTTGTTCTCGGCCAGCTGTCGCGAAACTACGACGACGTCGCAACCAAACTGCCGGGCGTAGGGGTGAGATGAACTTAGGGATATATAAAGGCCACGACATATACTCGGATCGAGAGATCCGGATAAGGCCGTAGCAATTTTTTCCTTACCGACCACTTCAAGAAGTTTCTACTTTATCTGCTTTCGGCTAATCCTTCCATCAATTCCCTGACAATAGTCTTATAGGTCGCCGTAGCTCATCGTCCCCCCGATCAATCATTATCCGTGAATTCGCGAAGCTCCAAGCTTCCGCTATCAATCTCAGCCATAACACGGATAATCTGATCGGCGAGCTGCTCCTTCGTAATATCTCGGCTATGCCCCGGAAACAGCTTCACGTCCTTCACGGGATGCTCCCCGTCAAAGAGGCGCTTGGCGGCGTTCTCGACAGTCGTGCGCATCTGAGCCTCTCCATCCTAGCAAATGCGGCACATGCCGCGCTGCCGTAGTCCCTCGCGCCTCAAAAACTTGACCCATCTCATGCGGCGCGCGCTCTTCTCGCGCCAGCAATCGGACCGTTCCATGCCGCAAACGGGGCACAAGGGCGACGTTGGATATATATAACCGAGTCCTTGACAAAATTCCACTCACGGACTTGACAAACCGACCGATCACCGCGTGTTGCGTCGAATCTCAAGAATCGTACTCTCAAGCGCAACCACTTGTCGTCTCATCTGCCGACATGTCAAAGCTGCGCTCGCTAGCAGCGGCGGTTAAGAGGCGGAGTGTGACAAAAATGACCTACCTCCTCGTCGTTTGGATGTGATTCAGACGGGTCTGCTGCTGAAATTGCCGCCCGGACCGCTAGAGTGCGAGCCCATGGCCATTGAGTCGCGGGGGCAGATGAGCGCGTGGGCAGCCGAAACGCTGCCCCGTCTTGCCGCGCGCCAACCCGCGCTCTGGCTGCTTGCGCTCCTGATCGGCATCATCGTCGGCCATGCGGCCGTTGCCTTCTATCTCGGCCTCACCTTGCTCGAGCGGCATGTGCTGCGCATCGGCGCTTTCGGAGCGAGCGATCTTCCCTGGCTCCTGATCCTCGCGGTTCCCGCCCTCGGCGGGCTCGGGGTGGGGCTTCTTCTCCAGTTCGCCGTGCCTGAGAAGCGGCCGCTCGGCATTCCCGATCTCATCGCGGCGCGCGCGGTCGGCAACGGGCAGGTGGGTCCGCGCGGCGCGATCCTCAACGCCTTGCTTGCCCTTCTCGCGCTCGGCACGGGGGCGAGCGCGGGCCGCGAGGGGCCGGTGGCCCATCTGGGGGGCGGGCTCGCCTCCATCTGGTCGGGCCTTCTGGGCCTGTCGCCCAATGCGAGCCGCACGCTGCTCGGCGCGGGCGTGGCGGCCGCCGTCTCGGCCTCCTTCAATGCGCCGATCGCAGGGGTGCTGTTCGCGCTCGAGGTGGTGCTGCGCCATTACGCGCTGCGGGCCTTCGGGCCCATCGTGGTGGCGAGCGCCGCCGGCGCCCTCGTCGCCCGCATGTATCTCGGCGAATATCCGGCCTTCGTCATTCCGAGCTATGACCTCGTGCAGAGCACGGAATATCTCGCGATCTTCGCGCTCGGGCTCGTCTGCACGCTGGTGGCGGCGGGCTTCATCCATCTCGTCAAGCTCTGCGAGCGCCTCGCCTCCGAGCTCGATCCCCCGCTCTGGCTGCGGCCGGCCATCGGCGGCGCGCTGGTGGGGCTCATCGCCCGCGCCGTGCCGCAGGTTCTCGGCGTCGGCTACGGCGTCGCCGACGCGGCCCTGAAGGAGGAATTCGGCTGGGGCCTGCTCGCCGGTCTCCTCCTCGCCAAGATCCTCGCGACCGCCATCACGCTCGCAAGCCGGCTCGCGAGCGGCGTCTTCAGCCCCTCCCTCGTGATGGGGGCGTCGGCGGGGGGGCTCTTCGGCCTCCTCCTCGGCGAGCTCTTCCCCGGCGCCGTCACGAGCCCGGGCTTCTACGCCATCATCGGCATGGGCGCGGTCTCGGCGGCCGTGCTCGGCGCCCCGATCTCGACCGCGCTCATCGCCTTCGAGCTGACGCTCAACTACGAGACCGCCATCGCCCTTCTGCTGGCGGTGTCGGTCAGCACCGTGATGACGCGCAGCCTGCTCGGCCATTCGTTCTTCCTCTGGCAGCTCGAGCGGCGCGGCATCGACGTGCGCGAGGGACTGCACCTCACCCATCTCCAGCGCGTGCGCGTCCATGATTTCATGCGGCCCGTGGACACACCGCCCGCCCTCACCGAGGGCATGCCCGTCCTCACCCGCTCGGATACGCTCGGCCGCGCCTTCACGCTGCTCGAGGAAGGGGGCCGGGACGCGATCCCGGTCACCACCATCGGCGAGGAGGCCCGCATCGTCGGTATCGTCACCTATGCGGACGCCCTGCGGGCCTACAATCGCGCGCTCGTCGAATCCGACATCGAGGCCAATCGCTGAGGCGGCGGGCCTTCGCTTGTTCGCGCTTCGTGCTAGATTGGTTGGATCATGCGACTCACGTCCGCTCCCATCGCCTCAGAGCCCGCAGCGGCCCCCGGGCGCGCCGGCCTGCCATGGCTCGCCGCGCTGAACGAGGCGCAGCGCGCCGCCGTGGAGACGACGGACGGCCCGCTGCTCGTGCTGTCGGGCGCGGGCACGGGCAAGACGCGCGTGCTCACCACCCGCATCGCGCACATTCTCCGCCTCGGCCTCGCCCGCCCGCCCGAGATCCTCGCGGTCACCTTCACGAACAAGGCCGCCCGCGAGATGAAGGACCGCGTGGCGGGCCTCGTCGGCCCGGTGGCCGAGGGCATCGCCTTCATGGGCACCTTCCACGCGCTCGCCGCGCGCATCCTGCGCGTCCATGCCGAGCTCGTGGGCCTGAGGCCCAATTTCTCCATTCTCGACACGGACGATCAGCTCCGTCTCCTCAAGCAGCTCATCGAGGCCGAGGGGCTCGACCTCAAGCGCTGGCCCGCCCGCTATCTCGCCGCGCTCATCGACGGCTGGAAGAACCGTGCCCTGCCGCCCGCCAAGGTGCCCAAGGGCGACGCCGGCCTCTTCGGCGAGGGGAAGGCGATCGATCTCTACCGTCAGTATCAGGAGCGGCTGTCGCTGCTCAACGCCTGCGATTTCGGCGATCTGCTCCTGCACAACCTGACCATCTTCCAGACCCATGAGGACGTCCTCAGCACCTATCAGCAGCGCTTCCGCTACATCCTCGTCGACGAATATCAGGACACGAACGTCTGCCAGTATCTCTGGCTGCGCCTCCTCGCCCAGGGCCACATGAACCTGTGCTGCGTGGGCGACGACGACCAGTCGATCTATCGCTGGCGCGGGGCCGAGGTCGACAACATCCTCCGCTTCGAGAGCGATTTTCCCAATGCCAGGGTGATCCGCCTCGAGCAGAACTATCGCTCCACCCCCACCATTCTCGGCGCGGCCTCGGGCCTCATCGCCGCAAATGAGAGCCGGCTCGGCAAGACGCTGTGGACCGAACGGCCCGACGGCGACCCCTTGCGCGTGCTCGGCCACTGGGACGCGGAGGAAGAGGCGCGCGCCATCACCGACGAGATCGAATCCCTCCAGACCAGGGGCCATGCGCTCGACGAGATGGCGATCCTCGTGCGGGCGAGCTTCCAGATGCGCGAGATCGAGGACCGCCTCCTCATGCTGGGCCTGCCCTATCGCGTGGTGGGCGGCCCGCGCTTCTACGAGCGGGCGGAAATCCGCGACGCCAACGCCTATCTGCGGCTCATTCATCAGCCCGACGACGATCTCGCCTTCGAGCGGATCGTGAACCGCCCGCGCCGGGGCATCGGCGACACCACGCTGAGCGAGATCGCCCGTTATGCGCGCGCGGGGCGCCTCTCGCTGACGAGCGCGGCGCGCCAGCTCGTCACGACCGACGATCTCGCCGCCCGCGCCCGCACCGCCATCGCCGCCTTCCTCGGCGATCTCGACCGCTGGCGGCTGGCCGCCCGGACCCTGCGGCACACGGAGCTTGCCGAGCTCGTGCTCGACGAGAGCGGCTATACCGCCATGTGGATGGCCGACAAGGCGGCCGAGGCGCCCGGCCGGCTCGAGAACCTCAAGGAGCTCGTGCGCTCGATGGACGGCTTCGAGACGCTCGAGGCCTATCTCGAACACATCGCCCTCGTGATGGAGCGCGAGGAGGCCGATCCGGGCCCGCGCGTCAGCCTTATGACCATGCACGCGGCCAAGGGGCTCGAGTTCGAGACCGTCTTCCTCGCCGGCTGGGAGGAGGCGCTCTTCCCCTCACAGCGCACGCTGGACGAGAGCGGCCAGGCCGGCCTCGAGGAAGAACGCCGCCTTGCCTATGTCGGCATCACCCGGGCCAAGGAGCGCGCCTTCATCTCCTTCGCCGCCAACCGGCGGGTACACGGAACATGGCAGGCGGCCCTGCCCTCGCGCTTCATCTCCGAACTGCCGTCCGACTGCGTCGAGATCGTCACCCAGCCGGGCCTGCACACGGGCGGCGCACGCTTCGAGGAGACGCCCCGCTTCGAGAGCCGCGCGCCCGGTCCGGGCTGGCAGCGCATGAAGGCGGCCGCCGAGCGCGGCGCCTGGGGCCACGCGCGCGGGCGCCCGCCCGAGATCGAGGGGCACGCACGGCTCGTGGGCACTTCCGACCCCTCCGCCGCGCGCTTCTCGATCGGTGAGCGCGTCTTCCACAAGAAGTTCGGATACGGACGGGTGGTCGAGGTCGACGGCAACAAGCTCGGCGTGGATTTCGAGCACTCCGGCGTCAAGCGCGTCATCGACACCTTTCTCGAGCGGCACTGACCATGGCGCTCGCCCCCGCCCACTGGCGCCTCTGGGCGCGCTTTCCCGCTCCCTCGCGCGCCCTCGGACTTGCCCTGCTCGAGGCGCTGGAGGAGCCCGCGCCCTTCGCCCTTCTCGAGCGCGCGGAGGGGCCGGACGGGGACCGCATCGCCGCGCTCTTCCTCGACCCGCCCGATCTCGATGCCATCCGCACGCGGATGACCATCGGGCTCGCCGAGATGCCCGGAGCAGCGGAGGGGATGGAACTCGCCCTCGAGGAGGTCGCCGCCGAGGACTGGGTGCGCCGGGCGCAGGAGGGGCTGCCGCCGGTCCGCGTGGGGCGCGTCGTCCTTCATGGCAGCCACGACCGGCGGAGCTGGCCCGCCAATCTGCGCCCCTTCGAGGTGGAGGCGGGCGAGGCCTTCGGCACCGGCCATCACGAGACGACGCGGCTCTGCCTCGCCGCGCTCCAGGCGCCGGGCGCGAGCCCCCGCCGCATTCTCGATCTGGGCTGCGGCTCGGGCGTCCTCGCGCTCGCTGCGGCGCGCCTCTTTCCCGCGCGGGCGCTCGCCACGGACAACGACCCGCTCGCCACTGCCGTCGCCCGCGAGAATGCGCGCAAGGCGGGCCTTGGCCCCCACATCCGTGTGCTGACGGCCGAAGGTCTCGCCCATCCCCTCATCCGCGCGGGGGCGCCCTATGACCTCATCCTCGCCAACATTCTCGCCCGCCCGCTCCTGCGCCTCGCGCCGGGTCTTGCCGCCTGTCTCGCGCGGGCGGGCCGGCTCGTCCTCTCGGGCCTCCTCACGACGCAGGAACGCGAGATCCGCGCCCGTTACCGCGCGCACGGCCTGATTGTCACGCGGGCGGACCGCGAGGGCGAATGGAGCGCCCTCACGCTGAGCCGCCCCCGCCGGCCCCACCCAAGCGCACCGGACCTTGCCCCATGAGCCAGCCAGAAACCCTGTTCCAGAGCTTCGAGACCGAGAGCGACCGCGCGGCGAGTGCAGGCCGCGTCAAGGCCCTGCGCGCCCTGATGGCCGCCGAGGGCCTCGAGGGCCTCATCATTCCGCGCACAGACGACTATCAGAACGAATATGTCCCCGCCTCGGCCGAGCGGCTCGCCTTCCTCACCGGCTTCTCGGGCTCGGCCGGAACCGCCGTTCTGCTGCGCGAGGCGGGTGCCCTCTTCGTGGACGGACGCTACGTCACCCAGGCCCCGCTTCAGACCGACGCGGCGCTGTTCGAGGTCCTCGAGACCCCCGAGCACCGGCCCGGCCCCTGGATCGCCGCCCGCGTGAGGCGCGGCGCGCGCATCGGCTTCGATCCCTGGACCCACACGCGGGACGAGCTCGCGACGCTTAAGACGGCGCTCGCCCGCGCGGGCGCCGACCTCGTTCCGCTCCCGGAGAATCCGGTCGACCGGATCTGGAGCGATCGCCCGGCCCCGCCCGCGGGCCGAGGCGAGATCCACCCGCTCGCCCATGCGGGCCGCTCCTCCGCCGAGAAGCGCGCGGAGATCGCGAGCGCCCTCGCCGAGGCGGGCGCCGATGCCGTCGTCCTCGCCCTGCCCGAAAGCGTGTGCTGGCTCCTCAACATTCGCGGCCGGGACGTTCCGCATACCCCGCTTCTTCTCGCCCGCGCCATCCTCAGGGCCGATGGCGAGGTCACGCTGTTCCTCGATGAGGCCCGGGCGGACGCGGCCTTCCGGGCCCATCTCGGGGCGGGCGTCACACTCTCGCCGCCCGGAAGCTTCCTCGCCGCGCTCGACGGGCTCGGAGCATCGGAAGGCAAGGTGATGGTCGCGCCGGGGGCCACGCCTGTCGCGATCCTCGACCGCCTCACCGCCGCCGGCGCCCGCCTCGTCGAGGCGCCCGATCCCTGCGCCCTGCCCCGCGCCCGCAAGAACGCGGTGGAGCTTGAGGGCATCCGGGCCGCCCATGCGCGCGACGGGCTCGCCCTCACGCGCTTCCTTGCCTGGCTCGACCGCGAGACGGGCCGGCGCACCGTCGACGAGATCGAGGCGGTGGCCCGGCTCGAAGCCTTCCGCCGTCAGACGAACGCGCTCGAGGACATCAGCTTCGACACCATCTCGGGCGCGGGACCGAACGGCGCCATCGTCCATTACCGCGTCACCCGCGCCACGAGCCGCCCGCTCGGCCAGGGCGAGCTTTTTCTCGTCGATTCCGGCGGGCAGTATCGCGACGGGACGACCGATGTGACGCGGACGGTCGCCATAGGCACGCCGAGCGCACAGATGCGCGAGCGCTTCACCCGCGTGCTCAAGGGCCACATCGCCCTCGCCATGGCGCGCTTCCCCAAGGGCACGACGGGCATGCAGCTCGACATCCTCGCGCGCAAGGCGCTGTGGGAGGCGGGTCTCGACTATGATCACGGCACGGGGCACGGCGTCGGCGCCTATCTCTCCGTGCACGAAGGACCGCAATCGATCTCCAAGCGCCCCGCGGCCCCGCTCGAGCCGGGCATGATCGTGTCGAACGAGCCTGGCTACTACAAGGTCGGCGCCTACGGGATCCGCATCGAGAACCTCATCGCCGTCCGCGCGGGCGAGGTGCCGCCGGGCGGGGAGCGGGCCATGCTCTCCTTCGAGACGCTGACCCTCGCGCCCATCGACCGCCGCCTCGTCGACCCGGAGCTTCTGAGCACGGAGGAACGCGCCTGGCTCGATGCCTATCATGCGCGCGTGCTCGCGATGCACGGGCCACACCTCTCGGCCGAGGACAGGTCCTGGGCCGAGGCAGCCTGCGCGCCGCTCACCCCCCGATGAGGGCGAGCCATTCCTCCTCGCTCAGCACACGGACGCCGAGCTCGGTCGCCTTCTTCAGCTTCGAGCCCGCCTCGGCGCCGGCGACCACATAGTCCGTCTTCGCCGAAACCGACCCCGCCACCTTCGCGCCCAGCGCCTCGGCGCGGGCCTTGGCCTCGGGGCGGGTGAAGCGCGTGAGCGTGCCCGTGAAGACCACCGTCTTCCCCGCGACGGGGCTGCCCGCGCTCGGCCGCTCGAAACGCTCGACCTCGATCTCCCGCAGGAGCGCCTCGAGCGCCTCGCGATTGTGCGCCTCGGCGAAGAAGCCGATCAGCGCCTGAGCCACCGTCTCGCCGATGCCGTCGATGGCGAGCATCTCGGCGCGCGCCGCCTCATCCTCGGCGGCGGCGCGGGCAATGCGCGCCACCCCATCGATCGTCTCGAAGCTCGCCGCGAGAAGGCGCGCGGTCGTCTGCCCGATATGCCGTATGCCGAGCGCGAAGAGGAGGCGCGGCAACGCTATGGTCCGCCGCGCCTCGATCGCGCGGAAGAGATTGGCCTCCGAGACGGGCCCCCATCCCTCCCACTCCCGCAAGGGCGGATCGAGCGAGGCGTTCCGCCCTTCGAGCGTGAAGATGTCCGCTGGCTGACGGATGAGGCCCGCATCGAAGAAGGCGTCGACCTGCTTGTCCCCGAGCCCGTCTATGTCGAAGGCATCGCGCGAGACGAAATGCTTGAGCCGCTCGCGCGCCTGGGCCTCGCAGACGAGACCGCCCGTGCAGCGGCGCACGACGTCCGCCCGGCCGGTCTTGGCATTGGTCTCGCGCACCGCCGCCGAGCCGCAGACGGGGCAGTGGTCGGGGAAGACGAACGGCTCGGCATCCGCCGGGCGCTCGTCCATCACCACTCGGACGATCTGCGGGATGACGTCGCCGGCCCGCTGGACGACGACGCGGTCACCGATGCGGACATCCTTGCGCGCGATCTCGTCCTCGTTGTGCAGCGTCGCGTTGGAGACGACGACGCCGCCCACCGTCACGGGCTCGAGCTTGGCGACCGGGGTGAGCGCGCCGGTCCGGCCGACCTGGATCTCGATTGCGCGCAGCCGTGTGATCGCCTGTTCGGGCGCGAATTTGTGGGCGATGGCCCAGCGCGGGGCGCGGGCGACGAAGCCGAGCCGCTCCTGCCAGTCGAGCCGGTCCACCTTGTAGACCATGCCGTCAATGTCGTAGGGAAGGTCCGCGCGGATCCGCTCTATCTCCGCATAAAGAGCAAGTGCCCCCGCGGCGTCCTCGACGCGCCGGAAATAGGGATTGACCGGAAGCCCGAATTCCGCGATCGCCGCCATCACCTCCGCCTGCGTCCGTCCGGGAACGGCACTCGCCTCGCCCCAGCCATGGGCGAAGAAGCGCAGGGGCCGGGCGCGGGTGATGGAGGGATCGAGCTGGCGCAGCGAGCCCGCGGCCGCATTGCGGGGATTGGCGAAGAGGGGCTTTCCCTCCGCCGCCTGCCGCTCGTTCAGCGCGGCAAAGTCCGCATGCGCCATATAGACCTCGCCCCGGATCTCGAAGATCCCGGGCACGGAACGGCCCGCGAGGCGATGGGGAATGTCGGCGATCGTCTTCGCATTGGCCGTGACGGTCTCGCCCGTCTCGCCATCGCCCCGGGTCGCCGCGAGGACGAGGCGGCCCGCCTCGTAGCGGAGCGAGGCGGAGAGGCCGTCGATCTTGGGCTCGGCGGTGAGCGCGAGCCCGTCCTCCGCGCTGAGCCCGAGAAAGCGGCGGACCCGGCCGAGAAACTCCTCCACATCCTCCGGCGCGAAGGCATTGTCGAGCGAGAGCATCGCGCGCGCATGGCGCACCTTCTCGAAGCGCTCGGAGGGCTGGGCCCCGACGCGCAGCTCGGGACTGTCCTCGCGGCGGAGCTCGGGGAAGTGCGTCTCGATGGCCCTGTTCCTGAGGCGCAGCGCGTCATACTCCGCATCCGGAATTCTGGGCGCGTCGTCCTGGTAGTAGGCGCTGTCGTGCCGGGCGATCTCGGCGGCGAGCGCCGCGAGTTCGGTGGCGGCCTCTTCAACGGTGAGCTCGCCCACCGGCACGCTGCGGATCGCCTTCCCGGCCATGGTCTCAGCCCGTGCCGGTGCGCTTGCGGCGGGGCGGCGGCGGCCGCCCGCTGCCCAGAAGCCGGGCGGCGGCCGCCCGTGCCTCCTCGGTGATCTCGGCCCCCGACAGCATGCGCGCGATCTCGTCGAGACGGGCGGCCGCATCGAGCGCCACGACGCGCGTGGTCAGCGCCGTCTCCGCCGCGCCCTGCTCGTCATTGGCGGCGGGGCCGGTCTTTTCCACGCGGAGATGATGGGTGCCGCGCGCGGCGACCTGGGGCGAATGGGTGACGACGAAGAGCTGGCCGGGGCCCTGCGCGAGACGGGCGAGCCGTTCGCCCACGGCATCGGCCACGGCGCCCCCCACCCCCTGGTCCACCTCGTCGAAGATGAAGGTGCGCGGGCCCTCGCGCGCGCCGAGCACGACCTTCAGCGCCAGGACGAAGCGCGCGAACTCGCCGCCGGAGGCGACATCGCTGAGCGGGCCGAAGGGCCGGCCGGGATTGGTCGACACCTCGAAGCGCACCCGGTCGCGTCCATGCTCCGCACCCGGACCGTCCGTCTCGCGCGCGAGCGCGGTGCGAAAGCGCGCCTTCTCGAGCCGGAGGGGAGCGAGCTCGCCCGCCACGGCCGCGTCGAGCCGCGCGCCGGCCTCGGCCCTCAGCGCGCTCAGGTGATCGGCCGCCGCCTCATAGGCCGCGCGCGCCGCCGCCGTCTCCTGTTCGAGCCGGCCGAGCGTGGCCTCGCCGCTCTCGAGCCGCTCGATGTCGGCGCGCATCGTCCCGGCGAG
>JACAEB010000024.1 GCA_013389075.1 Alphaproteobacteria bacterium
CGCGCGCGCGCATCGAGGCGAGCCTCGTCGAGGCGCCCGGCCATGTCGGCCCGCGCTCCCTGAGCCTCGATCCGCCCGCCGGCACGCCGAGCCTTGCGCGCGCCGACGCGCTCGGTCTTGCCACCTTGCGGCTCGGCAGCGTCCATCCCTCGACCTGCGAGCTCGATGGCCGTCTGCGGGCGGAGTATTTCATCGGCGCCATTTCGGACGGCGTGCCCAATCTCGTCCGCCGCTTCCGTCCCGACGCGCTGCCGGACCGGCCGGACGAGCCCGTCGGCGGGGCCGTGGTCGAGTTCCGCGTCGTCGTCCACCGCTGGCCGCGCGCGGGGGACCTCATCACCGTGCGCTCGGGCCTTGCGGGGTTCACGGACAAGGTCTTCCAGCTCGTGCACTGGGTGCTCGACGCCGAGCGGGGCGATGCGGTGGCGAGCGCCGCCGGCATCGCCGTTTCCTTCAACCTCAAGACGCGCAAGCTCGTGCCCATCGCCGAGGAGACGCGCGCCCATCTTCAGGGGATGACGATCGCGGGGCTCGCGCTCTAGAGGGGCCCGGCTTCCTGCTTCCGCGAGGGCCGCTGCGCGCGGACGCCCGAGCCGCCCGTCATCCTGAGGAGCGAGCGATGCGAGCCCCGAAGGATCGCCGCGCGCTGCCGCACGCGCGAGGTGGGAGCCGTTTCACCGGCAGCCTCATGCGGGGTTTCGCAAGACCTCAGATCCGCCGGTCGGGGGCGGGGGCGGGCTCGGGCTCCTCCGCGCCGAGATCGTCCAGCATGTCGCGGAAGACGCGGCCCATCATGGCGAACCAGTCCGCGAAATCCTTCATCTCGTCCTCGGAGGGAAGCTGGTCGGCCATGCCCCCCGTGCCCTCCGGCGGCTCGATGCCGGCCTCGTCGAGAGCCGTCCGCAGGCGGCGGTTCTCCGCGCGCGCCTCGGCCAGATCGGCGTCGAGGCGGGCCACCTCCGCGCGCATGAGCTCGAGATCGTCGGCCGCCGCCTCGCAGACGAGGCTCGTGCCGCGCTGGCCGCAGCGCGAGATCTGCCCCGTCTCCCGGTCGAGCCGGATGAAGGCGCCGTCCTCGAGCTTTTCGAGCGTGAAGCGCTCGGCGCCCTGCGCGCGGGCCGCCCCCGCGAGCGGCCCAGGACCGCCAAGACCGATCACGAGCGCCATCAGAAGATGCGCCGTCCTGTGCCGGGAAAGCCTCATCCCTCGTCTCCTCGCCGATGCGCCCCGCCGGCCAGTCTATCGCGGTTCCGCCGACCCCTCAAAGCCCCGCGGGGGGCGCGCGCCCGTCCGTCCGTTCCAGCTCGAGCGGCCCGCGCCGGGCCGTCCCGAGGGGAGGACCCGATGCCCGACCGTAAGCTCCCGATCGCGCTCGCGATCATCCGCTACAGCGTGTTCGCCTTCTTCGCCGTCTGGGTGGTGGAGAAATTCGTCAAGCCGGAAAGCACCGTCGCCATCTGGAAGATCTTCTACTTCACGGAGAACCTGCCTCTCGAGGCCTCCTATGGGATCGGGGTCGTGCAGGCGGTGATCCTCATCGGCTTCGTCCTCGGCCTTGCCAGGACCTGGACCTACGGGCTCCTCACGCTGATGCACGCCCTCTCGACGCTCTCGACCTATGAGCCGCTGCTCGACCCCTACACGCGGGTCAATCATCTCTTCTGGGCGGCCGTACCCACGCTCGGGGCGATGATCGCGCTCTTTCTCCTGCGCGAGGCGGACACGATCGGCACGCTGCGCCGCCGCTAGCCCGGCCGCGCGCCGGCCGCCGCGAGGAGCGCCGCGCGCACGAGCCCGGGCCGCTCCATGGGCAGGAAGTGCCCCGTTCCGGGGACGCGCTCGATGCGCCAGTCCGGCCGGCGGCGGGCGAGCCTCTCGGTGACGAGGGGCGGACAGGTCGAGAACGCGCCCGCGGCGATGAGATGGACGGGTGCGGACACGCGCTCGACCGCCGCCCACGGACGATGGGCCTGGCTGGCGAAGGTCGCGGCCTCGAAGGCCGGCGCGCAGGAGAGGCGCACGCCCTCCGGATCGGCGCGCGTGCCGCCCGCTATGTAGTCGGCGAGCACGCCATCCTCCCAGCCGGTGAACGCCCCGCGCCCGCGCCAGGCCGCCAGCATCTCGCCCCGGCTCGGCCAGAGCGCTCGTCTGCGGGCGGCCTGCCGGGCCATGGGATTGGCCTTCATCCGCATGCGGCCGCGCCCGGGCAGCCGCGCCGCCCAGTAGAACGCACGCGGAAGAATGACCGGCTCGAGCAGCACGAGGCCGCGCAGGCGCTCCCCGAGCGCGGGGCCGGCGAGGAGCGAGACGACCCCGCCCATGGAATGGCCGGCATAGAGGGCGGGCCCGAGCCCGAGCGCCGCGACGAAGGCCTTGAGGTCCGCGGCATAAAGATCCCAGGAGACGAGCGCGTCCGGATCGGCCGGCAGCTCGGTGAGCCCGTGGCCGCGCTGGTCGGGCGCGAGGATGCGCAAGGCCCCCGCGAGCGGGGCGAGAAGCGTGCGATAGGTCTGCGCGTTGAAACCGGTGGCATGGCAGAAGACGAGCGCGGGCGCGTCTTCGGGGCCCGCCTCGAGATAGCTCATCCGCCCGTCCGGCAGGTCGAGCCAGCACCGCGTGAAGGGCGCGGGCGGCTCGGCCGCCAGCCGGTCGGGGTCGATGGCCCCTTCGGCCCGTGCAAGCGCCTCGTCCATCTCAGTCCTTCCGTACCCCGCGCGCGGCCCTCTCGGTGAGCCGCCAGACGGCCATCAGATGGCGGACGTCCTCGCCCGCCCGGTGGGTCGGCGGCACCTCGTCGCGCGCCCTCGCAAGGCCCGCCCGCACCGCCGGCGCGCCATGCCCCTCGGCCAGATGGTCGAACAGGCCGGCAAGCTGAAAGGGCGGCTCGCGCAGGGCCGCCCGGTAGAGCACGCCGAGCCAGTTCGAATCGAACTCCGGCGCATCCGAATAGACGGTCCGCCCGCGAAGATCCGCATCGAGACGGTCGCACACGGCAGCGGTGTCGAGCCCCTCGGCGAGAAGCCTGTCGAGCGTCAGTCCGTGTACGGCCTCCGCCCCCGCGTCCCACCCCTCCGAGGGCCAGAGCGGATGGGGCCGGATGAGGACCGAGCTCACCTCCCCGCCGAGCACGCCCCAGCCGACCTCGATCGGCCAGGAGTGCGAGCCGAGCCCGGAGGCCTCGAAATCGAGGAAGGCGGGCGCGAGGGGGCGCGGACCCGGCACGGCCGGGCTCCCGCCTCAGGCCGCGTCCCTCGTCCCCGCGAACCGTCCGTAGAAGGTCTCGCCCTTCTCCGCCATCTCGCGCAGGAGAGAGGGCGGGGAGAAGCGCGCGCCATGGCGGGCGGCGAGCTCGTCGCATTCGGCGACGAAGCGGCGTGTGCCGATGATGTCGATCAGCGACAGCGTGCCCCCGCTCCAGGGCGCAAAGCCCCAGCCGAGGATCGAGCCGACATCGGCATCGCGCACGTCGGTGAGGACGCCCTCCTCGAGGCAGCGCACCGTCTCGAGCGACTGGATGTAGAGAAGGCGGCGGCGCAGCTCGGCGGGGTCGGCCTCCGAGTTCCAGCCCTCGCGGCGCGAGGCGAGGAGCTCGGGCCAGAGACCGTCGGTCCGGCCTTTCTCGGTGTACTGATAGAAGCCCTTGCCGGCCTTGCGCCCGACGCGGCCCTTCTCCTCCACGATCCAGGCGAGAATGTTCTCGCGATCGTCGGCGGCGTTGATGCCGAGATCCTTGGCGGCCGCCCGGCCGATCTTGAGCGCGGTGTCGAGGCCGACCGAATCGGAGACCTCGAGCGGGCCCATCGGCATGCCGGCCATGCGCCCCACATTCTCGACGAGGGCGGGGTGGATGCCCTCCGACACCATGGCGAGGCCTTCGCGCGTATAGGTGCCGAAGCAGCGCGAGGTGTAGAAGCCGCGCGCGTCGTTGACGACGATCGGCGTCTTGCGGATGGCCTTCACATAGTCGATGGCCCTGGCGAGAGCCGCATCGGACGTCCGGGCGCCCATGATGATCTCGACGAGGCCCATGCGCTCCACGGGCGAGAAGAAATGCACGCCGATGAAGTCTTCCGGCCGCTGGCTCGCCTCGGCGAGGCCGGTGATGGGAAGCGTCGAGGTGTTCGATCCGAACACGGCGCCTTTCGGCATGACCGCCTCGGCTTTCGCCGTCACGTCGGCCTTGATGGCCCGGTCCTCGAACACCGCCTCGATGACGAGATCGACGTCCGAAAGGCCCGCGTAATCCGTGCTCGGATGGATGCGATTGAGGAGCTCTTCCTTCTTCGCCGCGGTCGTGCGGCCGCGTTCGATGTCCTTGTCGAGGAGGCGGACGGAATAGTCCTTGCCCTTGTCGGCGGCGGCCTGGTCGCGGTCGATGAGGACGACGTCGATCCCCGCCCTGGCCGAGACGTAGGCGACGCCCGCGCCCATCAGCCCCGCGCCGAGGACGGCGATCTTCCGCACGCGCGTCTCGGGCACGCCCGCGGGCCGCCTTGCGCCCTTGCCCAGCTCCTGCATCGACAGGAAGAGCGAACGGATCATCGCGCGCGACTGCGGATTGAGGAGAAGGTCGGTCATGTAGCGGCTCTCGATCCTGAGGCCCGCCTCGATCGGCACCTGGATGCCCTCGTAGACCGCCTTCAGAATATTCGCCTGCGCCGGAAAATTGCCGTTCGTCTCCTTGCGGAGCATGGCGTTGCCGATGACGAAGGTCTGCGAATTGCCGCGGCTGTAGGGCCCGCCGCCGGGCACGTCGAAGCCCTTGCGGTCCCAGGGCTGCACGGCCTCGCCGCCGCCCCTGATCCAGGCCTTCGCCTCGGCGACGAGCCGGTCCGCCGGCACGACCTTGTGGACGATGCCGAGCTTCAAGGCCTCGGCGGGCGAGGAGGCCGTGCCCTGCAGCATCAGCGGAAGCGCGGCGGCCGGGCCGATGAGACGCGGCAGGCGCTGCGTCCCGCCCCCGCCCGGCATGACGCCGACCTTGCTCTCGGGCAGGCCGAGCTGGATCTTCGGATCGTCCGCCACCAGACGGTAATGGCAGGCGAGCGTGAGCTCGAGCCCGCCGCCGAGCGCCGTGCCGTTGATCGCCGCGACGACCGGCTTGCCCATGGTCTCGAGCTGGCGCAGCATCATGTTGAAGGCGAGGATCTGTTCGTACACGGCCTTCTTGCGCGCCTCTTCCGTCCTGGCGCCGCCGCCCCCGCCCGCCCCGAGCTCGGAGAGATCGGCGCCCGCGAGGAAGGCGGGCTTGCCGCTCGTGATCACGACGCCCTTGACGCTCTCGTCGCCGGCGATCGCCTTGATGGCGGCCGCCAGATCGCCCGTGGAGGAGGCCGAGAGCACGTTCATCGAGCGCCCGGGCATGTCCATGGTGAGGGTGACGATGCCGTCCGCGTCCTTGTCATAGGTGAAATTCGTCAGCTTCATGACGTTTCCTTTCCTGAGGTCAGAGCTCGTAGGGCGCGCCTGATTTGTGCGTGTAGGCGGCATCTTTCGCGCTGCGCCGCACCATGAGATCATCGTCCGGATAGGTGACGAGATCGGCGGAGGCGCGCGTGCCGATTTCGAGATAGAGCGCGTCGCGCCCGCTCTCGTTGACGAGGTGATGGGCGTCCGGGACGCCCGCCGGGAAGGCGGCGCACTCCCCGGCCGAGAGGCTCTGGCGGCCCGCATCGGTGATGAGGGTGAGCGTGCCCTCGAGGACATAGACGAACTCGTCCTCGGAGGCATGCCAGTGGCGTACGGAGGACTGGGTGCCGGGCGTGAGGCGCGTCAGCCGCACGCCGAACTGGGTGAGCCCGCCCGCATCGCCGAGCGCCTTGCGGAAGCGCCCGGCGACGCGCGAGCGGAACGGCTCGGGATAGGTGCTCGAGGACACCTCGGTCAGTGCACCGATGTCGATCTTCGGCATGAGGTCCCCCTCCGCGCGGCTGTCGCGGACCTCTCAGATCCGCTCGATGATGGTGGCCGTGCCCATCCCCGCGCCGACGCAGAGCGTGGCGAGCGCGGTGCTCTTGCCCTGGCGTTCGAGCTCGTCGAGCACGGTGCCGAGGATCATCGCGCCGGTGGCGCCGAGCGGGTGGCCCATGGCGATGGCGCCGCCGTTCACGTTGATCCTGCCGTGGTCGATGTCGAGCGCCTGCATGAAGCGCAGCACCACCGCCGCGAAGGCCTCGTTGAGCTCGTAGAGATCGATGTCGCCGACCTCCATCCCGGCCTTCTTCAGCGCCTTGCGGGCGACGAATTCGGGTCCGGTGAGCATGATGGTGGGCTCGGATCCGATCGAGGCCATGGCCCTGATCCGCGCGCGCGGGGTGAGGCCGTACTTCTCGCCCATTTCCTTCGTACCCAGAAGAATGGCGGCCGCGCCGTCGACGATGCCCGAGGAATTGCCGGCATGGTGGACATGGGCGATCCGCTCGACCTCCGGATAGCGCTGGATCGCCACCGAATCGAAGGCGAAGGCGCCGACATCGGCGAAGGAGGGCTTGAGCGCGGCCAGCGACTGCATGGTCGTCTCGGCACGGACATGTTCGTCCCGGTCCAGAAGGGTGAGCCCGATCTGGTCCTTCACGGGGACGACGGACTTCGCAAAGCGCCCCTCCTCCCAGGAGCGGGCGGCGCGCGTCTGGCTCTCGACGGCATAGGCGTCGACGTCATCGCGCGAGAAGCCGTATTTGGTGGCGATGAGGTCGGCGGAGATTCCCTGCGGCACGAAATAGGACGAGAGCGCCATGGAGGGGTCCGTCGGCCAGGCCCCGCCATCGGAGCCCATCGGCACGCGCGACATGGATTCGACGCCGCCGCCGATGGCCATGTCGGCCTCGCCCGCCATGATCTTCGCCGCCGCCATGTTGGTGGCCTCGAGCCCCGACGCGCAGAAGCGGTTGATCTGCACGCCCGCGGTCGTTTCCGCATAGCCGGCCCGGATGACGGCGGAGCGCGCGATGTCCGCGCCCTGCTCGTAGATGGGCGACACGCAGCCGAGCACGACGTCGTCCACATCGGCCGTGTCGATGCCGTTCCGGTCACGGACGGCTTCGAGCACCTGAGCGGCGAGCGAGAGAGCCGTGACCTCGTGCAGGCTGCCGTCCTTCTTGCCGCGCCCGCGCGGTGTGCGGACGGCGTCGTAGATGTAGACTTCGGTCATAGTCGTGTCTCCTCCGGTGACATTCTTGTCGGCTGGCGGGGTCAGAAGGCCTCCGCCGGAAGGGTCATCAGCCCCTCGGCGCCCGCCTTCACGCGCAGGGCGTGAAGCTGGGCGGACGGGAGCACGCGTTCGAAGAAATGGCGCGCCGTGGCGAGCTTGGCCTCGTGGAAGGCGCGGTCGTCCGTACCCGCCGCGAGCGCCTCGCGGCAGACGCGGATCATCCGGCTCCAGACGAGTCCGAGCGCCACGAGAGCCGTGAGATAGAGATAGTCGTAGGAGCCGGCCCCGGCATTGTCGGGGTTCCTGAGCCCGTTCTCCATCATCCAGTTCGTGGCCTCCTCGAGGAAGTGGCGGGCATCGTCGAGAGCATTGCCCCAGGGCCTCAGCTCGTCCACGGCCGAGAGCGCCGCCGCCTCCTCGCCCACCTCGGCGAGGAAGGCGAAGAGGCCCCGTCCCCCGTTCTGCGCGAGCTTGCGGCCGACGAGGTCGAGCGCCTGGATGCCGTTCGCGCCCTCGTAGATCATGCCGATGCGCGCATCGCGGACGAATTGCTCGAGCGGGTAGTGCCTGGTGAAGCCCGAGCCGCCGAGCACCTGCTGGCTCGTGACCGCGCCCTGGAAGCCCTGATCGGTCATGTAGGCCTTCACCACGGGGGTGAGAAGGGCCATGTAGTCCGCGCCCTTCTGGCGCGTCGCCGCGTCGTCCGAGCGGTGCTCGAGATCGGCCCAGAGGCCGAGCCAGAGAATGAGCGCCCGCGCCCCCTCGTTGAAGCAGCGCACATCCATCAGCATGCGGCGCACATCGGGATGGACGATGATGGGGTCGGCGGGACCGTCGGGATTCTTCGGCCCCGTCAGCGAGCGGCCCTGGAGCCGGTCGCGGGCGAAGGCGACCGCGTTCTGATAGGCCACCTCGGAAATGGCGAGCCCCTGGAGCGCGACGCCGAGCCGGGCCTCGTTCATCATGGTGAACATGGCGCGCATGCCCTTGTGCGCCTCGCCGATCAGGTAGCCCGTGGCGCCCTCGTAGTTCATCACGCAGGTGGCGTTGCCGTGAATGCCCATCTTGTGCTCGAGGCCCCCGCAGAAGGCCGCGTTCCGCGCACCGAGCGAGCCGTCCGCGTTGACGAGGAACTTCGGCACGATGAAGAGCGAGATGCCCTTGATGCCCTCGGGCCCGCCGGGGATCTTGGCGAGCACGAGATGGATCGTGTTCTCGGTGAGATCGTGCTCCCCGCTCGAGATCCAGATCTTGGTGCCGGTGATCCTGTAGCTGCCATCTCCTCTCGGCTCGGCGCGCGTCCGCATGAGGCCGAGATCGGTGCCGCAATGGGGCTCGGTCAGGTTCATCGTTCCCGACCACTTGCCCGAGATGAGGTTCGGCAGATAGGTGGCGCGCTGGTCGTCCGTACCGTGAGCGAGGATGGCCGAATAGGCGCCGTGGCTCAGCCCCGGATACATGGAGAACGACCAGTTCGAGGAGACCACCATCTCGTTGACGGCCAGGCCGAGCACGGCGGGCAGGCCCTGGCCCCCGAACTCGGGCACGGAGGACAGGCCCACCCAGCCCCCGTCCGTGAACTGACGATAGGCGTCCTTGAAGCCCTCGGGCGTCTTCACCGAATGGGTCTTCGGATCATAGGTGCAGCCCTGCCGGTCGCCGATCTCGTTGAGCGGGTAGAGGACGTTCTCGCAGAGCCTGCCCGCCTCCTCGAGCACGGCGGCCACGATGTCGGGGCTCGCCTCGGAGAAGGCGGGCAGATTGGCGTAGGTCCCGATCTTCAGCACGTCGTGCAGGACGAAGCCGATGTCACGCAGGGGCGCACGGTAGACGCTCATCTCATCCTCCTGTCGCTGGGCGCGCCGTTTCGTCCGGCGCGTCCGGTCTTGCGGGTCCGCCTCAGACCCGGTCGGTCGGCATCACGGCGTAGCCGATCACGGGCCGGCCGACGACGCGCTCCCTGCGCTCGCTGAGCGAGGTCTCGATGAAGTCGCAGGCCCGGTGCAGCTCTGCGATCGATTCCTCGATGTCGCGCCGCTGGGCCTCGAGGGCCGCGATCTGGGCGCGGAACTTGCCGAGCGCGGTGCGCAGCTGCGTCTCCTGCCCGTCCTCGAGATCATAGAGATTCAGCATCTCGGCGATCTCGGTGAGCGAGAAGCCCACGCGCTTGCCGCGCAGGATCAGCGCCAGCCGCGCCCGGTCGCGCCGCGAATAGAGCCGCGCCTGGCCCCGGCGGGCGGGGGCGAGCAGCCCGCGATCCTCATAGAAGCGCAGGGCGCGCGGCGTCACGCCGAACTCGGCCGCAAGCTGGCTGATGGTGAAGGTGTCGCTCATGGACTGTCGTCGGCCTTTCCGTCTCCGGCCCCGGCCTCTCCGCTCAGGAAACTAGTTGACCTTGACGTAATCGTCAACCGGACCCGCCCGCCCCCCGCGCCGACCGAATCGAGCCCGGCTGGAAACAACCCCGCAGGGTGTGGACAAGTGCCGGCGGCGCGGGCTGAATTGCCGCAATCGGGCGGAGAAGGGGCCGCGAACTATCCACATCTTGTGAGGCATGGCTGTATGTGCCACTAGATTCCGGGTCGATTCCGAAGCGCCGGGCGCGCGGGTCTCGGGGGCAGGGCGTGGCGGATACGGGTACACAGCGAAAGAAGCGCAAGAAGCCGATGACGGAGAGCCAGTCCTGGACGCTCGACGGGATCGATCCGGCCGTCCGCGCGGCTGCCGAACCGGCCGCGCGCGTCGCCGGTCTCACGCTCGGCGAATGGATCGAGCGCGAGGTCCTCGCCCGCGCCGAGGCCCCGGACGCGGACGAGGACGCGCCCGCCGGCGCCCCCCCCGTGCTCGCCGAGCAGCTCCAGGCGCTCGAACAGCGCATCGACGCGCTCGACCGCCGGGCCACCATCTCGATCAGCGGCATCGACCAGGCCATGGACGGGGTCATCCGCCGCCTGTCGCGCTCCGAGGAAGAGCATGAACGCCAGGCCCGGCGCGCCGACGAGCGGCTGCGCAGCGTGGAGGGCGCGGTGCGCGGCGCCGTCCAGCGCGTCCGCGGGCTCGAATCGGATGTGAGCGCGGAGGCCCAGCGCCATCGTGTGGCCCCGCTCGAGGCTGCGCTGAAAACCCTCGCCCGCCATGTGGAGACCGCCGAGCGGCGCCACGCCCGGAGCTTCGTCGACATCCGCGCCGAGCTGAAGGCGCTCGCCGAACAGGGGCCGGACACGGACAGTTTCGTCCGTCAGGAGGCGCTGACCGCGCTGTCGGCCCGCGTCGCCGGGCTGGCCGACCGGGTCGACACGATCGATCTCAAGCGGACGTCCTCGCTGCGCAGCCTCGAGGCCTCCGTCCAGAGCCTCACCGAGAATCTGCAGGACGTCGAACGCGGCACCGGCCGCACCCGGGAGGAGACCGCGGCGCAGGTCGAGAGCCTGCGCGCCGAGGTCGATGCCGCCCGCGGCGCGGCCGTCGCCGCCATCGAGGAGGTGCGCGCCCAGCTCGCCGGGCTCGAGGCCGCCACGCGCGAGGCGAAGGCCCAGGCGCGCGCCGCCGCCCAGCCGGGCGATCTCTCCGCGCTCGAGGCCCGCATCACCGAAAGCCTCGTGGGCGAGCTCGAGGAAGCGGTCGAGCGCACGCTGGTCGAGCTGACCCAGCGGCTCGACGCGGCGAGCGAGAAGCAGGCCCGCGCCCTCGACGAGCTCGACGAGAAGATGGGCGAGATGCTCGCCCGCGCCGAACGCGGGCAGGACGCCACCCGCGCCGATCTGTTCGCCCGGCTCGACGAGCTGCGCAAGGCCGGCGAGGACGGGCTCGCCCGGCTGTCGTCGGATGTGAAGGCGCTCGACGGGCGCGTCGGCGTGACCGAGCAGCGCCAGGCCGACCTCGTCGCCGAGAACGATGCGCGCATCGCCACCCTGCTCGACCGGCTGGTCGCGCTCGAGATGCGCCGGCTCGATGGCGCGCCCGGACAGGACACGGACGACACGGCCGACGTGACCGGGGAGAGGGCGGACACGGACGAAGCGGACGACGAGGACGACGCGGACGCGCCGCGCGCGCACGCG
>JACAEB010000038.1 GCA_013389075.1 Alphaproteobacteria bacterium
CCACGGGCCCGGTCGCGCTCCTTCACCTCGCCTGGCCGGCCCTCGGGGCGGCGGGATCGCGCGCGGGGGGCGCCGGGTCGGACGATCAAGCCTGGGACGGCTTCGTGAGCTGGACAGAGGGGGTCTGCCGCGCGGCGGCCGGGGCCGGCGTGCCGGTGTTCTGCGTGGGGAGCGGGATCGAGCGGTATGCCGTCGAGGGCGGGACGCTCGGCGAGCCGTATGCCGGCTATGCCCGCCGGAAGGCCGCCCTCTGGGCGCGGGTGGGCGCGATCGCCGGCGGGCGGGCATGGCGGCTGCGCGTCCACTTCCTGTTCGGCCCGGGCGAGGCGCCCCACCGCTTCGTGCCGGCCGCCTTTCGGGCCGCCGAAACGGCGAGCCCCTTTGCGCTCGGCCGTCCCGAGCGGCGGCGCCACTGGCTCCATGTGGACGATGCGGCGCGCGGGCTCCTCGAGGCCGCCTTTCACGAGGATCCGCAGGACTGGGACATAGTGGGCCCCTCTGCCGTAAGCTTTGGCGAGCTCGCGGCGCTGATCGAGGGCGTGGCGGGGCGTCGCCTCCAGCGGGTGGAGCCCGATCCCCCGCCAGCCGACAATGCGTGCGCGCTGGTCGAGCCCGAAAATCCGGCGCGCTTCTTGCCTTCGGACTGGGGATCGGGTCCGCATCTCGAGGCGCGGCTCGCAGACTATCATCGCAGCCTTCACGCCGCGTGAGGCAGGGCCTGCCGAAGGCGCATCAGGGCAAGGGGATCGCATGGCCGTCACGAAGACCGCGCGCGTCAACGCCGTCACATCCTGCCGACTGTGCGGGGCGGGGCTCGGTCCGGTCCGGCTCTCGCTGGGCGCGCAGCCGATCTCGAACCGCCTGCCCCGGTCGCGCGATCAGGCCCTGGCGAGCGAGCGCTATCCGCTGGACGTCGCCCTCTGCCCGGAGTGCGGCTATGTCCAGCTCGCCCATCACATCGAGGCGAGCGAGCATTTCCACGACGACTACACCTACATATCGAGCGCCTCCTCGACCTGGCTCGCCCATTGCCGCGACTATGCGCGCGACATCGGCGACCGCTACGGCGCGCCCAAGGGCGGGCTCGTCGTCGAGGTCGGGTCCAATGACGGCGCGCTGCTCAAGGCGCTGAAGGCGCAGGGCCATCAGGTCCTCGGCATTGAGCCCTCGGGCAATGTCGCGCGGATGGCGAACGAGGCCGGGCTCCCCACGCTCAATGCCTTCTTCGACGCGGCGAGCGCGGACGAGGTGCGCCGCTCGCATGGCAAGGCGGCCTGCGTCATCGGCAACAACGTGCTCGCCCATGTTCCCGATACGGATGGATTCCTCAAGGCGGCGGCCGGGCTGATCCGCGAGGACGGGTTCCTCTGCTTCGAGTTCCCGCACTTCGTGAAGATCCTCGAGAACATGTATGTCGACACGATCTATCACGAGCATTACGGCTATCTCGGCGTGCGGCCGCTTCACGAATGGGCGCGCCGCAACGGCATGGTCATCTCGGCGATCGACCGGCAGACGACGCATGGCGGCAGCCTGCGCGTCATCCTCCGTCATGCGGCGCACGGAGCGCCGGCAAAGGATCTGGAGGCGATCCTGACCGAGGAGGCCGCCTGTCTCCGGCCCGAGGCGTGGGACGAGCTCGGCCGCAAGCTCGAAAGCTGGCGCGCCGCCTTTCTCGCCTGTCTTGCCGAGCGGAAGGCCGCGGGGCTGAGGATTGCGGGATATGCCGCCGCCTCGAAGACCACGGTCCTGACCAACTATCTGGGGCTCACCGGCGAGATGATCGAGTTCTGCTGCGACGCGAGCCCCTTCAAGCAGGGCCGCTTCGTGCCGGGCACGGCCATTCCCATCCGCGAGCCGGCGGCGCTTAGGGAGAACGTCCCGGACGTCGTCATCGTCTTTGCCTGGAACATCTTCGAGGAGATCTCGGGCGTCATCCGGCAGCTGATCGACAGGCCCGTCGAGGTGATCCGCCCGCTGCCGTCGATCCACTCCGTGATGGCAGAACCGGCGGAGCGCGTATGAAGCGGCTCATTTCGATCATTTCGCCCGTCTACAACGAGGGCAGCGGCCTCGAGACCTATCACGCCGAGATGTCACGCGTCCTCGCCAAGGAGGCCTTCGCGCGCTACGCCGTCGAGGTCATCCTCGTCGACAATGCGTCCACGGACGATTCCGCTCGATATCTCGAGGCGATCGCCAAGAAGGACGCGCGCTTTCGCGTGATCTTCAATGCCCGCAATGTCGGGGTCTTCCTGTCCTCCTTCAACGCCCTCTCCTTCGCGAAGGGCGACGCGGTCTTCCTGATGGTGCCGTCCGACCTTCAGGACCCGCCCGAGCTCATGATCGAGATGCTCCGCAAGTGGGAGGAGGGCTATCTCCTCGTCGCCGGGCGGCGGGCGCAGCGTCAGGAAGGGGCGGTGATGCGCTTCCTGCGCGCGCAGTTCTATCAGCTGATGGCGCGCCTCGCCGACCAGACCATGGAGCCGGGCGTCGGAGAATATCAGCTTGCGGATCGCCGCGTGGTGGACGAGCTGCTCGCCATCCCGGACGCCGCGCCCTTCCCGCGCGGGCTGCTCGCCGAGCTCGGCTACAAGCCGTTCATCATCGACTATGAGTGGCGGGCGCGCGAGTGGGGCAAGTCGAGCTTCACGCTCCGCAAGCTCTTCCGCACCGCCTATGACATGATCTTCTCGTTCTCGCGGCTGCCCTTGCGGCTCATCATGGTGATGGGCTTCGTGATCGCCGGGTTCAGCCTCCTGTTCGGGCTTCTGCAGGTGGTGCTCTACCTGATCGAGGGGCCGGCGGCGGGCCGGGGGATCACGACGGTGATCACCGCGCTCTTCTTCTTCTCGGGGATCAATGCCGTCTTCCTCGGCATCATCGGCGAATATGTCGGCCGCATCTATCAGCAGACGCGCTATGGCCGGCGCGTGGCGATCCAGCGCCTTCTCAATTTCGAGCAATCGGATCGCAAGAGCGCGACGGGCTAGGCGCCGCGGCCGTCAGGCCGGCTCGGGCTGGACGCGGCCCAGAACCTTGGCGGGATCGACGATGATCCGTCCGTCCACCACCCTGCAATCCACGCGGTGAAGCGGCGGCAGGGTCGAGCAGGGCGAGCGGCCGGTCGCAGGGTCGAAGGGAAGATTGTGCCAGGGGCAGACGATCTTTCCGTGCTCTGCCCATCCGTTGGCAAGATCGCCGCCCGCATGCGGGCACCGGCGCGACACCGCCACGATGTCCGTCTCCGACAGGCGCGCGACGCACAGCGTCTTCGTCAGCCCGCGCACGGAGCCCACCGGCACCTTGGCGAGATCGACCGTCACGAGACCATTCGCCTCGACGCCGATCATTTCGGGCGGAGCCGCCGGAGCGTCCGGCGGGCGGCCGACCAGCTTCTCCTGCGCGCGCTGAATGAGGCTGCGCACATAGCTCGGCTGGAGCATGGCCGGCGCGGCCGCGAGGAAGGAGAGGGGAGAATCGACGAGATCGGCGCGCACGTAGCGGTGGAAGTGGCGGTTCGGGAAGTGCGGCTTCTCGAACGCCATCCGGAAGGAGATCACGAAGCGCGTCTCGTTGATCCGGTTCAGCTCCGAGCCATGGACCTGGTCGGTGTGGAAGAGGATGCAGTCGCCCGGCTCGAGATCGAAGGTCTCGGGCGGCGACAGGCTTTCGCCCTCCGCGATGTCACCTGATGCCTTGTATTTGAACGTCCCGCCGTAATTGCGGGCATAGACGGTGAGGCCGTTGCCCCGCCGCACGGGCCCGATCGCGAACCAGAGATTGACGCCGTTCGAGGGGCAGTCGAGCCAGGAATCCCGGTGCGGCCCGTGGGCCGTGATCTTGCCCTCGCCGCGGGCTTCGGAGAAGGACTTGAAGTCGTTCGCGTGGGCGCGGGCGATGTCGTAGGGAATGTGGAACCGGACGTTCGGGGTTTCTTCGTAATACAGCGTCCCGGCATCGGGAAAGGCCTTCGACACGTAGTCGATGAGGAAGCGCTGGGCGAGCGGCTCGATGGCCCGGTAGACGGCTTCCGTCATCTCCGGAATGTCCTTGGGCGAGACCCAGTTGTGAATGTGCTGGAAGCCCTCGCGCGCGGCCCTGTCCGCGGCCTCCTGGCCGACGCTCGCGGCGATCGCCTTCAGCGTCGCCTCGCGCAGCGGCTCGAGAAGGCCATAGGCCTGCAGGCCGCCCCGCAGGACGAAGACCTCGCCCTTCAGCGTCTCGGCGATCGTGCCGGCCGGGGCGTGGGACGCGCCGGTCGCCAGAACGATTTCCCTGACCATGGTACCTCTACCCCTCTGGACACCGCGTCATCACCTGCAGGCTTTTGACACATCGGAGATTACCTTGCGTTAAATTCGACGCCTAGGGGGTGGGACGTCTTGGCGCAATCGGTCCCCCGCGCGGCCGGGGCTCCGCGCGGGGCGCGGGGCTCGCTTTCGGGGCCGGCATCTCCCCTTGCGCGGATTGGCCGAAAAGCTGCATCTGTCCATGGGGATTTCGGACGGTGCGGACGGGTGGCAGGGGGCGATGATCAATCAGGACAGGCGATACGCGCTGGCGGCCCTTGCGGTGCTTGCGGGCTATCTGGTCGTCCTCGGGATCGTGCCCTACTGGGCCCCGCCCGAGGCCGACCTGCCCAATGTCGCGGCGCGCCTTGGCTATAATGTCTCGCTCGCCTACACCCTCACCCTCGCCTGGACCGCGCTCTGCGGACTTGCGCTGGTAGCGGTGGCGTTTTTCGGTGTCCTGCGCGCGCCGGAGAGTGCGGGGCAGGGGAGCCCGTCCCTCGCCGAGCGGCCGGGCCGCCTCCTCCTCGAGGCGGGCCTCCTCGTTGCCATCGTCTTCTTCGCGCATTTCCCGCCCTTCCTCGCGCGGGTGATGGAGTTCATCGAGGACGACTATTTCCTGCATGCCCTCTTCCGCATGCAGTGCGGCGATCTTCCGTACAGGGACTTCGAGTATCTCTACGGGCCGCTCTCGATCGTCCCGGCCCATTGGTGGATGAACCTCTTCGGTTATTCGGGCCAGTCCTACTACGCCCTCGTCGCCGTGCTCCAGGCCTCGTTCTTCGGCCTGCTTTATCTCGTGATCAGCCGCTACGGCCTGCCGCGCCTCTACCGCTATGCGGCGTTCCTCCTTCTCGTGCCCTTCCTCCTCGATTTCCTCCTCGGCCTCAATTACGTGCCGTGGCGGCGGATGCTGCCGATCTTCGGCATCATGATCGTCGCCGCCGCGCCGTTGCGCCCCGGCGCCATCGCCGCCGCGGCCGGCGTCTTCGCGCTGGCCTTCGCCTATTCCTTCGAATTCGCCGCGATGGGACTTGCCGCGAGCGGCGTCATCTATGCGCTGATGTTCTTCTCCCATCCCTTCCGGCAGGTGCTCGTCCACGGGCTCTCGCTCGCGGGGGCGAGCCTTGGCCTCGGGCTCGCCCTCGTCTGGCTGCTGACCGGTTCCGCCTTCACGGCCTATATCGGCTCGACGCTCGAGGTGGTGCGGTCGGCGGCGGAGCTTGGCCTTGGCGCCTTCGCCTTCCACTGGACGGCTCATTCGGTCAGCGGCTTCGCTCTCCTCGCGGTGACGCTCACCATCCTCGCCGTCGGCCTTCCCCGCCTTGCCGGAGCCCGGATGGGCGAGGGCGACCGCCTTCTCCTCGCCTGCGCGCTCTATACGCTCCTCACCCTGAAGATCGCGCTGCAGCGGGCGGATATCTGGCACACGAGCGCGCCGTTCCTCGCCATCGCGCTCGCCTGGATCCTGCCGGCCGAGCGGCGTCTGTTCGCCGCGCCGCGCAGCACCCGGCCGGTGGCGATCGGCCTCATCCTCGTGCTCGGGGTGACGACGCTGATCGGCTATCTGCCCATGGGGGTTCATTATCTCCAGGTCTACCGGCGCGGCGCCATCGATGTGGTGAGCGGCCAGCCGACGGTCGGCGAGATACACGCGCGCCGCCCCGCGCTCCTGTCCGAGCGCACCATCCTCAACACGGACAGCGCGGAGGTGGCGGCCTGGCTCGCGGCGGAGGGGCGGCGGGAGCGGCCGGTCCTCTTCTACCAGACCTGGGAATTCGCGCCCCATATCGGCGTCTGCCCAGTCGGCTATTCCTTCTACGATCTGCTCTACACGGACAGACTGGCGCCGATGCGCGCGCTGCTGGAGCGGACGCCCGATGCGCTTGTGGTCATGCGGCCGCGCAGCTATGCCTATCTCTTCGAGGGCGTTCCATCGCCACCCCGCGAGCGCGAGATGCGCCTGCGCGAGCGGCTCGGCGCCGTCCTCGCCACGGTGCACTACCATCAGAGCCCGCTCGAGGGCCAGATCGAGGACCGCATGTGGCGCGATGCCGTGGGCCTCTACATCGCGGAGCATTACCGGGAGGCCGCGCGCGTGGGCGATGTGGTCATCCTGACACGGAAAGACAGGCCGGGGGACTGAGATGGATGCGCTGGTCGGCCATACCGGCTTCGTCGGCGGGACGCTCGCGCGTCAGCACGATTTCGGCGCCTGCTTCAACTCGGCCACGATCGGCACGATCGCGGGCCGCAGCTTCGGCACGCTCGTCTTCGCCGGGGCGCAGGGCAAGAAATGGTGGGCCAACCAGAACCCCGACGCCGACAGGGCCGGCATCGAGCGGGCGCTCGAGGCCCTGAGCGGGGTCCGCGCCGACCGCGTCATCCTCATCTCGACCATCGACGTCCTGCCGGCCGGGGCGGGGCTCGACGAGTCGGCGGACTGCTCCGGCAGCACGCATGCCTACGGAGCGAACCGCTATTTCCTCGAGCTGGCGATGCGGGAGCTCTTTCCGCAGACGGTGGTGATCCGCCTGCCGGCCCTGTTCGGGGAAGGGCTGAAGAAGAACGTCCTCTTCGATCTCCTCACCGGCAACATGCTCGAGAAGATCAATCCGCGCTCCTCGTTCCAGTATTATGATCTCGCCCGCCTGTGGGAGGATGTCCGCCGCGTGGAGGCGCATGGCCTCGAGCTCGTGCACCTGTTCCCCGAGCCCCTCGCCACGCAGGCCATACTCGATGCCTGCTTTCCGGCGGCGAAGGTGGGCGCCGATGCCGCCCCCGAAATGCACTACGACTATCGGACACGGCACGCCGCGCTGTTCGGGCGCACGGACGGCTACATGCTCGGCCGTGCGGAGGTGCTGGACGCCATGGGCCGCTTCATCGCGGCCTGGCGGCGGGCCGGGACGGTGCCGGCATGAAGCTCGCCGTCTCGAACATCGCCTGGGATGCTCCCGAGGCGGAGCATATGCTCGCCGGGCTGGCGAGGGCGGGCGTCCGCGGGATCGAGGTCGCCCCGACCAAGCTCTGGCCGGACTGGACTGGCGCGAGCCCGTCCGCTGCTCGGAAGGCCGCGCTCCGCTTCTCCGAGGCCGGATTTTCCGTCCCCGCCCTGCAGGCGATCCTCTTCGGCCGGCCCGATCTCCTCGTCTTCGGAACCGCGGAGCAGCAGGCGGCGCTCGTCGAACACATCGAGCGCGTGGCGGCCCTCGCCGAAGGGCTCGGGGCGCGGGTCCTCGTCTTCGGCTCGCCCAGGAACCGCGATCCGGGGGTGCTGTCGGCGGACGAGGCCATGGACCGCGCCGCGGACCTGTTCCGGCGGATGGCGGAGCGATGCGAGCCTCACGGCGTGTGCCTCTGCCTCGAGCCCAATCCAGGCCGCTACGACTGCCGGTTCCTCACACGCTGGCAGGACGTCGTCCGGATGGTCGAGCGGGTGGATCATCCCGGCCTTCAGGCCCATTTCGACGTCGCCTGCGTGGCGCTCGAGGGGGACGATCCGGCAGCGGAGCTTGCGCGGGGGGGCCCCATGCCCGCCCATCTCCACGTGACCGAACCCGATCTCGGCCCGTTCGGGGCGCCGTCCCTCGATCATGCGCGCATCGGTGCCGCCGTCCGGGCCCGGACCTATCCCAATTGGATCTCGATCGAGATGCGGCGGGCCGATGACCCCCTGTCCCGCGTGCTCGAGGCGGTTGAGCTGGTGAAGCGCTGCTATGGCTGAGGATCGCGGACAGGACGGCCTTCTCTTCTCGATCGTGATGCCTGCCTATAACGAGGAGGCGGTCATCGGCAAGACGCTGCGGGACCTTTCCGATCATCTCGAGGCGGAGGGATTTCGCTACGAGATCCTCGCGGTCGATGACGGCAGCGCCGACCGGACCGGCGAGATCGTGACGGCCCTCGCGGCGGAGCGGCCGGCCATTCGCCTCGTGCGCAATCCCGGCCCCGGAGGCTATGGCTTCGCCATCCGCCGCGGGCTCGACGTCTACCGGGGCGATGCGGTGGTGATCGTGACGGCGGACGGCGCCGACGCGCCAAAGGATGTGGCGGCCTATTTCCGGGCGATCGAGGCCGGTCACGACTGCGCCTTCGGCTCGCGCTTCTCGGGCGGGGCGAAGGTCAGCGGCTATCCGCCGCTCAAGCTCGTCATGAACCGCCTCGCCAACGCCTTTCTCTCGCTCGTCCTGCGCCGCCGCTATGACGACTTCACCAACGGGTTCAAGTGCTATCGCCGGGAGGTGATCGAGGCGATGAGGCCGTTCGTGGCCGGACAGTTCAACATCACGATCGAGCTCGCCGCCAAGGCCATTCTCGGGGGCTGGCGCTATGTGGTGATCCCCAACGACTGGACGGAGCGCGAGGCGGGCACGTCGAACTTCCGCGTGCTGAGGCTCATCAAGCCCTACTTCATGACGCTGATTTATTGTCTTTCTGAAGACTATCTGAAGAAAGTCCGCCGCTGAACAGCGAGACGGTCTGGCTCACCCGCCGCGGCAGGTTCTCCCCGGCCGCATGGACGTTGAGGTCCTGCTCGTAGTCCATCACCGAGCTGTGCATCTCCCGCCGCAGATGGAAGGGTGCGCGCCGGTTGGAAATCTCCAGAACCTGCAGCAGATACTCGCTCATCACGGCGATGACGACGCTCGTCACGAGGAAGAAGACGGAGATCTGCAGGGAGATCGTCGTCCATCCGGGCGCGACGTTCTCGACGAAGATCTTCGTCAGGACGACATAGATGGCATAGAGGATCGAGAACAGGCTCATCCCGACGGCGAGGATGGTGACGAGCCGCAGCGGCCGGACGGAGGAGGAGAAGAGGATGTCGAGCGCCCGCAGCACCGCCCCGATGCCGACCCGTCCGCTTCCTCGCGCCTCCGGCCGGCGCTCATATTCGATCGAGGTGTAGGGATAGCCCGAGAAGGCGGGGGCGAGCGGCAGCGTCCGGTGGAAGTTCTGGCTGTCGAGGATGAAGTTCAGCACCGCGCGCGTGAAGGCCCTGTAGCTCGACATGGCTTCGGGCACGTTGACCGCGTTGAACCGCGCGACGGATCGCAGGAAGAGGCGCGCGGTGCGGTCGTAGATGTTGGCACCCCGCAGCCGCCCGCCCGGCAGGGCGTAGACGATCTCGCAGCCCTCGCGCAGCTCGCCGATCATCCGTGGCAGGAGCTCCGGCGGATCGGCGAGGAGATCCATCGTGACGATGCAGTCCCCGATCGCCCGGTCGAGCCCGGCGGCGACGGCAGCGCTCTCGCCGACGCGGCCCGAAAGCAGGCAGTACTGAACGTTCTTGACGGACTTCAGCAGCGTCTCGGCCAGCGCATAGGTGCCGTCGGTCGAGGCGTTGTCGACGATGATGATCTCGTAGAAGCGATAGGTGCCGGCGAGCACGTCGGAGATCTCCCGCAGGCGCTCGGCGAGCACCGGGCGCGCATTCGTCACCGCACAGATTACCGAGGGAAAGGCATCCTTTCGCGCCATGGGTCGAGCTCCTGTCACACCGCCTCCCGCACCATGTCCGACTCGATCACGTTGAGCACGTCGAAGATGTTGTCGATCTTGCCCCCGAGGATCGAGACGAGGTTCGGGTTGCGCGCGTCGCGGTGATAGGCGATGGGCCGTCCGTCATCGCTGATGCTGTCGGTCAGCGTCGTCTTGATGTCGAAGAGGCTCTTCTTGTAGCGGATCTCCTCGAGGATCGGCAGGTAGCGCGCGCCGTCGGCCAGCATCCAGGGAAAGCGGCTCTCGTGAGCCCTCGCGCGGACCGCGTCGGGCGTGGGCGCGGGCGCGCCGTCCTCGGCCCAGGTGACATGCGGTGTATAGCGCACATGGGTAAAGGAATGGCAGTGGGCGGCGGGGAAGGGCATGATCGAGAAGAAGGGGCCGTCCATCACCGTCACGCCGAGGCCCTGCAGGGGCGCGGGCGGGGTCACGAGGCAGACCTCGGTCAGCTGGTGGCGCAGCCGCACGCCCTGACAGTCGATGCCCCCGATCCGGCCGAGATTGGCGTAGGTCGTGTTGTAGACCCGGTTCGCCGTGCGCTCCGTCCCTCCCGCGCCGAGACGGATGCGGATCGGCCCGGTCTCGCGCGCCTCCACCTCGGCGACCTCGTGTCCGAGACAGAGCTCGATGCCGGCGTGCGCGAGGCGGTCCCGCAGGAAGTGGCGCAGAGCCAGCGCGTCGAAGGCGAACTCCCGGCACTCATAGACGGCGGAGATGAGGCGCGGCGCGAAGAGGGCCCTCACATCGTCCGCCGCCGGCTTCAGCGGGAGGCGCAGTTGCCGGCAGAAGCGCTCGAAATAGCTCGGGGTCACCTTCGAGAGGCCGCGCGCGATGGCGTAGATCGCCGTGAAGCTGTCGTCGACGCAGTCCTTGAAGATCTCCGCGAAGAGAAGCTGGTTCTCCCCGCTGCTCGCGGCGGTCTGCAGGTTGCGGGGGTAGTGGTAGCCCGTATGGACGCGCGCCTGGTTGACGAGCGAGGCCCGCGTCAGAAGCTCGGGCTCGCGCTCCACCAGGGTGACGTGGCGCAGATGGCGCGACAGGGCGAGCGCGATGACGCAGCCGTAGAAGCCGCCGCCGATGATCAGCGCATCGCTGTGTGAAGTCATGGTCCTGCCCGTGCCCCGGCTCCGGGTCACACTAGTCCTCCGTGCCGGCGATGCAA
>JACAEB010000050.1 GCA_013389075.1 Alphaproteobacteria bacterium
GCCCAAGCCGGCCGTCACGCGCGCGCTCGTTGCGCTCGTCCGGGCGGGCCTTGCGCGCCGTCAGCGCCCGGAGGGGGACCGGCGTCAGGTGATCGTTCACCGGACGGTCGCGGGTTCGACCCGCCTGCGCGAGCTCGGCGACCGGTTCGCCTCGAGCCTCGAAGGCGCCTCGCCCTTCGACGCGCTCCGTGTCCGGAGCGAACCCCGCATGCCGTCGAAGCAGGAGCCCCGCCATGTATGATCCCCGCTTCACGCCCGCCCGCGCGGACATCGCGGCCCGCTACCTCGAGGGCGAGATCGCGGCCGAGCGCTTCGTGGACGGATGGGCCGCGCAGGTGACGGCCTCCTCGGCGCCCCTGCGCCGGACGCCCTCGCCCGAGGCGGGGCTCGAGACCGAGCTTCTTCATGGCGAGCCCTTCCACGTCTATGACGAGGCGGATGGCTGGGCCTGGGGGCAGGCGGGGATCGACGACTATGTGGGCTTCGTGCCGCTCGCCTGCCTCGCCGCGGCGCCCGCCCTGCGCGCGCCGAGCCACCGGGTGAGCGCGCTGCGCACCTTCGTCTATCCGGAGGCGGATCTGAAGCGTCCCGTCCGGCTCTCGCTCAGCCTCGGCGCCAAGCTGCGCGTGGCGGAGATCGAGGGGCGGTGGGCGCGGCTCGAGGAGGGCGGCTTCGTCTTCGCGCCCCATCTCGTGCCCGCGCGCGACCGGGCGGCCGATTTCGTCGCCGTGGCCGAGCGCTTCATCGGCGTGCCCTATCTCTGGGGGGGGCGCTCGAGCCTCGGGCTCGACTGTTCCGCCCTCGTCCAGCTCTCGCTCGAGGCGGCCGGCTATCCCGCCCCGCGCGACAGCGACGTGCAGGAGGCCGATCTCGGCCGCGAGCTGCCGATCGAGGGCGGGGCCCTGCCCGCGCTCGAGCGCGGCGATCTCGTCTTCTGGAAGGGCCATGTCGCGATCATGATCGATCCCGTCCGGATCATCCACGCCAACGCGACCCATATGGCTGTCAGCGTCAACCGGCTCGAGGAGTTCGCCCGCCGGGTCGAGCCCTCCACGGGCCCGCTCACCTCGGTCCGCCGGCTCGCGCTCGGCTGAGGCGGCCGGGTTCAGCCCGGAAAGGCCGCCGCGAGCAGGGCCTTCGTATAGTCCGCCTGCGGACGCTCGAAGATGTCCTCGGCCGCTCCCGCCTCCACGGGCCGGCCATCCTTCATCACGAGGATGCGGTGCGCCATGGCGCGCACGACGGCGAGATCGTGGCTGATGAACAGATAGCCGAGCCCGTAGCGCGCCTGAAGCGAGCGCAACAGCTCGACGATCTGTGCCTGGACGGACATGTCGAGCGCGCTCGTGGGCTCGTCGAGGACGACGAAGCGGGGCTTCAGGATCATCGCGCGGGCGATGGCGATGCGCTGGCGCTGGCCGCCGGAGAATTCGTGCGGATAGCGGTCCTGGGCATCGGCCGGCAGCCCCACCTCCTCCAGCATGGCGGCTATGCGCGTGCGTCTCTCGGCCGGGTCCGGGCAAAGACCGTGCACGGAAAGACCCTCGCCGATGATGTCGCCCACCGGCATCCGGGGCGACAGCGCGCCGAACGGGTCCTGGAAGACGATCTGCATCTCCTTGCGCAGGGGGCGCATCTCCGCCGGGGTGAGGGAGGACAGATCCCGTCCTCCGAGCGAGAGGCCGCCCTCGCTGCCGATGAGGCGCAGCATGGCAAGGCCGAGCGTCGTCTTGCCCGAGCCCGATTCCCCCACGACGCCGAGCGTCTCGCCCGCGCGCAGGGTGAGCGAGACGCCGTCCACGGCCTTGACGTGGTCCACCGTCTTGCGGAGGAGGCCCTTGCGCACGGGGAACCAGACCTTCAGCGCCTGCGCGCCGGCGAGCGGGGCGGCATCGGCGGGCACGGGATCGGGCCGGCCCTTCGGGCGCGAATCGACGAGCCGGCGCGTATAGGCATGGGTCGGCATCCGGAGGACGCGCGCCGTCTCGCCCGCCTCCACGATGCGGCCTTCCTTCATCACACAGACGGTTTCGGCCATGTGCCGCACCATGCCGAGATCGTGGGTGATGAGAAGGAGGGCAAGCCCCGTCTCGGCCTGCAGCTCCTTGATGAGGGCGAGGATCTGCGCCTGGATCGTGACGTCGAGCGCGGTGGTCGGCTCGTCGGCGATGAGGAGGTCCGGCGTGTTGGCGAGCGCCATGGCGATCATCACGCGCTGGCGCTGGCCGCCCGAGAGCTGGTGCGGATAGGCATCGAGCCGCTCGCGCGCCCGTGCGATGCCCACGCGCTCGAAGAGGGCGAGGGTGCGCGCGCGCGCCTCGTCCCGGCCGAGCCCCTGATGGAGCATCAGCGCCTCCCCGACCTGGCGCGAGATCGGCTGGAGCGGATTGAGCGAGGTCATCGGCTCCTGGAAGATCATGCCGATGCGCCGCCCCCGCAGCGCGAGGAGGCGGCTTTCCTCCGCCTTCAGAAGATCCTCGCCCTGAAGGCGGATGCGGCCCGAGAGGATGCGCGCGGGCGGGCAGGGCAGAAGGCGCGGGATCGACAGCGCGGTGACCGATTTGCCCGAGCCCGATTCGCCGACGAGGGCGAGCGTGCGTCCCTTCTCGAGCGTGAAGGTGACGTCCTCCACGACACGGCGCAGGCCGCCCGGCCCCGCAAAGCCGATGGACAGGTCCTCGACCTCCAGAAAGGCCATCAGCGCGCCTCCACCGTCTTGCGCGGGTCGAAGGCATCGCGCAGCGCCTCGCCGATGAAGACGAGCAGGCTCAGCGTCACGGCGATGGCGAGGAAGGCGGTGATGCCGAGCCAGGGGGCATGCAGATTGTTCTTGCCCTGCGCCAGAAGCTCGCCCAGCGAGGGCGAGCCGGGCGGCAGGCCGAAGCCGAGGAAGTCGAGCGAGGTGAGCGTCGTGATCGAGGCGTTGAGCACGAAGGGGAGCATGGTGAGCGTCGCCACCATGGCGTTGGGCAGGACGTGCCGCCACATGATGGTGAGATGGCCGACGCCGAGCGCGCGGGCCGCCTTCACATATTCGAAGTTCCGTGTGCGCAGGAATTCGGCGCGCACGACGCTGACGAGCGCTGTCCACGAGAAGAGGAGGAGGATGCCGAGCAGGAGGAGGAAGCTCGGCTTGAAGACGGCGGTGAGGATGATGATCACGTAGAGGGCCGGAATGGACGCCCAGATCTCGACGATGCGCTGGCCGATGAGATCGGTGAGCCCGCCGAAATAGCCCTGCACCGCTCCCACGGCGACGCCGATGACCGAGGCAAAGCCCGTGAGCAGGAGCCCGAACAGCACGGAGAGGCGGAAGCCGTAGATGAGCCGCGCGAGCACGTCGCGCTGCTGATCGTCCGTGCCGAGCCAGTTCCGGAGATCGGGCGGGGCGGGGGCCGGGCGGTTCTTGTCGAGGACCTGCGTGTCGTAGGAATAGGGGATGAGCGGCCAGAGGAGAAATCCGTGTGCCGCGATCTCGTCTTTGGTGAAAGGGTCGTGATAGTCGGCGGCCGTGGGAAGGAAGCCGCCGAAGGCCGTGTCCGGATAATCGGCGAGGACGGGCAGATAGAACTCGCCCTTGTAGACGACGAGGAGGGGCCGGTCGTTGGCGATGAATTCGGCGAAGAGCGAGAGGCCGAAGAGGACGAGAAAGATCCGCAGAGCCCAGAGCCCGCGCCGGTTGGCGGTGAAATTGGCGAGCCGCCGCCGGGCGATCGGCGACAGGCGCGGCCGGGCGCCGGCGGCCGTGACGCCGGCCCTGCCGCGCGCAAGGCCCTCCTTGAGGCGTGCGCCGAGGGGATCGAAGCGTTTCACCCAGTCCACGCTCAGACCTCGCGGCTGTCGAAGTCGATCCGCGGATCGACGAAGGCATAGGTGAGGTCGCTCACGAGCGCGATGACGAGGCCGATCAGCGAGAAGATGAAGAGGCTCGCGAAGACCACCGCATAGTCGCGGTTGACGATCGACTCGAAGGCGAGGAGGCCCAGCCCGTCGAGCGAGAAGATCGTCTCGATGAGGAGCGAGCCCGTGAAGAAGATGCTGACGAAGGCGGCCGGAAAGCCGGCGATGACGATCAGCATCGCGTTGCGGAAAACATGGCCGCGCAGGATGCGCCCCTCGGGCACGCCCTTGGCGCGGGCGGTGATCACATACTGCTTCCGGATCTCGTCGAGAAAGGCGTTCTTGGTGAGGAAGGTCAGCGTCGCGAAGCCCGACACGGCCATGGCGAGGACGGGCAGGGTGATGTGCCAGAGATAGTCGAGCACCTGCATCACGGGGTTCATCCCGGCCCAGCCGTCCGAAACGAGCCCGCGCAGCGGAAACAGCGCGACGAAGGACCCGCCCGCGAAGAGGAGAATGAGCAGCACCGCGAAGAGGAAGCCCGGAATGGCATAGCCCACGATGATGGCCGCGCTCGTCCAGACGTCGAAGGGCGTGCCGTCGCGGACCGCCTTGCGGATGCCGAGCGGGATGGAGACGAGATAGGACAGGAGCGTCGTCCAGAGCCCGAGCGAGATGGAGACCGGCAGCTTCTCGGCGATGAGCGACAGGACGCTCACATCGCGGAAATAGCTCTCGCCGAAATCGAAGCGGGCATAGTTCCAGAGCATCAGGAGGAAGCGCTCATGCACCGGGCGGTCGAGCCCGAACATGGCCTGCAGCTCCTTCACATAATCCTCCGGAAGGCCCTCGCTGCCGCGATAGGCGCCGGCCTCGCCCGAGGCTTGCGCGCCCGAGAAGGTGGCGGTCGCGCCCGGGTCCATGCCCTGGATGCGCGCGATCATGGTCTCGACCGGGCCGCCGGGCGCGAACTGCACGAGCGTGAACGTGACGAGGAGGATCCCGACGAGGGTCGGGATCATCAGAAGAAGCCGGCGCGCGATATAGGCTGCCATCGCCCTCTTGGCTCTGCTCGAGAGGACCGCCCGGCCCGGGCGGCCGGTGTCCGCGCACAGCCATAGCCCGCCTTTTCCCCGACCTCAATCGGCCGGGATGCCGGCGCCGGCCCTCCGCCGGGGCGGGAGAGGCCTCAGGGCGTGGTTTCCGCTCCGGCCGGGGCCGCCGATTCCCCGGCGGGCACGGTCTCGGCCGGGTCGGAGGCGGCCGGGGCCGGCAGCGGCGCGGGCGAATCGCTCAGCGAGTTGAGATAGGCGAGCACGTCCGCGCGCTGATTGTCGCGCTTGAGGCCGCCAAAGGCCATGTTGTTGCCCGGAATGGAGCCGCGCGGATCCTTCAGATATTCGCTCAGCAGCTCGAGCGTCCAGGTGCCGCCATGGTTCTTGAGGGCGGCGGAATAGGTGAAGCCCTCGACCCCGCCCACGGCCCGGCCGACGACGCCCCAGAGATGGGGGCCCTGCTTGTCCGGACCGCCCTTCTCGAAGCTGTGGCAGGAGATGCACTGGGCGGCGACGCGCTCCCCGCGGGCCGGGTCGGCGCCGGCGAGCATCGTGCCGAGATCCACGGCCTGCGGCGCTTCGGCCGCGCCCTCGGCGGAGGCCTCCGCCACGGCGATCTTGAAGGCATCCTCTTCGAGCTCGGGCGCGTGGTAGAGGATGTTGCCGGCCTCGCGGATCACCAGCACGACGAGGATGGAGCCGAGAAGGGCGCCGAAGATCTTGTTCCACTCGAAGGAGTCCATCCGCTCGTATCCCTGTGCTGATCCGGTCGAGGGCCCCCGGGGAGGGCCATGCACGGCGCGACTCGCGCCGTCCGGAGACCATGCCCGAAAGGCACCTTCTCCGGGAATTGCCCGGTCATCACAAGGCTTCCTCTCGCGGCTAAGCGTCGCAGATCCGGCCGGCATGGCGCGGCGCTTCTCAAGGCGCGGGGGCGCGGGCTAAGGTGCCGCTCCTCCGGGCGCGCGGTCCGGAGCACCCATCGAAGGACACAGGCTTGCGCCCCCTCGTCGTCATTCCCGCCCGCATGGCCGCCTCGCGCCTGCCCGGCAAGCCGCTCGCCGACATTGCCGGCGAGCCGATGATCGTGCGGGTGATGCGCCGGGCCGAGGCCGCCCGCATCGGCCCCGTCCTCGTCGCGGCCGCCGAGCCCGAGATCGTGGCGGCGGTCGAGGCGGCGGGCGGGCGGGCGGTGCTGACCGACCCCGCCCTGCCCTCGGGATCGGACCGGGTCCGGGCGGCGCTCGAAGCGTTCGACCCCGGGGGCCGCCACGACATCATCGTCAATCTCCAGGGCGACCAGCCGGTGATCGAGCCCGCGGCCATCGCTTCGGCCCTGACGCCCTTCGGCGCGTCGGCGCCCCCCGACATCGCGACGCTCGGCGCGCTGATCGTCGAGCCGCGCGAGGCGGACGATCCCAACGTCGTCAAGGCCGTGGTCGCCTTCAGAACCGACACGCCCGGTCCCGGGGCGTGCGGGCGCGCGCTCTATTTCACGCGGGCGCGCGCGCCGAGCGGGGAGGGGCCGCTCGTCCACCATATCGGCATCTATGCCTATGCGCGGGGCGCGCTCGAGCGCTTCGTCGAGCTGCCGCCGAGCCCGCTCGAGCGGCGCGAGCGGCTCGAGCAGCTCCGCGCCCTCGAGGCGGGGCTCTCGATCGACCTCGTGCTCGTCAGGGACGTGCCGATCGCGGTGGACACGCCCGCCGATCTTGAGCGCGCCCGCGCCGCCGTCCTCGCCCGATCCGGAGACCGCCCATGACCGCCCCCCACGCGCCGCCGAAGATCGCCTTCCAGGGCGAGCCCGGCGCCAATTCGCACCTTGCCTGTCGCGAGGCCTGTCCCGATCACGAGGCCCTCGCCTGTCCCACCTTCGAGGACGCCTTCCAGGCGGTGCGCGAGGGGACGGCGGCGCTGGCGATGATCCCGATCGAGAACTCCCTGCACGGACGGGTCGCGGACATCCACCACCTCCTGCCCGACGGCGATCTCTTCATCGTGGGCGAGCACTTCCTGCGCGTGCATCACCAGCTTCTGGGCGTGCCGGGCGCGCGCCTCGGGGACATCACCACGGTGATCAGCCAGGTGCCGGCGCTCGGCCAGTGCCGCAACATCGTCCGCGAGCTGAAACTCAAGACGCGGGCGGCGGCGGACACGGCCGGGTCGGCGCGCTACGTGGCCGAGACCGGGGACAAGAGCCTTGCCGCCATCGCCTCCGAGCTCGCGGCCAGCATCTACGGTCTCGACATCCTGCGCCGCAACATCGAGGACGCGCCGCACAACACGACGCGCTTCCTCCTCCTCGCGCGCGAGCCGGACGATGCCGAGCCCGATTCGGGCCCCGTCATCACCAGCTTCATCTTCCGTGTCCGGAACATTCCGGCCGCGCTCTACAAGGCGCTCGGCGGCTTTGCGACCAACGGGATCAACATCACCAAGCTCGAGAGCTATCAGCTCGAAGGCAGTTTCCAGGCGACGCAGTTCTATGCCGACATCGAGGGCCATCCCGCCGAGACGGGCGTGCGCCTCGCGCTCGAGGAGCTGAAGTTCTACACGAGCCAGCTCAACATACTCGGCGTCTATCCCGCCCATCCCTTCCGGCTGCGCTCCGCCGGCTGATCGTCTCAGCCCTGGCGGCCGAGGCGCCAGAAGCCGACGACGAAGAGCGCCACCGCCGCGGCGGCCAGTCCGAGGCCGAGCCACTGATGGGCGGGGTCGAGCCCCGATCCCATGAGCTCGAACAGGACCTCCTTGACCTGCAGGACCGAGAGGATGGCGAGAAGCGCCGCGATGGCGAGCTGGCCCGCATCGCGCCGGCGCTCCCAGGCCTCGTCGAGTTCGTGGCTGAGCTCGACGAGCTTGGCGCGCGTCGCGGCGAGCGTGTCCTCGAGGCCCCGCCCGGCCGAGCCGCCCTCGTAGAGCGTCCGCTCGGTCGCGTAGTTGAAGACATTGGGAACGAGCAGCCGGTCGAGATTGCGCTCGACGATGCGCCGCGCCGCCTCGCCCTTGCCGAGCCCGCGCCCGCGCGTCGACCGGGCTTCGGCGATGGTCCGCTCCGCCTCGTCCACCAGCGCCTCGTTGTGCAGGATCACCGCGTGGGGAATGAGGAGATAGGGGCTGATGCCGACGCTGTCCCGGCATTCCGTCATCAGACGGTCCTCGTCCGAGAGGCTCGTCATGGTGCGCCGGTGAATGCGGATGAGCGAGGTCGAGCGCGCATAGGTGGGCTCGAGCGTGTCGAGCACCTCCTCCTCGCCGATCTCGCGGAAGTCGAAGATGCCGGTGACGATGCCGCACCAGGCCATCAGCGTGTCGGCCTCGGGGCCGCCCGCGCGCATCCAGCCGGCGATGCGCGCCCGCGCCTCGGTTCCGTCCTCGGCGCGCGCGGCCTGCAGCGTCTCGAGGAGCGCCGCGTGATCGACCCCGCCGCGCGTCTGCGTGCCGGTGAGGATCTGGACCGTTCCTGTCATCAGGCGGGCCTGCGGTCCGATGCCGGGCAGGAGCCGGCGCAGCAGTCCGCCCGCGTCGCAAGGGGCCGCCTCGCCGATCCGGAAGCGGATGAGATCGGCCATCCCGGTCTGCTCGGTCTGGCCGCCATAGAGGTGGATGAGGCGGATGATGTCGAGTTCGCTGAAGCGCTCGCCTTCCGCGGGCACGAGCGTCAGGTGGAAGACGCGCAGGCCCGATTTCAGGAAATCGGTCGAGGTCAGGATGGCCCGCGCCCTCCGCACCGGATCGGGACAGGTCCGCTCGACGAGCCGCCCCTCGGAGCGGTAGCCGTACCGGTGCGGGAAGTGGATGGAGACCTCCGCCTGCGCATCATGGCAATGGCTGCCGAAGAGCGGTTTCTCCTGATACGGATAGTTGAGGAGGTCGAGCTCCATGGATCGCAGCACCGGGCAGTCCGGATAGCCGGGCGTCGCGGCCTCGTCCGGAACGCTGCCGCGCTCGACGAAATGGAGGGCGACGGCCGCCCGGTCGAAGAAGAGCGTTGGCTTTTCGGCCTCGATGGCGGGGGTCATGCGGACGATCCTCCGGGCGGGGCGAGGGGGAGCCGGCCCGCAAGGCTCCGGCTCATGGCGCGGAAGTCGGGGTCCTCCTCGGGGCGGCGGACGCCGAGCGCGCGATAGAACTCGTGCAGGAAGTCGCGGACGATCGCCCCCTCGATGCTGTCGAGGCTCCGGCCGCCGAGGGGAAAGGCGAGGAAGTGGAGATGGCGGGCCCGGCCCTGTCCGCCGTCGAGTTCGGGCTGCACGTAAGCGAAGGGAATGCGGCGGGCGCCGAGCGCGGCGAAGGCGGCCAGCCGGTCCGCGGGCGGCATGGCGCTCCGCCGGCCGGCCATCTGCGCGGGGTCTTCCGCCTCGCCGAAGACGGCCCGGAGCGGGGCGCCGAGCGCCTGCGCCTCGGCCTCCAGCGTCGCGGTCGCCGCCGCGACGAGACGGCCTCCGAGCCCCGAGCGGCGGTGGCGGGGATCCACCACGACATAGGTGAGAAGCCCGCACCGGCTCTCGCGATAGTGCTCGAAGACGATGCCGCCCCGGATCTCGCGCCCCCCGCGCGCAAGGCCCTCGCCGGCGAGGAGGAGGTGGCTGCGCGGCTGGGGCGGGGCGAGGTTCGAGGCGAGGCGTCCGGCCCACTGGCCGGGATCCTCGCGTTCGGCCTCGTCGGTGAAGGTGGCGTCGTAGAGCGCGATGAAATCCCGCAGGAGGGGCGAGGTGGGCGCCTCCCGCAGGTCGATGAGGTCGAGCCCCCCGCTGTCCCCGGCCGTCATGGCATTCCCCCTCCGCCGCGCGACAGACTTTAGTGAAGGGCGCCGGCATGACAAGCGGATGACGAGCGCTCTAGCCCGCCTCGGCGATCCAGACCCGCAGGAGCTGATGGGCGATGGCGAGCGGGGGCGGGGTCCTGAGGACGTCCGAGCGCCCCTCGAGCGCGGCTGCGACGCTCGCGCGGTCGAACCAGCGCGCCTCGGCGATCTCGATCCCGTCCACCGTTATCGCCTCGCTCGCCGCCTCGGCGAAGCAGCCGATCATCAGCGAGGAGGGATAGGGCCAGGGCTGCGAGGCGAAGATGCGCACATTCTCCACGCGGACCTGCGTCTCCTCGAAGATCTCGCGGGCGGCGGCCTGCTCGATGGTCTCGCCCGGCTCGACGAAGCCCGCGAGGGCGGAGAAGAAGCCGTCCGGCCATTTCGGCCCGCGCCCGAGGAGGCACCGCCCCTCGCGCGTCGCGAGGGTGATGACCACGGGATCCGTGCGCGGAAAATGCTGCGCCTCGCAGGCGGAGCAGGTCCGCTTGTAGCCCGCATCGGCGAGAACCGTCCGTGCACCGCACTGGGCGCAGAACCGGTGGCGGGCATGCCAGTCGATCAGCGATTTCGCCTGGGCGAGGATGGAGGCCTCGGCCCGGTGGAGCTCGGGGGCGATGGCGCGCAGCTCCTCGAACCGGCCGAGCCCGGCGAGCGGGCCCTCCCGTTCGGGATCGGCCATGTCGGAGACGTCGAGCGCGAAATAGGCGATGTCCTTCTCGACGCCCAGGAAAACGAGCGTCGCCTCGCCCGCGAGGGCCGAGGGCAGGAGGCTGGGGCGCAGCCAGCCCGTGTCGCGGCCATCGGGCAGCTTCACGATGAGCGGCATCGCGCGCCAGAACGGCACGACGAGGCTCGAGGGATCGCCGAGGCGCTGGGCGATCCAGTCGGGGTCGGTGCGGTGATGGGCGGAACGATCCAGCGGATTGTGCGCAAAACCGTTCGGGTTGCGGGGCGGTGACATGGCGGGACTGTTCCCGAGGGGCACGGGATTGGCAAGGGGCGTCGCGCGGGGCATCGTTCTGGCGAGAGGGAGGATCACCATGAAAGGCAAACGAGGGACCTCGCAAGAGACCTGGGGGACGGCGCTCGCGGCCCTGAGTGCCTGGCTCTTCCTTACCGGGAGCGCGCCAGCCGGGACGGTGGAGCCGATCCGGTTCCCCTCCGTCGACGGCGAGCCCATCGCCGGGCTTCTGAGCCTGCCCGACGGGCCGGGGCCGTTCGCGGCGGTCGTGACCATCCACGGCGGGACAGGCGGAGCCAGCGAGGCTCAGCTGCGGTCGCACGCAGCGCCGGACAGCAACTCCCAGACGGTTCAGGAATTCCACGCCCGGGGATGGGCCGTCTTCGCCATCGACTACCGCCCGGACGCCGTATTCGGTCTCGAGCGCGCGGATGTGGTGGCCGGCATCCGCCATCTGCGCGGCGACGGGCGGATCGATCCCGACCGCATCGCGGTCTTCGGCGGCAGCCATGGCGGGCATCTCGGCCTGCTGGCTGCCATCGACATGGGCGAGGAGATCGCCTGTCTTGGGGTCGGATCACCCTGGATGACCGATCCGAGGCTTTATGCCGAGGGCGACATTGACGAGCCGCCCTTGTCCGTCGTGCCGCCGCGCCAGCGTCCGGTGCTGCAAAGGCGCCTGGCGGAAATCCGCTCCCATCTCGAGAAGCTGCGCGCTGCCGGCGCGGATGTCCCGGCGCTGCTCGATTCCTATTCCGCAAAGGCGCAGGCGGATCGAATCCGCGTGCCGACCCTCTTTCTCACCAGCCGGGGCGACGTGGTCGTTCCGCACGATTTCGTCGCATCCACGATCGAGGCGATGATGGCGGCCGGCCGTACGGTGGAGGTCTACACCGCGCAGGCAAGCCCGCACGGCTTCTATTGGGCCCGTGGTCCCTTGCCGGAGACTCCGGTCCTTGCCGAGGAACGCGCAGCGGCGCTCGCCATCATCACGTCCTTTTTCGAGGGCTGTCTCGATCCCTAAGGCGCAATCTGTCCAACAGATGCATGTCCGTCCGGCGGCGAAGCAGGTATAGAGTGTCGTTTTCACGGGGTCGTAGCCCCCGGCTGTGCAAGGAGTACGCGGCATGACGGAACGGACAGGGCCCACGAGGCGGGCAGCTCTCGCGATGGCTCTCGGGGGTGCCGCGCTCCTTCCGGTCCCGGCGGCGGCGAGCGATCTGCTCGATTTTCTCTTCGGCAATCTGACGCGCTCGCCGGGCGATACGGGCGCCCTGCCGGAAGGCGATGTGGTGGCGGGCCTGCGGGAGGCGCTGTCGCTCGCGACGAACCGGACCGTGGACCGCGTCGGCCAGCCCGGCGGCTATCTCTCCGACCGCGCCATTCACATCCCGCTGCCCGGCCTTCTCGCGCAGACCCAGTCCGTGCTGAAGCCGCTCGGACGCTCGGCCCTGCTCGATGATCTCGAGGTCCGCCTCAACCGCGCCGCGGAGACGGCGGCGCCGGCGGCCGAGGCGATCTTCCTCGATGCCATCCGCGGCATGACGATCAGCGACGGGCTCGGCATTCTGCGCGGGCCGGACGATGCGGCCACCCGCTATTTCCAGCGCCGCATGTCGCCTCCGCTCGTCACGGCCTTCCGGCCCATCGTTTCGGGCGAGCTCGAGGATGCGGGCGCCTTCGGCGCGCTCGAACGGTTCGTCGCGGGCACCGAGGCGCGGGCGCTCGCCCCGGCCGTCGGCGACTATGCGCGGGACGATCTGACCGAGCACGGGCTCGACTTCGCGCTGAAGGGTCTCTTCCATTATCTCGCCAAGGAAGAGGCCGCGATCCGCAACGATCCGGTGGCGCGTACCAGCGATCTCCTGCGCCGGGTCTTCGGCTGAGGAATTCGGGCGGCAGGGCCTTGCGTGCCCGGGTCCCCTCGCTGATATAGTCTCCCCGAGAGGCTGGCGGCGGGCGAGTCCCTCGCCAACCCGGTCAGGTCCGGAAGGAAGCAGCCGTAACGAGTTCGGCTCGGGTCGCCCGCCAGTCTCTCGCCTGCCTTTCGGGGCATTCCCGCGCAGGAAGCGAGCCAATCCCCCATGGCAGACAAGCCCTTCCCGCCTGATGCGCCCACGGGCGCGGACGTCGCCGCCGCCGCCGAACGCGCCGCGCTCGAGGCCGCGGGGCAGGGGGCGCTGTTCGGCGAGCCTCCGCCGGCCGGGCCCCTCCC
>JACAEB010000077.1 GCA_013389075.1 Alphaproteobacteria bacterium
CCCCCGCCCTGACCCGTGCCGGCGGCGTCGAGGACGAGCACGAGGTCCTCGCCCTCGCGGGCGAGGCGGAGCCCGATTTCCGTCCCCTCGCCGAGGAGGCTGGCAAGGCTCTCGGGCGCGTCCGGACCGCTTGCGAGGGTGAGGGCGAGGCGCGCATCGATCGGTCCCGCGCAGGCGCAGCGGAGCGTGCCGCTCGCGGTGGCGATCCCGCCGAGCCGGCCCGCGATCCTGGCCCCGAAATCCTCCGCAGGCCCCGTTCCGCGCAAGGTGAGGCGCGCGCCCTCGGGGAGACCGGCGAGGCGGGCGATGAGTCCCCCGGGCGGGGCGCTGATGTCGATGTCGGCGGTGACGGGCGCGCGCCGCCCCGCGAAGAGGAGGTGGATGCGGGCATGCTCCTCCGGGCTGCCCTCGGGCTCCGCGTCGAGCGCGATCTCGAGGCGCCGGCCGGCGAGACGGGCCGAGCCCCTCGCATCGATCCGTCCACCCCCCTCGACGATGGCCTCGCCGAGCCGCAGGTCGGAGAGGAGGAGCGCCCCGACGTCGATGCGTGGCAGGTCGGGCAGGGCGAAGGGCCGCTCGGGTGCCTCGGTGTCCTCCTGCGTCGCGGGCAGGCGGCGAAGATCCACCTCCGCGATCGCCAGCCGGTCGATGTCGACATGGTCGCCGAGAAGGGCGCGCGCGGTCCAGTCGAGTTCGAGACGGCCGATCGTCGCGAAGACGCCCGCCTCGTCGGCGAGGGTGATGCCCGACAGGCGGATGCGGCCGGGCCAGGCCCCGCCCGTCTCCTCCACGGTGATGGCGGTGCCGAGCGCGCTCCCCGCCGCCGGCAGGGCCATGGCGAGGACGAGGCGCTGGCCGAAGCCCGTCGCGAGGGTCGCAAGGACGATCAGCACTAGGAGGACGAGCCCCGCCGCAAGGCCGATCGCGAGCCGTCGTGCAAGCCGTCCCCAGCGCATCAGAAGGCCTGGCCGAGGCTGATGTGGATCTGGAAGCCGTCGTCGACGTCCCGCTTGTCGAAGGGCACGGCGAGGTCGAGCCGGATCGGGCCGACGGGCGAGAGATAGCGCGCGCCGATCCCCCCGCCGATGAGGAGATCCTCGCCGAAATCGGGATATTCCGCTTCCGTCACGGTTCCGGCCTCGACGAAGAGCGCGGCGCCGATCGTCTGTGTGAACATGTGGCGCAGCTCGGTGCCGCCCTCGGCGACGGAGCGCCCGCCGGTGGGGTCGTCATTGGCGGCGAGGGGGCCGATGAGCTGATAGCCATAGGCCCTGACCGAGCCGCCGCCGCCGGCATAATAGCGGCGTACGGAGGGAATGAGCGCGAGCTCCGCCCCCGCGATCGAGCCGAGATGCGCCCAGAACGCGAGCACCGTGCGCTTTTCCTCCGAGAACGGAATGTAATAGGCCGCGCGCGCATCGGCCTTGAGGAAGCTCACCGCCTCCCCGTCGCTCGTTCCCCCGTGGGGGGTGAGTTCGAGGGTGGCGCGCAGCCCCTTGCGCGGATCGAGCACGCTGTCGGCGGAATCATAGGTGAGGCCGAGCGGTACGGCGAGGAGATAGGCCGATCCACCGCCCACGGGATCGTCGCTGTCGGAGGCCTCGAGCTCGACCGCCGCGCGCGCCCGCCACCATTTGGAGAGCCGCGAGGTCGCGTCGATGGCGGCGGTGATGCGCTGGCTCATGAAGGCCTCGCTGTCCTCGCGCTCGAGGGTGAGGCGCGCGCCCTGCCGGCCGTTGATCCGGTTCCAGGGGCGCGAGAAGCCGATGCCGGCGCCCTGCAGCACCTGCGCGAGCTTCAGCTCGGCCTCGAGCCGCTCGGCCGCGCCGAAGACGTTGCGGTGGGTCCAGCTCGCCTCGACGCCTGGGCCCACATTGGTCGAGTAGGACGCCCCGAGCGAGACGGTGCGCGGCGGGCGCTCGGCGACGGTGAGACGGATGGGGGTGCGGCCACGCGCGTCGGGCGTGCCGGGCTCGATGGTGATGACGGAGAAGAGTTCGGTCTCGGCGAGCGTCTCCCGGAAGGCGTCGAGCGCCTCGAGATCGACGGGCTCGCCCGTCTCCCAGGTGCGGAGCTGGCGGATGAACCGGCGCTCGGTCCGCTCGAGCCCCTCGATGACGAGATCGCCATAGATGGCGCGCGGCCCGCTCTCGACCGTGTAGACGACGCGCGCCGTGGCCGCCTCGAAATCGGCCTCGACGCGGAAGCCCGAGGAGGCGGCGGCGGGAAAGCCCGTGGCGTGGAGATGCCGCAGGAGGGCGCGCTCGATGCGGCGCAGCTCCGTGCCCTCGGCGCTCCCGGAGGTTTCGATATCGGCGGCCGCGAGCGTCTCGGGCCGGGCCGTTGCCACGGTGTCGGCATAGCGGATCGTGTGGCCGGTGATGGTGAAGCGCCGGCCGGTCTCGACACGGTGGGTGATGCCGGCGCGAGCCGACCCCTCGGCCGGGGTCACCTCCGGGGTGACGCGGGCGGCATAAAAGCCCTCCGATTGCAGCGCGCGCGTCAGGAGCTCGGCCTGGGAGCGGGCCCGGCGGCGCAGCGTGCCGAGCGTCTCGGGCGCCGCGGCGCCCGTGCCCTGCCGGGCGCGGGCAAGCGCG
>JACAEB010000014.1 GCA_013389075.1 Alphaproteobacteria bacterium
CGGAGAGACGAAGATGGCTAAAGAGAAGTTTGAGCGTACGAAGCCGCACTGCAACATTGGGACGATTGGTCACGTGGACCATGGGAAGACGTCCCTGACGGCGGCGATCACGAAGGTTCTGGCCGAGACGGGCGGTGCGACGTACACGTCGTATGACAACATTGACAAGGCTCCGGAGGAGAAGGCGCGGGGGATCACGATCTCGACGAGCCATGTGGAGTACGAGACGCCTGCGCGGCACTATGCGCATGTGGACTGCCCCGGGCATGCGGACTATGTGAAGAACATGATCACGGGCGCGGCGCAGATGGACGGGGCGATTCTCGTCGTGTCTGCGGCGGACGGTCCGATGCCGCAGACGCGCTAGCACATTCTCCTGGCCCGTCAGGTTGGTGTTCCGGCGCTGGTGGTGTTCCTGAACAAGGTTGACCAGGTTGACGATCCGGAGCTTCTGGAGCTCGTGGAGATGGAAGTGCGTGAGCTTCTGAGCTCGTACGACTTCCCTGGCGATGACATTCCGATTGTGAAGGGGTCTGCGCTGGCGGCGCTGGAGGACAGCGACCGGACGATGGGCCATGACGCGATCCTGGAGCTGATGCGGAGCGTGGACGAGTACATTCCGCAGCCGGAGCGTCCGATTGACCAGCCGTTCCTGATGCCTGTGGAAGACGTGTTTTCGATCTCGGGCCGCGGGACCGTGGTGACGGGCCGCGTGGAGCGGGGGATCGTGAAGGTCGGGGACGAGGTCGAGATCGTCGGGATCCGTGACACGCAGAAGACGACGGTGACGGGCGTCGAGATGTTCCGCAAGCTGCTGGATCAGGGGCAGGCGGGGGACAATGTGGGCTGCCTCGTGCGCGGGATCGAGCGCAAGGACGTGGAGCGCGGCCAGGTCCTGTGCAAGCCGGGCTCGGTGACGCCGCACACGAAGTTCAAGGCGGAAGCCTACATCCTGACGAAGGAAGAGGGCGGCCGGCACACGCCGTTCTTCACGAACTACCGTCCGCAGTTCTACTTCCGGACGACGGACGTGACGGGCGTGGTGCACCTTCCCGAAGGGACGGAAATGGTGATGCCGGGCGACAATGTGGAAATCAACGTGGAGCTGATCGTGCCGATCGCGATGGAGGAGAAGCTGCGCTTTGCCATCCGCGAAGGCGGCCGCACCGTCGGCGCCGGCGTCGTCGCGCAGATCCTCGCGTAAGCGGCGCGGCGCTGCCGCGTCGGGGTCATGAGTTCGGGATGGCGGGCCTTTCCGTTCGCCATCCCATAGGAGTGTAGCTCAGTTGGTAGAGCATCGGTCTCCAAAACCGAGGGCCGGGGGTTCGAGTCCCTCCACTCCTGCCAGGGTCGGCAAGGCAAGGCGGCGGAACACGGACGGATTCACGCATGGCGCGTAACGAGACGGGGGCGGGAACACGGGGCGGCAAGGGGCCGAAGAGTCCGCCCGGCGCCGCGCGTGGGTCGGGAGCCGAGGGCGCGGAGACGGGCGAGACCAAGAAGAAGAAGCGCACCCCGCCCGGCGAGTTTCTGCGCCAAGTGCGGCAGGAGGGGGCCAAGGTGACCTGGCCCTCGCGCAAGGAGACGGCGATCTCGACCGCGATGGTTCTGTTCGTGTGCTTCCTGTTTGCGATCTTCTTCCTGATCGTCGATTGGGTGATCAGTACGGCGGTCAGGTTCATCCTGGGCTGATCCGGGACCAGAAGGGCGGGCCGGCCATCCGGTGACGCCACGAGACTGAAAAGAGGCCAGGTAGGAAAGATGACCGGCGAGACACAGACCACGGACGGCAAGGCGAGCGCGGCCCCGCGCCCGGGCCCTGCCGCGCAGTGGTACATCGTCCACGCCTACTCGAATTTCGAGCAGAAGGTGGCGGAGTCGATCAGGGAGCAGGCGGTTCAGCACGGGCTGACCGACCTGTTCGAGGAAGTGCTCGTGCCCAAGGAGGAGGTCGTCGAGATCCGCCGTGGGCAGAAGGTCGCGGCCGAGCGCAAGTTCTTTCCCGGCTATGTGCTGGTGAAGATGCGCATGACCGACGAGGCCTATCACCTCGTGAAGAACACGCCGAAGGTCACGGGTTTCCTCGGCTCGGGCAAGAAGCCCATGCCGGTGAGCGAGGCCGAGGTTCAGCGCATCCTGCAGCAGGTGCAGGACGGCGTCGACCGGCCCAAGCCGACCGTCAGCTTCGAGGTGGGCGAGCAGGTGCGCGTCACGGACGGTCCCTTCGACGGCTTCAACGGCCTCGTCGAGGAGATCGACGAGGCGTCGGCCCGGCTCAAGGTGTCGGTGTCCATTTTCGGCCGGGCGACCCCGGTCGAGCTCGAATATGCCCAGGTCACCAAGGTCTGAGGCCCTGGTGATGGTGGGAGTGTCGTGCGGGAGGGCGAGAGCCCGTCGAACCGCTAACCCGTCCGGAGCGTGCCGGCTCCGGACATCAGTGAGGGGATGAGATGGCGAAGAAGATCGATACCTACATCAAGTTGCAGGTGCCCGCGGGCGCCGCGACACCCGGACCGCCCATCGGGCCGGCCCTGGGCCAGCGCGGCGTCAACATCATGGAGTTCTGCAAGCAGTTCAACGCCAAGACGCAGGAGCTGGAAAAGGGCATGCCGCTTCCCGTGGTGATCACGGTGTACTCGGACAAGTCCTTCACCTTCATCTCCAAGACCCCGCCGGCGAGCTTCTTCCTCAAGCGCGCCGCGAAGGTCGACAAGGGCTCGGCGACGTCCGGCCGCGAGGTGAAGGGCAGCGTGACGCTCGCGCAGATCCGCGAGATCGCCGAGGCGAAGATGCCCGACCTCAATGCGACCGATATCGACGCGGCGATGAAGATCATCGCCGGCTCCGCCCGGTCCATGGGCCTCGAGATCAAGGAGTAGGGCGATGTCGAAGCTGTCGAAGCGAGTTCAGTCCATGCGTGAGGGCATCGATGCCCGCGCGGCCTATTCGGTCGAGGATGCCATCGCGCTCATCAAGGAGCGCTCAAAGGTCAAGTTCGACGAGACCGTCGAGGTGGCCATGAATCTCGGCGTGGATCCGCGCCATGCGGACCAGATGGTGCGCGGCGTGTGTTCCCTGCCCAACGGCTCGGGCCGCTCCGTGCGCGTGGCGGTGTTCGCCAAGGGCGACAAGGCCCAGGAAGCACAGGCCGCCGGCGCCGATGTGGTGGGGGCGGACGATCTCGCCGAGCGCATCCAGGCCGGGCAGATCGATTTCGATCGCGTCATCGCGACGCCCGACATGATGCCGCTCGTCGGCCGGCTCGGGAAGGTGCTCGGCCCGCGCGGGCTCATGCCCAACCCCAAGGTCGGCACGGTGACGCCGGACGTCACGCGGGCGATCAAGGACGCCAAGGGCGGCGCGGTCGAGTTCCGCGTCGAGAAGGCGGGGATCGTCCATGGCGGCATCGGCAAGGTGAGCTTCACCGCCGATCAGCTCGCCGAGAACCTGCGCGCCTTCGTGGACGCGGTCGTCAAGGCCAAGCCCACGGGCGCCAAGGGCACCTATGTGAAGAAGATTTCGCTGTCCTCCACCATGGGGCCGGGCGTGAAGCTCGATCTCGCTTCGGTGATGGGCACGCCGGTCTGAGGACCGGCATCGACTTCCGCTCCGCTCCGGCGGGCGGATGGGACGCGGGACGGCACGTCCGTCCCGCTCCACCCTGTCCGAGACTGCAGGCGCCCGAGGGCTCGTCCCGAGGGCTTAATCCGGATCCCGGGCCTGCAATAGATGGGGCGCAAGGACTTGGAGGGCGGGGCGACCCGCCCGTCGGTTCGAGCGCAGCGGTTGCCTTGTTCGGCCGCCACGCCATTCGGGCGGAAGAGGCGTACCTCTCTTCCGCGCGGGCAGGACGAGCGCCGAGGGCCGATGGCCCGAGGCTTGTGCGAACGGGCGGCGCCCCCCCGGTGGGGGGGGGCGCCCG
>JACAEB010000092.1 GCA_013389075.1 Alphaproteobacteria bacterium
CTCCTCATCGCCGTCCTCGCCGGGCGCGCGCCCGCGCCGGAGCCGGAGACGGCAGGTCCATCGCGCGCACCGGACGCCCCGCGCGAGGTCGTGCTCATCGATCCCCCGGACGAGCCGGACACGGAGCGTTTCAATCCGTCCACGGCGGAGCCCTACGGACTGTGGGAGATGTTCATGCCTCTGCCGGGTCAGGCGCCCTTCCGGCACGTCTTCGAGATCCGTCCGGAGGGAACCTACACGGTCGATGCGGGCCCCTACAGCCATTCGGGCCGCATCAATTTCACGGGCCGGGTCTACACGCTCAAGTCCCAGACCTCCGTCTACGAGGACGGCGGGGCCTTCTTCCGGCCCGACCCCGACACGATCGTCTTCGAGGGCAGGGCCGGCCGCTCGGTCTGGACGCGCGTGACCGCTCCGGGCTATTTCGACATCGACCCCTCCCGCCACAACATGCCGGTCAAGGTCGCCGAAGCGCTCGCGCGCCTCAAGGCCGAGATGCGCGAGGGCTGGCGCCCCGACGCCGAGCCCGTCCGCCTCGAGATCGAGCGGAACCAGCACGGGATCTACCAGATGAAGGTCTCCTTCCATTCGCCTGCGGACGGAACGGGGATGACCGTCACCCGCGACCGCTTTCGGTCGAGCGAGTTCGCCATGGGCGGGGTGAACTGGTTCGTGAAGCCCCTGCCCGAGAGCTTCATCGACCCGGGCGAGGCGGCACAGGCGCTCGGGACGCGGGCGCCGATCAAGCGCGCGCAGCTCGGCTATTTCAATCGGCGCGGCGGCGGCAACACCTTCGACGCGGCGGCGCCCGTCGGCTGGAGCCTCCTCGCCGAGGCCGGCCCCTCGGGGCTCGTCGATGCGGGGCAGGCGCTGCGCCGCTAGAGGACGTAGACCCGCTCGGGCCGGTAGATCGAGCCGTCGGGGCGGGTGATGCTCGAGAAGAGGGTGAAGTGGGTCACCGGGAAGGGCCCGGCGCGGAAATCTCCGTGGGCGGAAAGAAACTGTCCGAGCCGCGCCGGGTCCGGCGTCTTCAGCTTGCCGAGCGTGACATGGGGCGCGAATTTGCGCGTCTCGGCCGGCACGCCGATGCGCTGCAGCGCGATCTCGATCTTGGTCGCGAGTGCCACGAGCGGCTCGGAGCGGGCGACCCCGGCCCACAGGACGCGCGGCTGGCGCGGCGAAAAGACGCCCGTCCCCGACAGCTCGATCTCGAACGGGCGCGCGGGGATCTGCGCGAGCGCGAGGTCGATGTCGCCCGCGAGCCGGCCGTCCACCTCGCCGATGAAGCGCAAGGTGAGATGCAGATTTTCCGGCCGGATCCAGCGCGCGCCCGGCACCCCGCCCTGCAGGAGCGACAGGCGCGTGCGGATGGTCTCGGGAATCTCGACGGCGACAAAAAGGCGCACGAAGGGCCCTCCCCTGGCTGCAATTCTGCGGCGAGCCGCCGCATTTTCTTTTGCCGTGAACCGGCGAAAATACCCCCACTGAAAGTACGGTCTTAACGCGGGGGCCGGCCTCGTTCCGAAGCGGGCTCGCGACTTTGAAGGGGGTGTGACATGGCGCTGATCCGTTGGCATGTCGCCGCAGCGGCGGCGGTGGTGCTGGTCGTGGCCGGGCTGGCCGGTGCGGCCAAGGCGGCCGAAAACAAGTTCGAGATCCGGGTGCGGGCCCTTTCGGTGGTGCCCGACGAGGATGCGGACATCTCGCAGATCGGCGGAGACGTCTCGATCGACACCTCGGTCGTGCCGGAATTCGACCTCAGCTATTTCATCACCGACCATATCTCGGTGGAAGTGATCGCGGCCATCACGCCGCACGAGATCACCGCCAAGAACAATCCGGTCGGCACCATCGACCTTGGCGGTGTGTGGCTGCTGCCGCCCACCGTGACGCTGCAGTATCACATGAACCCGCACGGGGTGTACGACCCCTATGTGGGCGCGGGCATCAACTACACGCATTTCTTCGGCGCCAACGAGCCGGCCGGCTTCGACATCGAATATGACGACAGCGTGGGCTTCGCGCTCCAGGCCGGGATCGACATCCGCGTCAAGGAGAACACCTACCTCAATCTCGACGTGAAGAAGGTGTTCATCAACACGGAGGCGACGATCCGCAATCCGCTGACCGTCACCCCGATCAAGGCCGATGTGGACATCGATCCCTGGATCATCGGCGTCGGCGTCGGGATCAGGTTCTGATCCCTCCGGCTACGGAACAAGCGGAAAAGGGCACCTGTCGGTGCCCTTTTCCCGTTCGGGGGAGAGGGCTCAGGCCCCGCCGGTCTCGATCACGTCGAGCGTGACCTTGTAGCCCCAGAGGCGCTCGATGTGGCGCAGCACCTGCGCCTTGGTCTGCTCGGCGAGCGGCCGGCCCTTGAAGGCCATATGGGCAAGGCGCAGCGTCCGGTCGCCCATGAGGTCGGCTTCCATCACCTGGATGTTGGGCTCGATCTGGCCGAGATCGTACTGCGCCGCGAGGCGGGCTCTAAGCTCGCCATAGCCGTCCTCGTCATGGATGGCGGTGACCCGGTAGGCCGGCGCCTCGGTCTCGTCATGCAGGGCGAAGAAGCGGAAGTCGCGCATCACCTTCGGGCTGAGATATTGCAGGATGAAACTCTCGTCGCGGAAATTGGCCCAGGCGTGCTTGAGCGCCGACCGCCAGTCCAGCGAGCCGGCGAGGTCGGGGAACCAGTCGCGATCCTCCGGCGTCGGATCTTCGCAGATCCGGCGGATGTCGCTCATCATCGCAAAGCCGAGCGCATAGGGGTTGATGCCCGAATAGCGCTGGTCGTCATAGGTCGGCTGGAACACCACCGAGGAGTGGCTGTGCAGGAATTCGAGCAGGGCGCCCTCGGTGATCAGCCCCTGATCGAAGAGCTGGTTCATGATGTAATGGTGGACGAAGGTGGCGCAGCCCTCGTTCATCACCTTGGTCTGCTTCTGGGGATAGAAATATTGCGCGATGTTCCTCACGATGCGGAGGATCTCGCGCTGCCAAGGCTTGAGCACCGGCGAGGTCTTCTCGAGGAAGTAGAGGATGTTCTCCTCCGGCAGGGTCAGGCCCTGGGGCCCGCCGTCCTCGTCCTCCTCATCGGCGGAGCCGCCCGCCTCGAGGCTGTCCGAGCGCGGCAGGGTGCGCCAGATGTCGGAGAACCGCTCGCTCTCATATTCGAGCCGCTTGGCGAGCCGCTCGGCCACCGCCTCGCGCGAGAGGCGCGGGGGCCGCTTGTAGCGGAAGACGCCCTGGTCCATCAGCGCGTGGGCGGAGTCGAGGATCCCCTCCACCGCCTCCTGGCCGTAGCTCTCCTCGCAGCGGGCGATGTAGCGCTTGGCGAAGTCGAGATAGTCGAGAATGCCCTCGGCATCCGTCCACTGACGGAAGAGGTAGTTGTTCTTGAAGAAGTGGTTGTGCCCGAACGCCGCATGCGCCGTCACCAGCGCCTGCATGGTCATGGTGTTCTCCTCCATGAGGAAGGAGATGCAGGGGTTCGAGTTGATGACGATCTCGTAGGCGAGGGCCGAATAGCCCTTGCGGTACATCGTGTCCTCGCGGGCGAAGATCTTGCCGAACGACCAGTGCTGGTACATGATCGGCATGCCGTGGGCGGAATAGGCGTCGAGCATCTGCTCGGAGGAAATCACCTCGATCTGGTTCGGATAGACGTCGAGTCCGAGATCGTGCAGCGCGATCTCCTCGATCGCGTCATAGCTGCGCGACAGCGTCTCGAAGTCCCATTCCGCATCGGAAAACAGGAGCGCGGTGGACGGCTTGGTCTCGGTCAGGCTCATGCGGGCCCCTTCTTCCCGGCCGTGGCAGATCTCGACAATGATACTAAACCGTTTTCACCACGTGAAAACCGGCGGCCGGCGCGGGCGCGGCATCCGTCACGATGGTCACCTCCGCCACCTCGGCCGCGGGCGGGCCGATGCGGGCGGCCGTGAGGAAGGCCTCGAGCGCGTCCGCCGGCCCGTGGACGAGCGTCTCGACCCGCCCGTCCCGCCGGTTCCGGACCCAGCCGCTGAGGCCGAGCCTCAGGGCGGTCTCCTGTGCGAAGGCCCTGTAGCCTACACCCTGCACGCGCCCTTCGACGAGAAGATGAAGCGTGCGGGGCGGGATCATCGCGGGCCCTCAGTCGGTGATGGCCGCATAGGTCAGGATGCGGAACTCGTCCCGCACGCGCAGCGGCTGATGATTGTAGAGCTGCATCATGTAGAGCCCGATGAGCTCCTCCTCGGGGTCGATCCAGAAGGTGACCCCCGTGGCCCCGCCCCAGCCATAGGTGCCCGGCGAGCCGATGGTGCCCGCAAGACCGGGATCCTCCAGCACGGAAACCGCAAGGCCGAAGCGCGTTCCCGGGCCCAGCATGTCGAGGGCGGGCGTGTCGCCGATATGGTTCGCGGCCATCATCTCGACCGTCTTCTCGCCCAGCACGCGCACCCCGTCGAGCTCGCCGCCATTGAGCAGCATCTGCGCGAAGCGGAAATAGTCGGGCGCGGTGGAGACGAGATTGCCCGAGCCGGCGAAGAAGTTCTGCGGCTCGTCCCGCGCGACGAACCGGCTTTCGGCCGTGCGCGGGTCCGCGGGCTCGATGCCGCCCTCCGGCGTGCGGCGATAGGCGGTCGGCAGACGGTCGAGCTTGGTCTGAGGCACGTAGAAATGCGTGTCCTCCATCTTCAGTGGCCCGAAGATCTCCGCCTGGGTGAAGGCGCCGAAGCTCTCGCCGGAGACGACCTCGACGAGCGCCGCCACCGCATTGATCCCGAAGACGGGGCTGTATTCCCAATAGGCGCCGGGGTGAAAGCCGAGCGGCACCTTCGCGTAGTCGCGCACGAGGTCGAGCACCGTGGCGCCCGGCCCGCGCGGGGGCGGCAGATCGGCCTCGGTCAGAAGCCTGCCGGGCCCGCGCGAGCCAAGGCCCGAGGTGTGGGTGAGGAGATGGCGCGCGGTGATGGGCCGTTCGGCCGGCACGAGGGTGCGGCCCCTGGCCGGATCGGACGGGTCGAGCGGCTCGGCCACCTTCATCTCGGCGAAGTCGGGGATGAGGCGCGCGATGGGGTCCGCGAGCGACAGCTCGCCCCGCTCGAAGAGGATGAGCGCGCTCGCCGCCGTCACGGGTTTCGTCTGCGAGGCGAGGCGGAAGAGCGCGTCCTTCGGCATGGGCGTCCGCGTCTCGAGGTCGCGATAGCCATGGGCCTCGTAATGGACGACCTTGCCCCGCCGCGCGACGAGCGTGACGGCGCCGGCGATCTCGCCCCGGTCGATATAGGCCTGCACCGCCGGCGCGATGCGGGCGAGGCGCTCGCTCGACAGGCCGACGCTTTCGGGGCTCGCCGTGGGCAGGCGCTCGGCGGCGCGGGCGGGGCCCGGGCCGGCGGCCGCGGCAATGCAGACGGCCAGCGCGGCCAGCCCGCCTCGTCTCGTGATCCTGCGCATGGTTTTCCTCCCTCTCGCGTGTGCTGTCCGGGCGGGTCTTGTGCCCGCCTCGTCCCTCAACGGATGGCGCGGGCGCGCGCCTGTCCTCGCGGGGGCTCCGTCTCAGCCGCGCTCGGCGCCGTCCTTGGCGAAGAGCTCGTGGAAGACGGGGAAGATGTCCTGCGGCCGGGCGATGCGCTTGGTCGCGAAATTGGGCCAGTTGCGATGCACATGCCGGTAGGCGCGCCAGAGCTCGGCCCCTGTCTCCTCGTCGGCGAAGACCTCCATCTCGCGCTCGTCGAGGATCTCGATATAGGCGTAGTACTGACAGAGCGGCATGATCCTCGAGGACAGAAGGTCCACGCAATGGGCGGCATCGCCCGACTGGGTGTAGCCGTCCGAGGCCTGCGCGACATAGACGTTCCAGTCCTGCGTCGCATAGCGCTCCGTCCAGATACGGAGCATTTCCTCGAGCGCGGTCGAGACGATCGTGCCGCCCGACTGGCGCGAATAGAAGAAGGTCTCCTCGTCGACTTCCTGCGCCTCGTGGGTGTGGCGGATGAAGACGATGTCGACCTTCTCGTAGCGCCGGCGCAGGAACAGGTGCAGCAGCATGAAGAAGCGCTTGGCGAGGTCCTTCTCGCGCTCGCCCATCGAGCCCGACACGTCCATCAGGCAGAACATGACGGCCTGCGAGGTCGCCACCGGGGTCGGCTGGAAGGCGTTGTAGCGCACGTCGATCGGATCGATGAAGGGGATCCACTTGCGGCGCGTCTCGAGCGTCTCGAGTTCCTTGTGCAGCGCCTCGATCTCGGCCCGTTCCTCCGCGCTCGGAGCGGCGATGGCCTCGAGGGCGAAGAGGCGCTCCTTGAGGGCGGCGATATCGTCCGAATGCGGACGCTTCAGCGCGAGGCGCCGGCCGTAGGAGTTGCGCATGGTGCGCAGGAGATTGAGATTGGTGGGCGAGCCCGCCGTCGTCAGCCCCGCGCGCCGGAACAAGAAGGTGCGGATCTCGTTGAGCTGGGTCTTGACGAGATTGGGCAGCTCGAGATCCTCGAAGAAGATGTCGAGCAGCTCGTCCTGGCTCAGCGTGAACCGGAATTCGTCCTCGCCCTCGCCGGACTGGGAGGCCTGCTTGCCGCCACCGCCCTGGCCGCCGCGCGGCTTGCGGATCTCGTCGCCCGGCACGAAATCGGTGTTGCCCGGCACGACATAGTCGCGCTCCCCGCCCGAGGAGGCGTGCGAGAAGCGCGGCTCGCGGGTCGACTTGCCGTCGATGGAGATCGACTGCTCCTTGCCCGCATCGGCGACGCGCCGGTCCTTCAGCGACTTCTGCACCGCATCCTTGATCTGCGCGCGCGCCCGCCGCAGGAAGCGCTGGCGGTTCGCAAGGCTCTTGCCCTTGGGATTGAGGCGGCGGTCGATGAAGTGGTGCGGGGTCATGGGTTGCCGATCGGTTGGGGGAAATGAGCGAATAGCGAGTTGGCGAATTGCCGAGCAGCGAGCGGGGACGGGAGCCTCGCCACCCGCTATTCGCTCCTCCCTGTTCGCTCACTCACCACTCTTCTTGCTCACCCCGCCTTGTTCACGCGCATGTACCACTCGACCAGCCGGCGCACCTGGCGCTCCGAATAGCCGCGCGAGAGCATGCGCTCGACGAAGTCGCTGTGCTTCTTCTGCGTCTCGGTGTCCTTCTTGGATTCGAAGCTGATGACCGGCAGGAGGTCCTCGACCTGCGAGAACATCCGCTTCTCGATCACGCTGCGGAGCTTCTCATAGGAGGTCCAGGCAGGGTTCTTGCCGCCATTGGCCGCCCGCGCGCGAAGGGCGAACTTCACCACCTCGTTGCGAAAGTCCTTGGGATTGGCGATGCCCGCGGGCTTCTCGATCTTCGAGAGCTCCTGGTTCAGGATCTCGCGGTCCATGAGCTGCCCCGTGTCGGGGTCCTTGAAGTCCTGATCCTCGATCCAGGCGTCCGCATAGGCGATGTAGCGGTCGAACAGGTTCTGTCCGTATTCGGAATAGCTCTCGAGATAGGCCTTCTGGATCTCCTTGCCGATGAACTCGGCATAGCGCTGCGAGAGGTCGGACTTGATGAACTCGATGTAGCGCCGCTCGGTCTCCTCGTTGAACTGCTCGCGCTTGAGGGCGTTCTCGAGCACATACATGAGGTGGACGGGGTCGGCGCCCACTTCCTCCGTATCGAAATTGAAGGTCTCCGAGAGCACCTTGAACGCGAAGCGCGTCGAGATGCCGGTCATGCCCTCGTCGACGCCGGCGGCGTCGCGATATTCCTGCATCGTCTTGGCCTTGGGGTCGGTGTCCTTCAGCTTCTCCCCGTCATAGACGCGCATCTTGGAGAAGACGTTGGAGTTCTCGTGCTCCTTGAGGCGCGTCATCACGGAGAAGCGCGACAGGAGCTTCAGAGTCTCGGGGGCGCAGCGCGCCTCGGCGAGTTCGGAGCCCGCGAGCAGCTTTTCGTAGATCTGGGTCTCCTCGGTCACGCGCAGGCAGTAGGGCACCTTGATCACGCAGATCCGGTCGAGGAAGGCCTCGTTGTTCTTGTTCGACTTGAAGAGGGCCCATTCGGCCTCGTTCGAGTGGGCGAGCACGATGCCCTGGAAGGGGATCGGCCCGATCAACTCGGTGCCGACATAATTGCCTTCCTGCGTGGCGGTCAGCAGCGGGTGCAGCACCTTGATCGGCGCCTTGAACATCTCGACGAATTCGAGCAGGCCCTGGTTCGACCGGCACAGCCCGCCCGAATAGGAATAGGCGTCGGGATCGTTCTGCGCATAGTGCTCGAGCTTGCGGATGTCGACCTTGCCCACGAGGGCGGAGATGTCCTGATTGTTCTCGTCGCCCGGCTCGGTCTTGGAGACCGCGATCTGCCGGAGCTTGGAGGGGAACATCCGCACCACCTCGAATTTCGAGATGTCGCCGCCGAAGGCGTCGAGCCGCTTGATCGCCCAGGGGCTCATCACCGCGTTGAGGCGCCGCTTCTCGATATTGTACTTCTCCTCGAGCAGCTCGGCGAGCTGGGGCGTCTGGAAGAGGCCGAGCGGGCTCTCGAAGACGGGGCTGATCTCCTCGCCCGCCTTCAGCACATAGATGGGGTAGGTCTCCATCAGCTCCTTCAGCCGCTCGGCGAGCGAGGACTTGCCGCCGCCGACGGGACCCAGGAGGTAGAGGATCTGCCGCTTCTCCTCGAGGCCCTGTGCGGCATAGGTGAAATAGCCCACGATCCGCTCGATCGTGTCTTCCATGCCGAAGAAGCCCTCGAAGCTCGGATAGCGCTTGATCGTGCGGTTGTAGAAGATCCGGCTGAGCCTCGGGTCGCGCGAGGTGTCGACGATCTGCGGCTCGCCGATGGCCTTGACCATGCGCTCGGCCGGCATCGCGTACATCATCGGATCGTCGCGGGCTGCCAGGAGGTAGTCGCGCAGGCTCATCGCCTCCTGGTGCTCGCGCTTGTAGATGTCCTGGAAGACATCGAAGACGTCGAGGTCCTTGCCCGTCATGATAAGCTCACCCGTGATTGATCTTGTTGCACCCTGCAGTCCCGCCGGCGCCGCCGGCCTGTCATTCGCGCCCCCGCCCCGCAGCCGGTTCCCGGCCCCCTTCGGGGCTCCTTGCCGACCCGTCCGCGTCCATCGTCACAAGGCCATCCGCACAAGGATGGTCGCCTTCCGTCCTCCGGCCGGCCCGGCCCCGGGCCGCATGCCGCCGCTCCCACACCCTAACCGAGCAGGGTTAATGGGATCGTAACCTTGACCCGGCGTCCTGCCGTCCCGGTCCGCGCGGACCGGCGAGACCGCCCCGGCGGGACGATCCGTCCGCTCCGCTGCCATCTTTCAAGACATAGGGGCCCCGCCGGGCCGCTCAAGGACGACGCTCCGCCCGCGTCCGGGAAACCGGCGCCTGCACCGGGTCCGATTTTCCGTTCAGGCGGGGCGGCCCGGGGCACCCCCGCCGTCCCCGATCCTGCGGGATCGCGAGCCATCGATCGCTGTCCGCCCCCGTCCGGAGAGGCAACGGTCCCGTTGGCGGGGCACGGAGCGCCTCGCGCCTCAAGAGGACCCCTCACACGCTCTGGTCCCCCGATTGTCACGGTCCGATCGCTCCGGATACTCCACTCCCGCGTCACGCCTTGGCCTGAGATCGCGGACGCTCCCCGAAAGCCAGACCCGGCCCCGGCGCGTCCTCCCGAAACAAGCCACTGAAGCGCGCGAACGTTCCCGCGCCGGGTCAAAGAGCCCCGAACGCGCGGATGCGAGCCGCTGCGCCGAATTCACTATGGGGAAAGTGTAGCACCCGTTCGCATCCGGAACAAAACTTTCCGCATAGCGGGGCCGCATTTTTGCCCGGCCCTGCTGGCAAAGAGGGATGCATGAGCCTGCCGTCCGCGCTAGGCTGAGGGGGTCGAGGCCGGGGGGCGAACTGCCGAAGGGGGAGTCTGTTCATGCCGATGCGCGCGCTATCCACCCTGACCGTTCGCCCTGCCGGCGAGGCAGACGCCACGCGCATCGGTCAGATCTATGTGGACGCCTGGCTCGACACCTATCCCGGCCTCCTGCCAGGCGCGCTTCTGCGCCGTCTCGATCCCGAAGCCACCGCGCGGCGCATGCGCCGGATCATCACCGGCGGCGGCCAGCGCGAGCGCGTGCTCGTGGCCGAACACGAGGACGAGGTGGTGGGCATGGCGAGCCATGGCCGCTGCGGCGACCGCGCGCTCGGCTATGAGGGCGAGGTGTACACGCTCTATGTGGATCCGGCGGCCTATGGCTGCGGCGTGGGCCGGAGCCTTCTTGGCGCCGTCCGCGAGGCCGAGACGGCGCGCGGCGCCCGCTCGCTGCTGGTCTGGGTGCTCGCCGCCAATCCCGCGCGCTTCTTCTACGAGGCCCAGGGCGCGCGCCTCATCGCCACGCGCGAGGCGCGGATGTCCGGCATGCCCGTGCCGATGGCGGCCTATGGCTGGCGCGATCTCGGCCGGCGCACGCGGCCCCGGCGGCCGGGCGCCTGAGCTCAGTCGTCGAGATCGGCGAGTTCCTTGGGCTTGACGACGCAGACGAGCTGGCAGGCCTGCGGCATCACCTCGTCCCAGGCGCTCACATCCGCGCGCAGCACGGCGAAGCCGGCCGTGGGGAACCCCGCCGCGAGCTTTTCGCGCGCCTCGAGCTCGGCGCGCGTGCCGTCCGGCCGGGCGAGCATCTCGATGAGATCCTCGAGCCCCGGATTGTGACCGATGATCAGCGCCCGGTCGGAGGCGGGCGGCAGGCGCCGCACGACGCGCATCATGGTGGGCGCCGGCACGTGATAGATGCCCGGATCGACATCGACGGGGGTGCCGGGCTCGAGGCTCGGGCGCAGAAGCTCGAGCGTCTCGAGCGTCCTGCGGGCCGAGGAGCAGAGCACGTAGTCGGGGACGTAGCCGTGCTCGCGCATGTAGGCGCCCATCAGGGGTGCCGTGCGGCGGCCCCGTTCGTTCAGCGTGCGCTCATGGTCCTCGAGCGTGGGATCCGTCCAGGAGGATTTCGCGTGGCGCAGGAGGTAGAGCGTCTTCATGCGCGGATCAGACCGTCATGTGCCGCGCGCGGGCGGAGCGCTCGATGGCGGCGGCGGCGAGGCGGTCCACCCGCAGCGCGTTGCGGATGAGCTGAAGCACGCGCGCCTCCTCGGGCTCGACGCGGTCGTCGGCGGCAGCGACCTCGACGGCCACCGCATAGGCGGTCTCGTGCAGATGGTCGGGCAGGGAGGTGCACGCGAGTTCGAGCACGGCCTCGAGCCCGCCATTGGCCGACAGGAGTTCGCCCGCCTCCTCGGCGACCCGCACCAGCCGTTCGGGATCGAAGTCGCGGAAGGCGGGGAAGCGCTGGACGATATGGCCGATCGCCCTCAGCTCCCGGTCGGTCATGCGGGCATCGGAGGCCGAGACGAGAACCATGAGATAGATGAGCGCCTGCTGCGGGCTGACCGTCGCCGTCATGCTGTCTGTGTTCCTGTTCGAAAAAGGAGGCCGATCGCCGGGACAAACTAGAGCACGCGGCGCCCGCGGGAAACAGGCAAGCGGCGGTTCTGCGGCTCCCCGTCAGCCGGCGGGCGCGAGCTCGGGGCTGCGCAGGCCCGCGAGCATGATCTTCTGCCAGATCTTGCGCCCGAGATTGGTGGTCAGCGCCTCGACGTCGCCGGCCGCGGCGATGACCTCGGCATCGCGGCTGGTCTCCGCATAGAGGGCGGCGAGCTTGCCGATCAGCGCCAGCATTTCCGAGCAGTAATCGAGATAGCGGGCGAGTTCGAACTCGCTCATCTCGCGCTTGGGCGAGGAGGGGGTGGGCTCGACCTTGTGGAGGATCACCACCGGGTCCTTGGTGAGCTGGTACATGTCCACGACATGGGCGAGCGAGCGCAGCTCGTGCAGATGGGCGAGCACGACCGCCCGCCGCCGCCGGGTCTCGAGGGTGAGCAGGAACCACACGGCCGCTCCGCCGAGAAGCACGAGGTTCACCACCGATTCGAGCGCCTGGGCGATCTCGACCGGATCGCTCGTCCAGGCCGCGGTGTCCGAGAAGAGCGGCAACACCAGGTCGCGCACGAGGAGGCCGCCAAGACCCAGCGCCAGGATCACGATCAGCCAGGTCCCGAGCGTCACGGCGGGATTGGGCCCCGACACCGAGCGCGCGCGCCGGCCGGTCACCCGCGCGGTGGCGAGCACGTCCTCGCAGAGGCGGGCAAGGCCCGAGGTCGGAAAGCGTTCGGAAATGCGCCGCGACAGGAGGTCGAGCGTCTCGATCAGCTTGTCGGCCTTGAGGAGATGACTCATCGCGTGCCCCCCGACGGGTCCCCGGCCTCCCTTATAGCACGGGCGAGCCCGCTTGCCTTGCCGCTCGTGCGCAAAGCGCATTACGGTCGGCGCTCCTCAGACCGCCGGAGACGACCCATGACTTCCGAGCTCAGGGACGCGATGCAGGCGTCCAATGCCTGGCCCTTCGTGGAGGCGCGCAAGCTCGTGGAGCGGGTGGAGAGACACCCCTCTCCCGCGGGCGTCCTCTTCGAGACCGGCTACGGGCCGAGCGGTCTGCCCCATATCGGCACCTTCGGCGAGGTCGCGCGGACGGCCATGGTGCGCCATGCCTTCGAATGTCTCGCGCCCGGTGTGAAGACCCATCTCATCGCCTTCTCCGACGACATGGACGGCCTGCGCAAGGTGCCCTCGAACCTGCCCAATCAGGAGATGCTGACGGCCCATCTCGGCCTGCCGCTCTCGCGCGTGCCAGACCCGTTCGGCACGCATGAGAGCTTTGCCGCCCACAACAATGCGCGCCTGTGCGCCTTTCTCGACCAGTTCGGCTTCGCCTACGAATTCCGCAGCTCGACCGCCGCCTACACCTCGGGCGCCTTCGACGCGGCGCTCCTGCGCATGCTCGCCGTCTATGACGAGGTGATGGACATCATCCTGCCCACGCTCGGCCCCGAGCGGCGGGCGAGCTACAGCCCCTTCCTGCCGGTGAGCCCGAAGACGGGCCGCGTCCTTCAGGTGCCCGTCGAGGCGCGCGACACGGCGGCCGGGACCATCGTCTTCCGCGACGAGGACGGGACGCGTACGGAGCTTCCGGTCACCGGCGGCCACGTCAAGTGCCAGTGGAAGGCGGACTGGGCGCTGCGCTGGCACGCGCTCGGCGTCGATTACGAGATGGCAGGCAAGGACCTCATCGATTCGGTTACGCTGTCCTCGCGCATCTGCCGGGCGCTCGGAAGCCTCCCGCCCGAAGGCTTCAATTACGAGCTCTTCCTCGACGAGAAGGGCGAGAAGATCTCGAAGTCGAGGGGCAACGGGCTCACCATCGAGGAGTGGCTCCGCTATGCGAGCCCGGAGAGTCTCTCGCTCTTCATGTATGCCGCGCCCCGCAAGGCCAAGCGGCTCCATTTCGACGTGATCCCCAAGACCGTCGACGAATACATCCAGTTCCTGAAGGCGGTGCACACGGAGGATCCCGTTGAGCAGCTGCGCAATCCCGTCTGGCACATCCATTCGGGCCGTCCGCCTCAGGAGGACTGTCCGCTGAGCTTCGCGCTCCTCCTCAACCTCGTGAGCGCCTCCAATTCGGAGGAGGCCGACGTGCTCTGGGGCTTCATCCGCCGCTATGATGCGAGCCTCGATCCGCAGTCCCATCCGCTGCTCGGCCGGCTCGTCGACTACGCCATCACCTATTATCACGATTTCGTCCGCCCCACGAAGGCGTTCCGGGCGGCGTCCGCGACCGAGGCCCTCGCGCTCGCCGAGCTCAGGGCGGAGCTCGCCCGGCTTGCCGAAATCCGTCCGCAGGCGGATGGAGAGGCCATTCAGGAGATCGTGTACGAGGTGGGCAAGGCGCACGGCTTCGAGCCGCTGCGCGCCTGGTTCCAGGCGCTCTACGAGGTGCTGCTCGGCCAGAGCCAGGGGCCGCGCTTTGGCTCCTTCGTGGCGCTCTACGGGATCGGGGCGACGCTCGACCTCATCGACCGGGCGCTCGCGGGCGAGCTTGCGGGATCGTCCGCCTCCGTCACTCCGGCCGGGGCGTCCCGTCGGGATTGAGCGGTCCCACCGGGCGTTCCTCCCAGGGGATCGGGCCCTTGTGCGTTCGCGGCGCCGTCTCGCTGATCCGGCCGAGCCCTTCCCAGATATAAAAGCCCATGCGGCGCAGGAAGGCGGGCCGTTCGGTCCGCGCGAGATCGCGCGCAAGGCCGAGGGTGAGGTTCTCCTGCTGGCGCATGAAGGGCCGGCAGCAATACATGAGGAGCGCGCGGCGGTGCTGGTCCGCCGTCCTGTTCTGCCCCGTTCCGTGCCAGAGCCGGCCATCGAAGACGAGGGCGCTGCCGGCTGGCGCGCAGGCGGAGACGAGATTGGTCGGCATGTTCGAATAGCTGAGCGAGAGGTCCCGATGGGAGCCCGGCGCCACCACCGTCGCCCCGTTCTCGGCCGTGAAATCGTCCAGCATATAGGCCACATTGGCGACGACGGGCAGCTCGCGCACGCGGGAATAGTACTGGTCCTGATGAAGGACCATGGCCTCGCCGCCGGGCCCGGCGATGTTTGCGGTGAGGCTCGAAAGGAGAAAGTCCGCACCCAGAAGATGGCCGAGGAAGGGCTCGACCACGGGATCGAGCACGAGATCGCGGAAGACCTTGCCCTTGTTCACCAGCATCCAGAGCCGCTGGTTCGATCCGCCCCCGTCCATGTAGCCGATGCCGAGAGCGCGCTCGCCCGCGGCCTGGGCGTCGAGCCGCTCGCGCAGCGCCGCGAGCCGGCCCGGATCGATCGCATCGGCAAGGAGGCAATAGCCCGCGCGGTCGAGATCGGCGCGTGCGATGGCGGGGTCGCGGGTGAGGCGGGGCAGGTCCATGCCGGCGGTGCCGGGCGCGGATCGGGTGGAAGTCGACATCGAGGCCGTCCTTGGTTCGACAGATGCGGCGCAGACCGCCGGGTGTCATACCGAACGGGACTGGCGATCGCTTCCCTTCTCGGGCCGGCGCAGGGCCGAGGAGGGCCGAGGCACCCGCCTACTGGCTCGCCCAGACGATGCGGGCGATCCAGTCCACCTCGGACATGTCGAGCGACCGGTTCGGATAGGCCGGATTGAGCGAGACGAGCTCGATCGTGCGGGCGGTCTGGCGCTGGAGCAGCTTGGCCATAACCTCGCCCTCGCGCGTGCGCACCACCACGCGGTCGCCCCGCCGGACGGTCGCCTGCGGCGAGACGACGATGCGGTCGCCGTCGCGATAGACGGGCTGCATGCTGTCGCCGGAGATCTCGAGCGCATAGGCGCCCTCGTCGGCGACGCCCGGGAACTCGACCTCGTCCCAGCCCGTGCCCGCCGGAAAGCCGGCATCGTCGAAGTAGCCTGCGCTGCCCGCCTGGGCGAGGCCGATCAGCGGCACGAGATGGCGCGCGGCGGCCGGCTCGCGCGCCGTGCCGGTCTGCAGCAGCGACAGGAAGGTGTCGAGGCTCGCGCCCGTCGCGTCGAGGATCTTGGAGATGCTCTCGGTCGAGGGCCAGCGGGGCTTGCCGCCGGGCGTCACCCGCTTGGAGCGATTGAAGGTGGTGGGGTCGAGGCCGGCAAGGCGCGCAAGGCCCGAAGGCGAATAGCCATGCGCCTTGGCGAGCGCATCGATCGCTTCCCACACCTGGGCGTGATTGAGTGACAAGGGCTCGCAGCTCCCCTGGCGCGGGTCTCTGGTGAGCGGATCATCCGGCGATGCGATCCGCCTGCGGCTTCCGTTCCTAATTTAGGAAAGATAGCTTAACATCCTGTGCAAGGCAGGCGCAACCCCCGCGTGCCGGTTCCACGGGCGGGTCAAAGGGTCTAAGAAGCGGCATGGCCGAGCCTCACCACACCGATACCCGCGTCTACAAGATCTTCCGTCCGGACGAATGGGCGCAGACCCGCCGGCTCGGGTTCTTCGCCGGCTCGGCGGACGACCGGCGCGACGGCTTCATCCATCTCTCGCGCGGGTCGCAGGTCGCGGGGACCCTCGCCCGTCATTTCGCCGGGGCGGGGCCCCTCGTGCTCGCGGCGGTGGAGGCGCGGGCGCTCGGTCCGGGCCTGCGCTACGAGCCCGCGCGGGGGGGCACGCTGTTCCCCCATCTCTACGGCGTCCTGCCGCGCGCGGCGGTGTGCCGGGTCTTCGACCTCGCGCCCGACGCCGCGGGAGGATACCGCCTGCCGGCCGACCTTCTGCCTGCCGACGATCACACGACCGGGAAGATCTCCGCCCATGGCCCAGATGCCTGACCGCCTCTACCGCCTCGGCCGCTTCGCGCTGACGCGGCTGCCGCCCGAATTCGCCCACCGGCTGACCATCCGCGCGCTCGCCCGGGGGATCGTGCCCGCGCCCGCGCCGGAAGCCGAGGCGGCCGATCTCGGCATCACGCTCTTCGGCTACGCCTTTCCCAATCCGTTCGGGCTCGCCGCCGGCTTCGACAAGAATGCCGAGGTGCCCGACGAGATGCTGAAGCTCGGCTTCGGCTTCGTGGAGGTGGGAACGGTGACGCCGCGCCCGCAGGCGGGCAATCCGCGCCCGCGCGTCTTCCGCCTCAAGGAGGACCGGGCGATCATCAACCGCCTCGGCTTTCCGAGCGAGGGCCTCGTCGCGGTCAAGCCCCGGCTCGAGCGGCGCTGGGGCGGCAGCGGCATCGTGGGGGCCAATATCGGCGCCAACAAGGACAGCTACGACCGGCTGATGGACTACGACATCTGCCTGCGGACGTTATATGGCTATGCGGACTATTTCGCCATCAATGTCTCCTCGCCCAACACGCCGGGCCTGCGCGGGCTGCAGGGCAAGCGCGAGCTCGACGATCTCCTCTCCATGCTGGTCGCGACGCGTACGGAGCTTCACAGGGGCGCGGGCCGCCCGACCCCGCTTCTCCTCAAGATCGCGCCCGATCTCGGCCAGCCGGGGCTCGAGGATGTCGCCGCCGTCGTCGAGGCGCACCGGCTCGACGGGGTGATCGTCTCCAACACCACCATCGAGGAGCGCGGGGACCTTCGGAGCGCCAACCGCGTGCAGGCGGGCGGGCTGTCGGGGCCGCCGCTCTTCCGCCGCTCGACCCAGATGCTCGCCGAGCTCTACCGTCTCACCGGCGGCCGCGTGCCGCTGATCGGGGTGGGCGGCATCTCCTCGGGCCGGGAGGCCTATCTCAAGATCCGCATGGGCGCCTCGCTCGTGCAGCTCTACACCGCGCTCGTCTATCGCGGCCCGGAGGTGATCGGCATTTTTAAACGCGAGCTCGTGACCTATCTCAAGGCCGACGGCTTCACCCGCCTCGCCGAGGCGGTGGGCACGGGGGCGGACGGCACGCACAAGGCGCTGCTGCGCTCGCTGGCGGGTTAGGCGGGACGGAGCGGATCGGACGCATGGCCGGAAAGCGCGCGGCGGGCTTGGAGGGAACGGGGGCCGGGGCGCCCGGGCTCTGCTATGCGATCGGCGATGTCCATGGCCGGCTCGACTGTCTCGAGGCGCTGATCGGGCGCATCCTCGACGATGCGGCGGTGCATGCCACGACCGCGCGCCCCCTGCTCGTGACGCTCGGCGACTATGTCGACCGCGGCCCCGATTCGGCCGGCGTGATCGACCGGCTGATGGCCGGGATCGAGGGGTTCGACCTCGTCTGCCTCAAGGGCAATCACGAGGCGATGTTCCTCGAGGCCATGTCCGGCGAGGCGCCGCTCGCCTGGGCCACCTGGCTGCGCAACGGGGGCGCGGCCACGCTCTGCAGCTATGGCGCGCCGATGAGCTGGACCGCGCCCGGCCCCGACTGGTTCCGCTCCCATGTGCCGCACACCCATCAGAAATGGCTGCGCGAGCGGCCGCTCCATCACCGGGTGGGCGAGCTTCTCTTCGTGCATGCGGGGGTGCGGCCGGGCGTGCCGCTCGAGGCGCAGTCGGAGGAGGACCTCCTCTGGATCCGCAAGACCTTCTACCAGAACCCCGACACGCTCGGGCTCAGGGTCGTACACGGACATACGCCGAACGAGATCCCGGAGATCCATCCCTACAGGATCAATCTCGACACGCTCGCCTATGCGACGGGCGTGCTGAGCTGCGCCGTGCTCGACCCGGCCCGGCCCTTCGACACGCCCCGTCTCCTCCAGACGGCCCTTTGATCCCCGTTGACGGCCCCGGGCAAGGGGCGTATACCGCGCGTGGGCCACACCCCCCCAACGGGGTGCGCTATTCTGGAAGGGATAGTCACATGACGGGTACGACCGGGGCGCTGCCCCGTCCCAATGCGCGGCCGCAACGGCCGCATTTTTCGTCCGGCCCCTGCGCCAAGCGCCCGGGCTGGAGCCTCGAGAGCCTCAAGGACGCCGCTCTCGGCCTCTCCCACCGATCCAAGACCGGCAAGGCAAAGCTCGGCAAAGCCATCGAGCTGACGCGCGCCGTGCTCGGCGTGCCGGCCGAGTACCGGATCGGCATCGTGCCGGCCTCCGACACCGGTGCCTTCGAGATGGCCATGTGGACCATGCTCGGCGCGCGCGGCGTGGACATCCTCGCCTGGGAAAGCTTTGGCGAGGGCTGGCTCACCGATGCCGTCAAGCAGCTCAAGCTGAAGGACGTGCGCACCTTCAAGGCCGAGTATGGCGCGCTGCCGAACCTCGCCGAGGTCGACACCGACAGGGACGTCGTCTTCACCTGGAACGGCACGACCTCGGGCGTGCGCGTGCCGAATGGCGACTGGATCAAGGCGGACCGGCAGGGCCTCACCCTGTGCGACGCCACCTCGGCCGCCTTCGCGCAGGACCTGCCCTGGGACCGTCTCGATGTCGTGACCTTCTCCTGGCAGAAGGTGCTCGGCGGGGAGGCCGCCCACGGCATGCTGATCCTCAGCCCCCGCGCCGTGGCCCGCCTCGAAAGCTACAGCCCGCCCTGGCCGCTGCCCAAGATCTTCCGCATGACCAAGGGCGGCAAGCTCGTCGAGGGCATCTTCACCGGCGAGACCATCAACACGCCCTCCATGCTCTGCGTCGAGGACTATCTCGACGCGCTCGAATGGGCGAAGGGGATCGGCGGTCTCAAGGGCCTGCGGGCGCGGGCGGACGAGAATTTCTCCGTGCTCGACAGATGGGTCGCCCGCACGGGCTGGGTCGATTTCCTCGCGACCGATCCCGCGACGCGGTCCAACACCTCCGTGTGCCTCAGGATCGCGGACCCGAAGGTGACCGCCCTTCCCCCCGAGGCGCAGGCCGAGATCGCCAAGAAGCTCGCCAATCTGCTCCAGTCCGAAAAGGTCGCCTACGACATCGGCGCCTATCGCGACGCCCCCCCGGGGCTGCGGATCTGGTGCGGGGCGACCGTCGAGGCGTCCGACCTTGCCGCGCTGACGCAATGGCTCGACTGGGCCTATGCCGGCGTCACGGCCGAGGCCGGGCTCGCCTGAGCCCCGCCGGCCTGCCCCGGCCCGCCCGAGCGGCGGGGCCGGGCCATCCACCTCCAGCCTGATCTCGATTCCTCCGTAGGCGGCTCCGCCCGCGCGGGGGCCGCACCCGAAGGACGCAGCCATGCCCAAGGTTCTGATTTCCGACAAGCTCTCGCCCGAAGCCGCGCAGATCTTCCGTGATCGCGGCATCGACGTCGACGTGAAGCCCGGCCTCGACAAGGACGAGCTCGCCTCGATCATCGGCGCCTATGACGGGCTCGCCATCCGCTCCAACACCCGCGTGACGCCCGAGCTGCTCGAGAAGGCCACCAACCTCAAGGTGGTGGGCCGGGCCGGCATCGGCGTCGACAATGTCGACCTGCCGGCGGCCACCGCGCGCGGCGTCGTCGTGATGAACACGCCCTTCGGCAATTCGGTCACCACGGCCGAGCACGCCATCGCCATGATGATGGCGCTCGTCCGGCAAATTCCGCAGGCGAACCAATCGACCCATGCCGGCAAGTGGGAGAAGTCGAAATTCATGGGCACCGAGATCACCGGAAAGACGCTGGGCGTCATCGGCTGCGGCAATATCGGCTCCATCGTGGCGAGCAGGGCCAAGGGCCTGCAGATGCGCGTCATCGCCTTCGACCCCTATCTGACCGAAGACCGCGCGCAGGAGCTCGGCGTCGAGAAGATCGAGCTCGACGAGCTCCTGAGGCGCGCCGACATCATCACGCTGCACACGCCCCTCACAGAGCAGACGCGCAACATCATCGACGCCGCGGCCATCGCCAGGATGAAGAAGGGCGCGCGGATCGTGAACTGCGCGCGCGGCGGGCTCGTCGACGAGGCCGCGCTCAAGGAGGCGCTCGAGTCGGGCCACATAGCGGGCGCCGCGCTCGACGTGTTCCTCGAGGAGCCGGCGAAATCCAATCCCCTGTTCGGGAACGAGAACGTCATCGCGACCCCGCATCTGGGCGCCTCCACCACGGAAGCCCAGGAGAAGGTGGCCCTTCAGGTCGCCGAGCAGATGGCCGACTATCTCCTCACGGGCGCGGTCACCAATGCGGTGAACATGCCCTCCATCTCCGCCGACGAGGCCCCGCGTCTCAAGCCCTTCGTGGAGCTCGCGCAGAAGCTCGGCCTCTTCGCGGGCCAGCTCACCGAGACGGCCATCTCCGAGGTGCAGCTCGAATATGAGGGCACGGTGGCCGAGATGAACACGAAGCCCATGACGGCGGCCGCGCTCACGGGGCTGCTCAAGCCGCTGCTGACCGACGTCAACATGGTCTCCGCGCCCGTCATGGCGAAGGAACGCGGGCTGAAGGTTCAGGAAACCAAGCGCGCGCAGGCCGGCATCTTCGAGACCTATATCCGCCTCTCGGTCACCACCCAGAACCAGACGCGCAGCGTCGCCGGCACGATCTATTCGAGCGGGCAGATGCGGGTGATCCAGATCAAGGGCATCAACATCGACGCCGAGCTCGGGCCGCAGATGCTCTATGTGACGAACAAGGACAAGCCCGGCTTCATCGGCGCGCTCGGCTCGATCCTGGGCGAGGCGGGGATCAACATCGCGACCTTCAATCTCGGCCGGGCGACGGCCGGGGGCGATGCCATCGCGCTCATCGAGGTGGATCAGCCGGTCCCGGCGGAGGTGCTGAAGAAGATCCGTGCACTGCCGCTCGTCATGCAGGCGAAGTCGCTGGCGTTCTGAGGGATGCGCCCTCGTCTCCCGCCCCCTTGCGGGGAGGGCCCGGTTGGGGGGCGGCGCCATATCCTGGGCGCCTGAAGGTCGAGCGCCGCGCGCGGCCGGGAGGTCCCCCGCCCAAGCCCCTCCCCGCACGGGGGAGGGGCCCGTCTGGCGGAGCCGGTTGTCGCCGCCCCGCCGCTTGGGTAGGGTCGCGCCCTGCACTCAGGAGCGGAAGACAAACAGATGGCCAATGTTGCGGTTGTCGGCGCCCAATGGGGCGACGAGGGCAAGGGCAAGATCGTCGACTGGCTCTCCGAACGGGCCGACGTCGTCGTGCGCTTTCAGGGCGGCCACAATGCCGGCCACACGCTGGTCGTGGACGGGGTCACCTACAAGCTCTCGCTGCTGCCCTCGGGGGTGGTGCGCGGCAAGCTCTCCATCATCGGCAATGGCGTCGTGGTCGACCCCTGGGCGCTCGCCGAGGAGATCGAGAAGATCGCGGCCCAGGGCGTGCGCCTCACCCCCGACCTTCTCAAGGTCGCCGAGAACGCCTGCCTCATCCTGCCCGTCCACAAGGAGATGGACGTGCTGCGCGAGAGCGCCGATTCGGGCACGAAGATCGGCACGACGCGGCGCGGGATCGGCCCCGCCTATGAGGACAAGGTCGGCCGCAGGGCCGTGCGCCTCATCGACCTCGCCGACGAGGCGACGCTCGCCCGCCGGATCGAGGCGCTGCTCCTCCACCACAATGCGCTCCGGCGCGGCCACGGCCAGAGCGAATATGAGGCGGGCGCGCTCATCGCGGAGCTTCGGGCCATCGCCCCGCGCGTTCTTCCCTATGCGGACAATGTGTGGAAGCGCCTCGCCGAGGCGCGCGCCGAGCACAAGCGCATCCTTTTCGAGGGCGCGCAGGGCGCGCTCCTCGACGTCGACCACGGCACCTATCCCTTCGTCACCTCCTCGAACACGGTGGCGGGGCAGGCGGCAACGGGGTCGGGCGTGGGGCCCGGGGCGATTTCCTCCGTACTCGGCATCTGCAAGGCCTATACGACGCGGGTGGGCGAGGGGCCCTTTCCGACCGAGCAGGACAACGAGGTGGGCCAGACCCTCGGCACGCGCGGGCACGAATTCGGCACCGTGACGGGGCGCAAGCGCCGCTGCGGCTGGTTCGACGCGGTGCTGGTGCGCCAGACCGTGCTGACGGGCGGGATCGACGGCATCGCGCTGACCAAGCTCGACGTGCTCGACGGCTTCAAGGAGATCATGGTCTGCACGGCCTACCGGCTCGATGGCGCGCTCATCGACCACCTGCCGGCCACGGCGGCCGCCCAGGCCCGCGTCGAACCCGTCTTCGAGCGGCTCGAGGGCTGGTCCCAATCCACCCAGGGCGCCCGCTCCTGGGCCGATCTCCCGGCCACCGCGATCAAATATATCCGCCGCATCGAGGAGCTGATCGGCGCGCCCGTGACGCTCCTGTCCACCTCGCCCCGGCGCGAGGACACGATCCTCATGCGCGATCCCTTCTCGGCGTAGGGGGGCGGGGTGCCTGCTCGCCCGGCGCTGACTCTTGCGCCGGGGCCGTCAGCATCGCCGTTGTCGATGCCACGGCATCGGCGAAGATCGCCCTGAACTCGTGAGCGGAGAGGCGCGGCCGCGCGACATGGAGCCGGCGCGCCCATTCCCCGTTCAGCGCGGTGAGAAAGAAGAGAAAATTCCGTACGCGCATCGTCACCAGGGGCTCGGGCAGGCCGGGGCACGCCTGCACGAGAAGCGCGATGACTCTCTTGACCCAGCGCATGGCCATCGCGTGGACGAATGGCTCGTAGGCGACGTTCACATAGAACATGTTGGCGGCCGCGAGGCGCGCCCAATACCAGTCCTTCGGGCTCTCGACGAAGGGAATGATCGCCCGCCAGACCGCCTCGATGACCGCGTGGGGCGAGGGCGCCGGGGTCTGTTCGAGGAGGCGGTCGAGCGCCTCGTTCGCCGCGGCCTCCGTCTGTTCGAAGCGGAAGGCGAAGATGGCGATGAGAAGATCTCCCTTGCCGCCGAAATGATAGTGGATGGCCGACTTGTTCTTCTGTCCGGCGGCTTCGTTCACGTCCTTGACCATCACGTCGTGTATGCCGCGCGTGGCGAACAGGCGCTCGGCCACCCGGAGGAGGGTCTCCCGGGTCTGCTGAGTCTGTTCGGCATTGCTGCGTCCAAGGCGCGGATTTGGCGGCCTCGTCGCGCTTTGCCGGGGCGCGCCTCGGGGGCGCCGCGCCCCGGTCATTCCCCGCGCTCCGGTGAACGCGCACGGGTCTTGCCGAGGGGTCTTGCCTGCTCGCGCGGCATATTGTAATCTCCGTGATTATAGAGTGCCGTCTTCATGATAAGCGCCGGATCTCAACGTGCAAGGGAGGTGAGAATGTCGCTCAGAGACGCGGCCATCGCGGTCAACCGGTTCGGCATCGGCGCCCGTCCGGGGGAGCTTGACGCCGCCGCCGCCAATCCCAGGCGCTGGCTTCTCGAACAGCTCGAAGGCCCGTTCGAGACCCCGCCGCAGTTCAAGGGCATGGCGTCGCTGACGGAGCATCAGGACGCCTATTACCGCTACTACCTCGTTCCGAGGGCGGAGCGGATCGAGCGCAAGGGGGACGGGATCCACGCGACCCATTACCGTGAACTGATGTTTCGCGAGATCGCGGCACGGATAAACGTCGCGGCGACGACACCCTATCCCTTCCGTGAGCGCCTGGTGCGCTTCTGGTACAATCACTTCGTCGTTCCGGTCAGCAAGCAGCCGGTTTTCCACTCCGTCGCGCCCTACGAGCGCGAGGTCATCCGGCCAAATATCACAGGGAAGTTCCGCGACTTTCTCGTCGCGGTCGAACAAAGCCCCTGCATGATCATCTTCCTCGACAACAACGTCTCCTACGGGCCGAATTCCGAATATGGCAAGAAGAACGCTGTCGGCCTGAATGAAAATCTCGGGCGCGAGATCCTCGAGCTTCACACGCTCGGGGTGGAGGGCGGCTACACGCAGGAGGACGTGATCGAGCTCGCCAAGGGCATTACCGGGTGGAGCGTGGGTCATCCGACGCGGAGCGGCTCCGTCTCGGGAGCATTCCACTTCTATGAGGACCGGCACGAGCCCGGGCCAAAGAGGCTCCTCGGCAAGACCTATGAGGGCGGCGGCGTCACGGAAGGGCTCGAGATGCTCGCCGACATCGCGCGGCATCCCTCGACAGCGACGTTCGTCTCCTCCAAGCTGGTGCAGTACTTCACGACAGATACTCCGGATCCGGATGATGTGAAGCGGATCGCGGATGTCTTCAGGCAGAGCGACGGCGATCTGATGGAGGTCACTCGTGCGGTGGTTGAGCTGCCTTCGGCGTGGGAAGCCTATGGCTCCAAGCTCCGTCAGCCGTGGGATTTCGTCGCCGCGGTCATGCGGGCGACCGGGGATACGGTGTATAATGATGATGTCAAGCCGCTCGGAACCTTCGATCTGAATACCTATGACCGCAGCAACAAGGCGTGGTGCTTCTATGCGGAGAACCAGGACCGCCTGCCGAAGGGCGAGGAGCTGACGGCGTTCATCGGGAAGATGAGCCCGGCCGAACGGGAGGGATGGGAGATCTTCGTCGCCTTCCGCGATGTCGCCGTGATGGGACAGCGGCCCTATTACGCCCCTGGCCCTCAGGGCTGGTACGACAAGGCGGAGAACTGGGGCGGTCCGGACACCATCATGAAGCGCGTCGAATGGGCGATCGGCAAGGCCCAGCACTATGCGGACAGGATCGATCCGGTCGCGCTCGCCAGGGCGACCGTGGAGCCGCTGATGAGCAAGGAGGCGCAGGCCGAGCTGAAGGCTGCGCCGAGCGTCGCCGACGGCCTTTCGATCCTTCTGTCCAGCCCGGCCTTTCAACGGAGGTAAGTCCCATGAACATCTCGCGTCGCACAACATTGCGCGGACTGGCCGGCTCGGCGCTGATCGCCGACGTTGCCCCCGGTCTGGCACTCGCCAAGGCGTATACGGACAAGCGCTTCGTCTTCGTGTTCCTTCGCGGCGGCATGGACGGACTGACCGCTGTGCCCGCTTATGGCGACCCGGAGTTCTACCGGGCGCGGGGCGCTCTTGCGGACGATGCGCCGGGTACGGACAGCAAGTTCGCCATGCTGAAGCTCGACGGGCTGTTCGCCCTCAATCCCGACCTCAAGAAGATGCATGCCATGTACGGGGAGGGGGAGCTCGCTGTGCTCCACTCTCTCGCCTCGCCCTATCGGGAGCGCTCTCATTTCGATGCGCAGGACGTCATGGAGAACGGGACGACCGGCAAGGCCGAGAAGACGGGGTGGCTCAATCGTGCGCTCGCGGAGCTTCCGGCCGACACCAGGGCGACGCGCAAGGAGACCGCCATGGTGATCGGTGCACTGACGCCCTATGTCATGCGCGGGCCCGAGAGCTACAGCTCCTGGTCGCCTCCGACCGCCCCCTCCGCCTCGCGCGACCTCATGGACCGCATCGCGCGCGCCTATCGTCCCGATCCCCTCCTTTCGGACTCGCTCGAGAAGGCCAGAACGGCGGCCGACATGGCGGCGGGTGGCGACATGAGCGGGATGGGCTCGGATCGCGGGGTGAACAATCAGACCTTCATCCGGATGATGGGCGTCGCGGGCGAGTTTCTCCGCGCGGACGCCGGCGCCCGCATCGCGACCATCGATTATGGCGGCTGGGACAGCCATGCCGAACAGAACAACCGCGTCGATGTCGCCACGACCAGATTTGCCGGCCGGTTCCCCGAACTCTACATCGGGCTCGACGAAGGCATGGCCAAGCTGAAGGAGTCCCTCGGGCCGGCGGCATGGGCGGAGACGGTCGTGCTGGTGGTCACCGAGTTCGGACGGACCGTCCGCATGAACGGGACGAAAGGCACCGACCACGGGACCGGCGGCGCGGCGTTCCTCGCCGGCGGCAGGGTGAGGGGTGGACAGATCATCGCCGACTGGCGCGGCCTCAAGGAAGCCGATCTCTATGAGGGTCGCGATCTTTACCCGACCCGGGATCACCGGTCCGTCTTCAAGACGGTGCTGGCCCAGCATCTGGGTGTCGCGGAGGGGCCGCTCGAGGACCGGATCTTCCCCGAGAGCCGGGGGGCGACGCAGCTGAGCGGCCTGCTGAAAGCCTGACGGGGGGCGGGAGCGGCGCAGGGAATGGCGGCCCGCCCCGTTAGGGGAGGCACGGGCGCCGGAGGCGGAGCGAGCGCCATCCGCCGGAGCCGAGCGTCCAAGGGAGGGATCTGCCATGCGCCGCACCGGGGTTTTCCGCCTCGCCGCTCTCGTTCTGACCGCTGCCCTGGCGGCGGGCTCCACCCTCGCGGCGGAGAGGCCCAACATCGTCCTCATCCTCGCCGACGATCTCGGCTGGAACGACATCAGCGCGCACGGGAGCGAAGTCCGTACACCGAACATCGACGCCCTCATGTCCGAGGGCGTCCGCTTCGACCGGATGTACGCGATGCCCCTCTGCACGCCGACCCGCGCGGGGCTCGTGTCCGGTCAGTGGCCCATCCGTCTCGGCCTCAACCGGAGCGTGATCTGGGGCGGCAGCGATGCGGGCCTTCCCGACGGGATCGACACGCTGCCCGAGCGGCTCGCGCGGATCGGCTACGAGCGGCGCTCGATCGTCGGCAAATGGCATCTGGGGCATGTGAGGCGGGCCTATCATCCGCTCAATCACGGCTTCACGGATTTCTACGGCATGTATAACGGCCGTCACGACTTCTTCACGCAGATCGTCGGCGACGAGCGCGACTGGCACCGCGACTACGAGCCCTCGCCCGACACCGGCTACACGACCGAACTCATCACCGGCGAGGTCGTCCGGATCATCCGGTCCGAGGCCGGCAGGCGGCCGTTCTTCATCTACGTGCCGCATTTCTCCGTACACCAGCCCAATCAGCCGCGTCAGCAGGACTGGGACGCGAACGCGCATATCGAGAGCCGGCAGCGGCGGGCCCATGCCGGTCTCGTCACCAATCTCGATGAATCGGTCGGGCTCATCCGCAAGGCGCTCGAGGAGACCGGCGTGAGCGAGACCACGCTCCTCATCTTCATGAGCGACAATGGCGGCGCCCTTGACTATGGCGCGTCGAACGATCCCCTTCGCGGCACCAAGGGGCAGGTCTTCGAAGGCGGGACGCGCGTGCCCGCCGCCTTCTACTGGCCTGCGGGCGGCATGAGCGGGGGCCGCGTCGTCGAGGCGGCCGTGAGCCATGTCGACGTCACCGCGACCATCCTCGCGGCGGCGGGAGTGACGCAGACGGACGGTCTCGACGGGGAGGATCTGCGCCCGATCGTCGAGGGCGTGCGGAAGGAGCGCGGCGCGCCCGTCATCTCGTTCATCGGCTCGCCTGCGCGCGAGCAGGCGGCGGCCATCACCAACGAATGGAAATATGTCGAGGTCGCGGCGGAAGGAGGCGCGGCTCCGCCGCGCGCCGCGCTCTACCGGATCTCGGAGGATCCGGGTGAGCGCACCGACGTCCTCGCCGAGGAGCGGGAGATCGCGGCGAGGCTGGCGGCGGCCCTCCAGGCCTATCGGGCGCTCGAACCCCGGCCGGGCACGCTGCGCTCCGCCCTCGAGCCGCGCGAATTCGGTCAGAACCCGCCCGGCGACAAGGCGCCGAAGGACTGGCGGATTCCGCAAGAGTGATCGGCCCGGGCGGGGCGCCGCTCCGGAGAAGCCCCCCTGCTTCCCTTTCCCGCCCGCCGCGCCGATAATGGGGGCCGGGTGGATCAGAGGGGTGCGCATGGCGTTCGGGTTCGCGCGCCGGCTGGTGTTTCCGGCGGCGCTTGTGTTCGGTCTCGTCTACATGATCCCCGCCCGGCCGCAATCTCCGGAGGCGGCAGCGGCGGCGGCGCGGGCGAGCTGGGAGCAGCTTCTGTCGATGGGCGATGGCCTCGCGCGCGCGGGCGAGACGGGGCCGGCGCTCGCCGCCTATCGCGATGCGTTGCGCTTTGCCGGCGATGATGTGCATGAGC
>JACAEB010000100.1 GCA_013389075.1 Alphaproteobacteria bacterium
CCCTGGGCGATGCAGCCGATGGTGGCGGGAGGGGCGGGGGCAGCGGGCACGGCGGTCGGGACCTCCAGCGGACGGGTCGGAGCGCCCTGTGTAGCGCGGGCCGCTCCGCCTGCCCATCGCCGCCGCGCCGCGGGGCGCCGGGGCGCGATGTCATGTTGCACGCGCGGTGGCCATTTGGTATCAGTTGCCTAACCCTTGTGCGCTATGCCGAAACTATCGGCATGGCCTGCCGCCCGGCCCGAAGGGGACCGGCCGGGTGGAGGACGGGCCGTGGGGCGGGTGTCGGACGGGAGAACGGGCGTGAGTGTGACGGCCGAGGAGGCGGGCCTGCGCGAGCGGGCCATGCGCGGGGATCAGCCGGGGCTGAGTTTCGAGACGCTGCTCGACGCCATTCCCCATCCGCTCTTCCTCATCGGCCCCTCGGGTACCTTCGCCTTCGCCAATGACGCCGCGCAGTTCTTCTTCCAGATGTCGGGGCGGATGCTGGCGCGCCAGCCATATGACGAGATCCTGCCCTTCGCGAGCCCGCTCACCGCGCTCATCGACCAGGTGCGCGAGCTGCGCGCCTCGATGAGCGAATACGGCATCACGCTCGACGGACCGCGCTTCGGCCGTCGCATCGTCGATGCCCAGGTGGTGCCTCTCGAAGGGGGCAGCTCGGTGCTGGTGCTTCTCCAGGAGCGCTCCATCGCCCAGCGCATGACCGAACAGCTCACCCAGCGCGGCGCCGTGCGCTCCATCGTCGGCATGGCCTCGCTGCTCGCCCACGAGATCAAGAACCCGCTCGCCGGCATCAAGGGCGCCGCCCAGCTCCTCGAGCAGAGCGTGATGCCGGACGACCGGGCGCTCACCTCGCTCATCTGCGAGGAGACCGACCGGGTGGCCAAGCTCGTCGACCGGATGGAAGGGTTCGGCGAGGGCGGACCCTTCAACCCCGCGCCGGTGAACATCCACCAGGTGCTCGAGCGCGTGCGCCTGAGTGCGCAGGCGGGCTTTGCCTCCAACCTCACCTTCATCGAGGAATACGACCCCTCGCTGCCCCCCGTCTGGGGCGAGCGCGACCGGCTGATCCAGGTCATCCTCAACCTCGTCAAGAACGCGGCCGAGGCGCTCGAGAACCGGGCCGGCGGGCAGATCATTCTGAGCACGACCTACCGGCCGGGCGTGCGACTGTCCGCCCCCGGATCGCCCGCGCGCGTCAACCTGCCGCTCGAGGTGGCGGTGCGCGACAACGGCCCCGGCGTGCCCGAGGACATCAGGCCCCATCTTTTCGACCCCTTCATCTCGTCCAAGCGCCAGGGGGCGGGGCTCGGCCTTGCGCTCGTCGCCAAGATCGTCGGCGACCATGGCGGGGTCATCGAATGCGACAGCGAGCCCGGCTCGACCGTCTTCCGGCTGCGCCTTCCGATGGTGCCGAGCGAGGCCGCCCCGACGGCGGGCTGAGGCCCGCCAGAACCAAAGAGCGAACCATATGCAGGACTCGACCATTCTGATCGCCGACGACGATGCGGGCATCCGCACCGTGCTCAATCACGCGCTCGGACGGATGGGCTACCGGGTGCGCGTCACCTCGAACGCCTCGACGCTCTGGCGCTGGGCGAAGGACGGGGAGGGCGATCTCGTCATCACCGATGTGGTGATGCCGGACGAAAACATCTTCGACCTGCTGCCCCGCATCAAGCAGGCCCGGCCGACCCTGCCCGTCATCGTGATGAGCGCGCAGAACACGCTGCTGACGGCGGTGAAGGCGGCCGAACAGGGCGCCTATGAATATCTGCCCAAGCCCTTCGACCTCAACGAGCTGACCGCGCTCGTCAGCCGCGCCCTGTCGACGGCGGCGCGCGCGGGAACGGTCGCCGAGGCCCCCGAGCCCGAACCCGCGCAAGGCGAGAAGATGCCCCTGATCGGCCGCTCGGCGGCCATGCAGGAGATCTACCGGATCCTCGCCCGGCTGATGAGCACCGATCTCACGGTGATGATCGTGGGCGAGAGCGGCACCGGCAAGGAGCTCGTCGCGCGCGCCCTGCACGATTACGGCAAGCGGCGGGGCAAGCCCTTCGTCGCGGTGAACATGGCGGCCATTCCGCGCGATCTCATCGAGAGCGAGCTCTTCGGCCACGAGAAGGGCTCGTTCACCGGCGCCAATGCCCGCGCCCAGGGACGGTTCGAGCAGGCCCATGGCGGCACGCTCTTTCTCGACGAGATCGGCGACATGCCGCTCGAGGCCCAGACCCGTCTCCTGCGCGTGCTCCAGGAGGGCGAATACACGACCGTGGGCGGACGAACCTCGATCCGCACGGATGTGCGCATCGTGGCCGCGACCAATCGCGACCTGCGCCAGCTCATCGCGCAAGGGCTTTTCCGCGAGGATCTCTACTACCGGCTCAACGTGGTGCCGCTGCGCCTGCCGCCCTTGCGCGAGCGGGTGGAGGACGTGCCCGATCTCGTCCGCCATTTCCTCGATCAGGGCGAGAAGTCGGGCGGGCCGCGCAAGATGTTCGACGCGGGCGCCATGGACCTTCTCAAGGCCCATCGCTGGCCGGGCAATGTGCGCGAGCTCGAGAACCTCGTGAAGCGGATTGCCGCTCTCTATGCGGACGAATTCATCGGCGAGGAGATCGTCCGGGCCGAACTCGTCGAGCCCGATCGCGGCTCGAGCCTTGCCGGCGCCGAGGTGCCGCAGTCCGAATCGCTCGCCGAGGCCATCGAGCGCCACCTCACGCGCTATTTCCGCTCCTATGGCGACGGCCTGCCGCCGCCCGGGCTCTACGACCAGGTGCTGCGCGAGATGGAACGGCCGCTGCTGACGCTGGCGCTCGGCGCCACGCGGGGCAACCAGATCAAGGCGTCCCATCTTCTCGGTCTCAACCGGAACACGCTGCGCAAGAAGATCCGGGATCTCGAGATCGAAGTGATCCGCAGTCCCAAGCTGAGCTGAGGCGCCGCGGGCTTCGGCACTGGCCGCCATCGTCCCCGTGAGCGCAGCGAAACGATCGAGGCCCCCGGGCGAGGTGCTTTGCCGCCTGGATCGCCAGGGGCTTCGCCCTCGCGATGACGGCACGGGGAGGGGGCACCGCCGGCCCCACCCGAAAGGGTCGTCCCCCAGCGCGGCGGTGGCCCTTTCGCAACAAGGGTGTTGAAAACGCGCAACGCAGGCGGCACTCTCTGGCTCGGCGCGGCGGGAGAGAGCTGCGTGCGCGGGGCGCAGGCCCCGCGCCAAGAGGTGACGCCTCCCCCCGTCCGGGCGGGAGACGACCAAGGACAGGGATGGCCGATGCGCCCCACGGCCCGAACCGCATGAACCCGACCGTGCCGGAGTCCTATGCGCTGGGCCCGGCCCGGCCCCGCTCGGCCGCCCGAGCGGCCCGGGTCGGACGTCTGCGCGCGGGCCTGCTCACGCTCGCCCTCGCCATCGCCACGCTCGGCATCGGCTATGTCACCTTCCGCGCCTGGTCCACCGATCCGCTGACGAGCCTTGGCGAGGAGGACGCGGCCGTCTTCGCCCTCGTGACCTTCTGCCTCGGGCTCGCCTTCTCGGCGATGGCGGCCTGGTGGCTCGTGCGCCTCGCCAAGGCGAGCCGCGAGGGCGCGGCCGGCGCCCAGCTCCACACGCGCCTCACCTCCCGCTTCCTCATCGTGGCCGTGGTCCCGACCATCGTGGTGGGGATCTTCGCCGTCTCGACGCTGATCGTCGGCGCCCGGAGCTGGTTTTCCGAGCCCGTCCGCAACGTCGCCGACACGGCGCGCGAGGTCGCCGAGTTCTATCTGCGTGCGCCGCAGGAGGCGATCGTCGACGGGCTCAAGGAGACGGCGCGCGAGATCCGCCCGCTTCTGGGCAGCCTCGAGTCGGAGAACGCGCAGCCGATCCTCGAGGCGTTCCTCTCGCGGCAGGGCGTGCGCTACAACCTCATCGTCTCCATGATCCTGCAGCGCGACGGCACCCAGCTAGCCGAGGTGTTCGATCCGGTGGCGCTCGAGATCGGCCGGCTTCCGCTGCCGCCGGAAGATGCGCTCGAGGAGGCGGATTCGGGCGTGCCCGTCATCCTCAACGCGCGCAACCGCGCGCTCCTCATCGGCCTCATCAAGCTCGAGCGCACGCCGGACACCTATCTCTATGTCGTTCACCGGCTCGATCCCCTGGTGCTGCGACTCTCCGACGAGACCATCCGCGCGACCGAACAGTACGAGCTTGCCGAGGGCCGGCAGATCCGTGTCGTGCTGATCTTCTATCTCTCCTTCCTCGCCATGGCCTTCGTGCTGCTGATGGGCGCGACCTGGCTCGGCCTGCGCTCGGCGGGCCGGCTCGTGGGGCCGATCGGACGCCTGCTGACGGCCGCCGAGCGCGTGTCCGAAGGCGATCTGTCTGCGCGGGTGGAGGTGGACAGGAGCGATGACGAGCTCGGCATGCTCGGACGGGCGTTCAACCGCATGACAGGCCAGCTCCAGACCCAGCGCAACGAGCTCATGGAGGCCAACCGCCAGTACGACCGCCGGCGGCGCTTCACCGAGGCCGTGCTCTCGGGCGTCACCGCCGGCGTGCTCGGGCTCGACCGGCGCGGCATCGTCACCATCGCCAACCGTTCCGCGCTCGCCCTTCTCGGGCGCCGGCTCGAGGACGTCATCGGGCGGCCCGCCGAGGCCATCGTCGCGGAGATGGCCCCTCTCGTTCAGCGCGCGCTCGTTGAGGACGAGCCGACGGTGGAGGGCGAGATCGAGATCGCGCGCGAGGGGCGCACGCGCCACCTCATCGTCCGCGTGACGCGCGAGACCGGCATCGGCGAGAGCCACGGCCACGTCGTCACCTTCGACGACATCACCGATCTCGTGGCCGCGCAGCGCATGTCCGCCTGGGCCGACGTCGCCCGCCGCATCGCCCACGAGATCAAGAACCCGCTCACGCCCATCCAGCTCTCGGCCGAGCGGCTGAAGCGCAAGTTCGGCAAGCAGATCACGGACGATCGCGAGGTCTTCGCGCAGTGCACGGAGACCATCATCCGCCAGGTGGGCGATCTCCAGCGCATGGTCGACGAATTCTCCTCGTTCGCGCGCATGCCCGCGCCCGCCATCACGCGGAACGACCTCGGCGAGATCATCCGGCAGGCCGTCTTCCTGCAGCGCGTCGCCCGGCCGGACATCAGCTTCGAGGTCGACCTGCCCGACGGGGTGGTCGAGGCCGAATGCGACGCCCGGCAGATCGGGCAGGCGCTCATCAACATACTGAAGAACGCGGGCGAGGCGATCGAGGCGCGGGCGGCCACGGGAGCCGAGGAGGGTTATCGCGGCCAGGTGCGGGTGGTCTGCACCCCCGTTCCCGAGAGCGATGCCATCGCCATCGACGTGATCGACAATGGCTGCGGTCTGCCTACGGAGGATCGCGACCGGCTGACCGAGCCCTACAGGACGACGCGGGCGAAGGGCACGGGCCTCGGCCTTGCCATCGTGCGCAAGATTTTCGAGGATCACGGCGGCAGCCTCGGGCTGTTCGACGCCCCGCGGCAAGAGGGGCAGACGGACGGACCGCGCGGCGCCTGGATCCGTGGACTGCTGCCGGTGCGCGCGCCGGCCGGGAAGGGAGCGGAGGCCGGCGCGGCCAGATCCGCGCGGGAGGAAACGGAGAACGACGCCCATGTCCGCTGACATTCTGATCGTCGATGACGAGGCCGATATCCGCGAGCTCGTGTCGGGGATTCTCGGGGACGAGGGCTATGCGACGCGGCTTGCCCATGACAGCGACTCGGCCCTCACCGAGATCTCGATGCGCCTTCCCGCCCTCCTCGTGCTCGACATCTGGCTGCACGGGAGCCGCCTCGACGGCCTCCAGCTTCTCGACGTCGTGAAGGCAGATCATCCGGACCTCCCCGTCGTCATCATTTCCGGCCACGGAACGATCGAGTCGGCGGTCGCCGCGATCAAGCAGGGGGCCTACGACTTCGTGGAGAAGCCCTTCAAGGCCGACCGGCTCATCCTCGCGGTCGAGCGCGCGCTCGAGGCCAACCGGCTGAAGCGCGAGAACATGGAACTCAAGATGCGGGTGGGCGAGGAGTCCGACCTCGTCGGCAACTCCTCCGCCATCGGACAGATCCGCCAGATGATCGAGAAGGTGGCGCCGACCAATTCGCGCGTGCTGATCTCCGGACCGCCGGGATCGGGCAAGGAGGTGACGGCGCGGCTGCTGCATGCGCGCTCGAAGCGGGCCGTCCACCCCTTCGTCGCCATCAATGCCGCCATGATCGAGCCCGAGCGCATGGAGGAGGAGCTCTTCGGCGTCGAGGACGAGACGAGCAAGAAGCGCCGGGTCGGCGTCTTCTAGCAGGCCCATTGTGGGACCCTCTTCCTCGACGAGGTGGCGGAAATGCCGCTCGAGACGCAGTCGAAGATCCTCCGTGTGCTGGTCGATCAGACCTTCACGCGGGTGGGCGGATCGACGCGCGTGCGCGTGGACGTGCGCGTCGTCTCCTCCACCTGCCGCGACCTGCGCCAGGAGATCGCGGCAGGGCGCTTCCGCGAGGATCTGTTCCACCGGCTCAACGTCGTGCCGATCCGCGTGCCTGGCCTCGTCGAGCGGCGCGAGGACATCGCGACGCTCGTGGACCATTTCATGAACCGCTTCGCCGCCTCCTCGGGCCTGCCCGTGCGGCGCATCGGCGAGGACGCGATGGCCGCGCTCCAGGCGCACAGCTGGCCGGGCAACGTCCGTCAGCTGCGCAACAATGTCGAACGGCTGATGATTCTCGCGAGCGAGGAGCCCGGCGGGGTGATCACCGCCGACATGCTGCCCTCGGATGTGGGCGCCTCGACGCCCGTCGTGAGCCAGGGCGCGAGCGCCGAGCAGATCATCTCGCTGCCGCTGCGCGAGGCGCGCGACCTGTTCGAGCGCGAATACCTGATCGCCCAGATCAACCGGTTCGGCGGCAACATCTCGCGCACCGCCTCCTTCATCGGCATGGAGCGCTCGGCCTTGCACCGGAAGCTCAAATCACTTGGTGTGAATGCCGGGGGCAAGGCCGGCGAGGTCCCGGCCGCGTAGACGGGCCCGAGGCAAGCGGCGAGGCAGGCCAGCATGAAGGTCATCATCTGCGGAGCCGGCAAGGTCGGCCATGGCATCGCGCGCCAGCTCGTCGCCGAGGGCAATGACGTCACCGTCATCGACTGGCGCGCCGAGCTGATCCGCGAGATCCAGGAGACGCTCGACCTGCGGGGCATCGTCGGCCATGGCGCCCATCCGGACGTGCTCGACCGGGCGGGGGCGGGGGAGGCCGAACTCCTCATCGCCGTCACCTATTCGGACGAGGTAAACATGGTGGCCGCGCAGATCGGCCACTCCCTCTTCTCCGTGCCGCTCAAGATCGCGCGCGTCCGGGCGCAGAGCTATCTCAATCCGATCTGGCGGAACCTCTTCACCCGCGACCACATGCCGATCGACGTCATCATCTCGCCCGAGGTGGAGGTGGGGCGCTCGGTCATCCGCCGGCTCGAGGTGCCGGGCGCCTTCGAGAGCATCGATTTCGCGGGCGGCCTCGTCCAGCTCGTGGGCGCTCGGATCGGCGCGGGCTCGCCCGTGGCGGGAAGCCAGATCAAGCAGATCCGCGAGCTCTTTCCCGACCTCAGCACACGGATCGTCGCCATCGCGCGCGGGGAGCGCGTCTTCGTGCCCGACCCCACCGACCAGATGCTCGAAGGGGACGACGCCTATTTCGTGGGCGCGCGGGGACACGTGCCGCGCATGCTCGAGATCTTCGGCCATGAGGAGCACCAGACCCGCCGCGTCGTCATCCTCGGGGGCGGCAATATCGGCCTTTATGTCGCGCGCGAGCTCGAAAAGCGCGAATCCCGCATCAAGGTGCGGCTCGTGGAGGTCGAGAAATCCCGCGCCGAGGAGGCGGCCGAGGAGCTCGAACGCACGGTGGTGCTGCACGGCTCGGGTCTCGACCAGGAGATCCTCGACGAGGCGGGGGTCGCCGAGACGGAGGCCTTCCTCGCCGTCACCAATGATGACAAGGTCAACATCCTCTCCTCGCTCATGGCCAAGAACATGGGCGCGCCGCGCGTCATCACCCTTCTGAACAATCAGGACTATGCGGGCCTCGTGGCCACCCTCGGCATCGATGCCTGGCTCGACCCGCGCGCGACCACCGTCTCGACCATCCTCCAGCACATCCGCCGTGGACGGATCAAGGCGCTGCATTCGATCCGGGGCGGGGTGGGCGAGGTGATCGAGGGCGAGGCGCTGCAGACCTCCCCGCTCGTCGGCCGGCCGCTGCACGAGGTCGACCTGCCGGCGGGCGTTGCCATCGGCGCGGTCGTGCGCGACGAGCACGTGCTGCTCCTCACGCCCGAGACGGTGATCGAGCCCAAGGACCACGTCGTGATGTTCGCCGAGCGCGCCATGGTGCGCCGCGTCGAGCAGTATTTCCGCGTCGGCCTCGAATATTTCTGAGCCGGCTTGAAGGGACCCATCCATGCCGATCGCCGGTGTGTGGAGAAGCCTCGGCTGGATCCTGCTCCTGTTCGCGGCGGCGCTGTGCCTGCCCGTGCTCGTGGCGGTGACGGGCGGGGAGGCGCGCGTCGCCGGCGCCTTCCTGCCCGCCGCGATCATCGCCGCCTTCACGGGCGCGCTTCTCGTCCTCTCCATGGATGCGGGCGACCGGGTGGGGCCGGCGCGGCGCGGGGCGACGCTCGCGCTCCTCAGCCTCGTTTCCCTGTCGGTGATCGCGGCCCTGCCGTTCCGGCTCTCCGGCGTCTCGGACAATTTCCTCGATGCCTGGTTCGAGGCCGTCTCGGGGCTGACGACCACCGGGGCGACCCTCATCGCCGATCCCGGGACGCTGCCCGACGCCATCGTGTTCTGGCGGGCCCTGCTCGAATGGCTCGGCGGCTTCGGCGCCATCGTGATGCTCGTGACCTATATCGTGCCGCTCTTCTTCCCCGGCATGATGATCTTCACCCTGCCGCTGCCCCCCAACCGGTCCGAGACGGCGGGCGTGCGCCTCACCCGCGTGGCCGAGATGGTGTGGCCCCTCTATGTGAGCGCGACGCTGGTCGGCTGGGCCGCCCTCTGGGCGGCGGGGCTCGACAGCTTCGAGTCGCTCTGTCTTGCGATGTCCGCGATCTCTACCGGCGGCTTCAGTCCGCGCGCGGGCTCGCTCGCCGATTTCGGCAATCCCTATGTGGGGCCGATCGTTGCGCTGCTCGTCCTCTTCGGGGCGCTGAACTTTCTCCTCCACGTGCAGGCGCTGACGAGCCGGCGCCTGCCGCATCTGCGGGACTCGGAAACCCATTTCGTCCTCGCCGGCGCCATCGGCTCGGCCGCGGTGTTCGGGCTCGCGGTGACGCGCGACGATCTCTACGGCCTGCCGGCGCTCCTCCTCGACGGATTTCTCCTCGCCCTCGGCTCGGGCTTCACCGTGGGCTCGGACCAGCTCGTGGCCCTCGTGCCGCCCGTCGTCGTGATCACGGTGGCGCTCGTGGGCGGGGCGATGACCTCGACGGCGGGCGGGGTCAAGATGATCCGGGTGATGACGCTCGTGCGCCTCTCCGCCCAGGAACTCGCGCGCCTGTCTCATCCCCAAAGGGCCCACGCGGCCCGGCTCGGCGGGCGCGAGATCGAGCCACGCCTCGCGGGCTCCGTCTGGTCCTATTTCTTCATGGTGCTGGTGATCCTCGCGGGCTTTCTCCTGCTGCTGACGGCGATGGGCCTCGGCTTCGAGATCGGGCTGGCGGGCATCATCTCCACGCTGAGCAATACGGGCGTCCCGCTCGTCTATGTCGGCGGGGAGGGGGTCTATGCGACGCTGGGCGAGGGGGTCAAATGGCTCATGTGCCTTGGCATGATCATCGGCCGCGTGGATGTTCTCGCCGTGCTCGCCGTACTCAACCCCGCTTTCTGGAACAGGTAGACCATGCCCAGGATCGCCTATGTCAACGGGCGCTTCGTGCCCTTCGCGGAGGCCGAGGTCCATATCGAGGATCGCGGCTATCAGTTCGCCGATGCCGTCTACGAGGTGCTCTCGGTGACGGCCGGGCGCTTTCTCGACGAGGACGCGCACTGGGCGCGGCTCGGCCGCTCGCTCGGCGAGCTGGGCATCGGCTGGCCGGTGCGCGAGGCGGCGCTGCGCCAGATCGTGCGGGAGACGGTCCGCCGGAACCGCGTCACGCACGGGCTCGTTTATCTGCAGGTGAGCCGTGGTGTCGCCCCGCGAGATCACGCCCCGCCCGTGCCGCCGCCGGTCCCCTCGCTGGTGATCACGGTGCGCCGGTCGGACCCCGCCCGCGCCGTCCGCGTACTGACGAAGGGCCTGTCGGTGATCGGGCAGCCGGACCTGCGCTGGCAGCGCTGCGACATCAAGACGGTGGGCCTCTTGCCCAACGTCATGGCCATCGCGGCGGCGAAGGCGGCCGGGGCGGACGATGCCTGGCTCATGGATTCGAACGGCTTTGTGACGGAGGCTACACGCTCGAACTGCTGGATCGTCGATAAGGAGGGGACCCTCGTGACCCGGGGCCTCGACACGCACATCCTTCACGGCGTCACGAGAGCCATGCTCTTCGACATCGCCGCCGATCTCGGGCGCAGGGTCGTGGAGCGGGCCTTCACGCTGGAGGAGGCCAAGGGCGCCCGCGAAGCCTTCATGAGCGCCTCGAGCCTGCAGGTGTCGCCGGTGGTCCGCATCGACGGCACGCCGGTGGGTCCGGGAACGCCCGGCGAGGTTGCGAAATCGCTGCGGGAGCACTACCTGAAGGTGCGCACGCCGTCCTAGATGCACGGGAATCGGGTCGAGGGGAGAAAAATCGGTGCATGTTAATCTTGTAGGCTCCCCATCAGTGCCGGTACATTTCGCAGGTGCAGCATGACTGCTCCGGCTTCCGGAAGCGCCGCATTCACGGGCGGTTCTGGCGATCGGGGCGGGCTGCGCCGAGAAGGCACGGCGTTCGTGTCGCCTTCCGTCAACCCGCGCCCGGCACGGAGCCTTTCCCGCTCGGCCGCCAAGATGAAGAAGAGAGCCGGCCATGGCATCTGACAAGACCCACAACCTCCAGGACGTCTTCCTGAACAAGGTCCGCAAGGACAAGACCGCGCTCACCGTCTTTCTGGTGAACGGGGTGAAGCTTCAGGGCGTCATCACCTGGTTCGACAATTTTTGCATCCTGCTGCGCCGCGATGGCCATTCGCAGCTTGTCTACAAGCATGCCATCTCGACCATCATGCCGGTCCATCCGGTGCAGCTCTTCGAGCCCGAGGAAGAAGCAGCGGAGGCTGCCGGCTGATTTGACCCGATCGCGCAAGGACACGGCGGACCCCCGCCCCGGAGAGGATCCTCCCGACCGCAAGGACGCGGGCGCGGACCGGACCGGGCGCGCCGTGGTGCTGCATCCCGACCTCACCCCCTACCGGGGGCGCGATCGCGGGGAGGCCGAGGAGGGGCTGCGCCGCGCGCCCGAGGATCGTCTCGAGGAGGCGGTGGGCCTTGCCCGCGCGATCGGCCTCGAGATCGCCGCCGCGCGCATCGTCACCATCACCACGCCCCGACCCGCGACGCTGATGGGGGAGGGCAAGGTCGCCGAGATCGGCGCGCTCCTCGCCGAGACCCACGCGGGGCTCGTTGTGGTCGACGGGCCGCTCTCGCCCGGGCAGCAGCGCAATCTCGAAAAGGCCTGGAGCGCCAAGGTCATCGACCGGACGGGCCTCATCCTCGAGATCTTCGGGGAGCGCGCCCGCACGCGCGAGGGCCAGCTCCAGGTCGAGCTCGCCCACCTCACCTATCAGAAGAGCCGCCTCGTGCGGAGCTGGACCCACCTCGAGCGCCAGCGCGGTGCGCTCGGCAAGCTCGGCGGTCCGGGCGAAACCCAGATCGAGGCCGACCGCCGGCTGATCGGCGAGCGGATCGTCCGCCTCAAGAAGGATCTCGCCCAGGTCACCCGCACCCGCGCCCTCCACCGCGAGAGCCGCCAGGCCGTGCCCTTTCCGGTCGTGGCGCTCGTGGGCTACACGAATGCGGGCAAGTCGACGCTGTTCAACCGGCTGTCGCGGGCGGACGTGCTCGTCAAGGACATGCTCTTCGCCACGCTCGACCCAACCATGCGCCTCGTGCGCCTGCCGAGCGGGCGCCGCATCATCCTCTCCGACACGGTGGGCTTCATCTCCGACCTCCCGACCCAGCTCGTCGCCGCCTTCCGCGCGACGCTCGAGGAGGTGTGCGAGGCCGATCTTCTCCTCCATGTCCGCGACGTCTCGAGCCCCAGCTTCGAGGCCGAGGGAAACGACGTGCACGCCGTTCTGGCCGAACTCGGGATCGACGAGACGGCGCCCCGGCCCACCATCGAGATCTTCAACAAGCTCGACCGCCTCGAAGGGCCCGCCCGCGAGCAGCGGATCGAGCAGTGCCGCCGCGAGCCGCTGCGCGTCGCGCTGTCCGCGCTGACCGGGGAGGGCGTCGACGCACTCCTTGCCCAGATGGACGAGGAGCTCGGGCGGGGCGAGGAGACGGTCGATCTCGAGATCGACGCGGCCGATGGACCCACCTATGCCTGGCTGCACGCGAACACGCAGGTGATCTTCAGCGAGGCCCGGGACGCACGCCTCCATCTGCGGGTGCGCGCGGGGCCGCTGGCGCTCGGCCGGCTGCGCAAGAGCTTCTCCGAGCGCGCGCGCATCCTGCCGCATGCGGCCCATTGACGACGAAGAAGGAGCGCGCGCCGATGGCAGGCCGCCCGTTCGACCCGGACGCACTCGACCCTCTCGCCCTGATCGATCCCGTCTCGGACCTCATCCGCGCCGTCTCGACCGAGATCGTGCTGCCGCGCCACCGCAATCTCGCGCGGGAGGAGATCCGCGACAAGGGCGTCAACGACCTCGTGACCATCGCCGACGAGGAGGCCGAAACCCGTCTGACGGCGGAGCTTCGCGCCCTCCTGCCGGGCTCGGTGGTGGTGGGGGAGGAGGCCGCCGCCGCCGATCCGGGAGTGATGGACAGGCTCAGGGGACCCGACCCGGTCTGGATCATCGATCCGGTCGACGGCACCGGCAATTTCTCGCGCGGCTCGGATGTGTTCGCCGTCATGGTGGCGCTCGCGCGGGAGGGGCGGACGCTTGCGGGCTGGATCCATCAGCCGGTCGGCGACCTGATGCTGACGGCCGCCCTCGGCGCCGGCGCGCGGATCAACGCGGCGCCCCTGCCGGCGCTGCCCGTGCCGGAGGAGCTGTCCGCGATGCGCGGCGCCGTCCATACGGGCTATGTGCCGGCGGGCCCCCGCGAGGCGATCTCCGGGCGTCTCGGGCGCTTTGCCTCGAACACCCAGCTCTATTGCGCGGGGCTGACCTATATGGGCCTCGTGCAGGGCGCGTTCGACCATGCGCTGTTCTGGCGGGCCAAGCCCTGGGATCATGCGGCGGGCGCGCTCGCCCTCGCCGAACTCGGCGGGCGGACGGCCTTCGAGAGCGGTCAGACCTACGGTCCCGCCCGCGCCGAGCGGAACGGGCTCGTGAGCGTGCGCGCCTCGGCGCGCTGGCCGGCCGTGCGGGCGGCCCTGTTCGAGGACTGAGCGAGGGCGGGCATCCGGTCGCGGGTTGGCGCCCTCGCAGAGTTGCGCGTACGATCGGCCCGTTTCTGAACCCGAGTCCGGGGCAGAGCCGTGCCATGGGGATGGCATGACGGCGCCCGCGACCGACAGGGACGCGCCCCGCCCGGGCCGAAGGGGCGGTTGCGGGGCCAACGCAGGAGGGGGGAAGGCCATGGGCCGGATGAAGCTGAGCCTCGCACTGGCGGCGCTGCTCGCGCTCGCGGCGTGCGATCAGGGGACCGACGGGGCCGCCGAGCCGCCCGTCACGCCGGTTCCGCCGGAGGGTGCCGCCGGCCCGGCGGCACAGGCCCCCGCGCCCGAGCCCCCGCCGGACGGGCTCACGATCCTCACCGAATCAGGCCCCTTGCGCGGCGTCATCGAAAATGGCGTGCGCACCTTCCGGGCCATCCCCTATGCCGCGCCGCCGGTCGGCGCCTTGCGATTCTCGCCGCCCCGGCGCGCCGCCTCCTGGGAGGGCGTGCGCGAGGCCGCTGAGTTCGGCCCGATCTGTCCGCAGCCGCGGGATGTGAGCGTGCCCGAGGACGAGGACTGCCTGACCCTCAACATCTGGACGCCGGAGGGCGCGGAGGAGGGGCGGCGGCTGCCGGTCCTCTTCTGGATCCATGGCGGCGCCTTCGTATCGGGCAGCGGGCGCATCGACGCCTCCGCATTCGCCAGGGACGGGGTGGTGGCGGTGACCATCAACTACCGTCTTGGCCGGCTCGGCGTGTTCGCGCACCCCGAGCTCGGACCCGATGGCGGCGGGGCGGGCGGGATCAATTTCGGTCTCCTCGACCAGATCGCCGCCCTCAAATGGGTCGAGCGCAACATCGAGGCGTTCGGCGGCGACCCGCAGCGCATCACCATCGCCGGTGTGTCGGCGGGCGCGGGCTATGTGAATCTCCTCATGTCGAGCCCGCTCGCCGAAGGACTCTTTTCCGGTGCCATCGCGCAGAGCGGGGCGAACGGCTTTGCCATATCGCGCCGGGTGAGCGAGAGCTTCGCCGGCCAGCCCTCGCTCGAGGATCTCGGCGTCGCCTTCGCGGAAAGCGCCGGGGTTTCCGATGCGCCGGACGTGGCGGCCGCCCTGCGCGCGCTGCCCTGGCAGGCCTTCGTCAAGAACCAGCCGCCCGGGCCATATCGGGAAGCTTCGAGCCCCGTGGTCGACGGGCTCGAGATCCCGGACGATCCGGGTACGGTCTTCTCGCTCGGCCAGCAGCACATGGTCCCCTACATCGCAGGCGCGAACAGTTTCGAGGGCTCGCTGTCGGCGGCCATTCCGCTGCCCGTCTTCGAGGAGGTCGTGAAGGCGAACCCGCAGGAGATCTCGCAGGCCTATGGTGTCGCCGCGGATGATCCCAAGCTGCCGCTCCTCCTCTATGGCGACTATCTCTTCGTCGCGCCGACGCGCTATCTCGTGGGGCTCATGGCCGAGCAGGGCGCGCCCGCCTGGAGCTATTTCTTCGGCTATGTGCGCGAGAGCTTCGAGAGCCGCCTGCCGGGCGCCTTCCACGGCGGGGAGGTGCCCTATGTCTTCGACATCATCGGCGATTTTCAGCCCAACCGCATGATGCAGGAGGTCTACGGGATCGAGGAGGGCGTCTATCCGCCCACCGCCCGGGACCTCGAGACCGCGCGGATCATGCACGCCTACTGGGTGAACTTCGTGCGCACGGGCGACCCCAATGGCGAGGACCTGCCCGCCTGGCCCGGCTATGCGGAGGACGCGGCGACCCTCGTCGTCCTGCCCGAGGCGATCCGGGTCGAGAGCAACTACCGCAAGGCCATCCTCGACAGGAACGAGGAGAGCTTCCACGAACAGGCGACCGCCGCACGCGGCGAGGTGGAGGCGGAGGCGGAGGAGTAGGGGCAGGCCCGCAGTTGCCTATCCCGACCGCTCCTCGCCGCCCTTCACCTCCGTCCACAAAGCATCCTGTTCGGCGAGCGAGAGCGCGGCGAAGTCGAGGCCGCGGGCCCTGGCGAGCCGTTCCATCGCCTCGAAGCGCCGGGTGAACTTGGCATTCGCCGCGCGCAGGGCGCCTTCGGCATCCGTTCCCATGCGGCGGGCGAGATTGGCGAGGACGAAGAGCACATCGCCGAGTTCCTCGGCCGCATGGGCGTCGTCCCCCGTGGCGAGAGCGGCATCGAGCTCGGCCAGTTCCTCGTCGAGCTTGGCGCGGATGGGGGGCAGCTCGGGCCAGTCGAAGCCCGCGCGCGCGGCCTTCTTCTGGAGCTTCTCCGCGCGCATCAGGGCGGGCAGGGCCTCGGGCACGCCGTCGAGCCGGCTTGTCCGCGTCTCGCCGGCCTCGGCGCGCTCGCGCGCCTTGATGGCCTCCCAGCTCTCGCGCACCGCCTCAGACGTCTCTGCGCGCGCCTCGCCGAAGACGTGGGGGTGGCGGCGGATCATCTTGTCCGAGATGGCCGCGACCACGTCGCCAAATCCGAACGCGCCGGCTTCCTCGGCCATGCGGGCGTGAAAGACCACCTGGAGGAGGAGATCGCCGAGCTCGTCCTTGAGCGCAGGGAGATCGCCGCGCGCGATGGCCTCGGCCACCTCATGGGCTTCCTCGATCGTGTAGGGCGCGATGGTGGCGAAACTCTGCTGAAGATCCCAGGGGCAGCCGCCATCGGGATCGCGCAGCCGTGCCATGATGGCAAGGAGGCGGGTGATGTCGCGCGTGGGGTCGGCGGTGGTCATGGAACGTCCTCGGCACGCGGGGCGGGAAGCCCTGGGAGACGGGCATGCAATGCCAGCCGGGCACCGGAACGGCAAGCCGCGCCGCCCATGGAGTGATCCGATAATATATATTATGGAAATAATTGGATGGGATCGTCCGCAGGTGGCGCGCCATCGCTCCGCCTGGATCGCCCGCCTGGGACGAGTCGCATGGATGGATGGCGTTCGTCCGTTACCGGCACGAGCCCGACCGCCCTCAAAACTTAGCCGAACCGGTCGCCACGAGGATAACGTCATGAATGCGCCGCTGATCACCCGCCCGAGCTTCCGGCCCGAGGAACTGCCGGTCCCGACACGCGACCTTGCGCGTGCCTGCGCCGATTACGACGAGTTCGGCTACTGCCTCATCGCCGATGCGCTCTCGCCCGGGACGATCGCCGAGGCCCGCGCCCGCCTCGTCGCCCAGGCCGATGCCGAACGCGCCAAAGGCCTTGCCGATCTCGACAGCAATGGCCGGCGCCAGCGCGTCTGGTTCCTGCCCAACAAGGGCCGCGTGTTCCGCGACATCCTCCGCCAGAAGGACGTCAATGGCGTCCTCGCCCACAGCTTCGGCCATTCGCACTACATTCTGGGCAGCTTCACCGCCTATATCGTGGCGCGCGGCGTGCCGCCCCAGTCGATCCATCAGGATCAGGGCTGGTTCGGACAGCACACGGAGCGTCCCATCGTCGCCAATGTGGTCTGGGCGATCGACGATCTGAGCGCCGAGAATGGCGGGACGGTGCTCTATCCGCGCAGCCACCGCGTGCCGCGCGCCATGTATCATAATGATCCGAACCCGGACGGCGATTTCATCAACGCCACCTGCCCGAAGGGCACGGCCATCGTGTTCGACGGCCGGCTCTGGCACGGCACCGGCGAGAACCACACCGACGCGCCCCGCCACGCGCTCTTTTCCTATTTCATGCAGCCCTATATGCGGGCGCAGGAAAACTATGCGCTCGGCATCCGGCCCGAGGTGTACGAGAATCTCGACGACGAGCTCAGGGAAAGGCTCGGATTCCGCGTCTGGCTCGCCTATGGCCGCGCGGGCGTGCCGAACACGAAGCATCTCGATTTCGTCGGCCCCAACCCCGCGCCCATCGGCGAACTCGCGCCCGACGGCACCCCGCGCGAACTCGGCCGGTAGGCGCAAGGCCGGTCCGCCCGGACAGCGTCGCTCCGCCCATACTCTCGGTGGGAGACCGGCGCTGAGCGCTCACAGGGTGAAGCTGAGCTCCATCCCGTCATAGGCGGGCTCGACATGGTCGGGCAGCTCGCGGGAAAGCCTGTCGTAATCGAGATCCACATGCATGTTGGTCAGCACGGCGCGGCAGCCGAGCCGCTCGATCCAGCCGAGCGTCTTCTCGAGATGGGAATGGGTCGGGTGCGGACGATAGCGCAGGGCGTCGACGATCCAGCACTCGACCCCCGCGAGCGCCTCGAAGGCGCTGTCCGGCAGATCCACGAGATCGGGCGAATAGGCGAGCGGGCCGATGCGGAAGCCGAGCGATCGGATCGTGCCATGGTCCTGATCGAAGCCGAGAAGGGCCATGGGGCCGCCCGGACCGTCGACGGCAAAGGGCGTCCCCGCGACGATCTCGTGCGCGTCGAGGATCGGCGGATAGGGGCTGCCGGCGGGCGCGGTGAAGCAGTAATGGAAGCGCTGGCGCAGCTCGGCGCCCGTATGCGCATCCATATAGACCGGCACGCGCTGGCGCATGTTGATGGCGACGACGCGCAGATCGTCGATCCCCGCCACCTGGTCGGCATGTTCATGCGTGTAGAGAACGCCGTCGAGCCGGCCGAGGCCCGCATCGATAAGCTGCTCGCGCAGGTCGGGCGCGGTATCGATGAGAACATCCGTAGTCGGCCCCTCGAGGCCCGCCGGCCCCGCGCGGAGAAGCAGCGAGCAGCGCCGCCGCCGGTTCTTCGGATTGGCCGGATCGCAGGCGCCCCATTCGCCCCCGATGCGGGGAACCCCGCCCGAGGAGCCGCAGCCGAGGATCCGCGCGAGGAGCTTCATGACCGCCCCTCCCCGCCCGGACGCGGCACCTTGGTGAAGAGGGTGAAGAAATTCTCCGTGGTCGCCGCTTCGAGCTCGGCCTCCCCGACCCCCTTCACCTCGGCGAGCCGGCGCGCCGTGTGGCGCACGAAGCCGGGCTCGTTGGTCTTGCCCCGCACCGGCACGGGGGCGAGGAAGGGGGCGTCGGTCTCGACCAGCAGCCGGTCGAGCGGGACATCGGCCACCGTCGCCCGCAGCGCCTCCGCCTTTGGGAAGGTGAGAATGCCCGAGCAGGAAATATAGAAGCCGATCGCGAGCGCGCCCTGCGCCAGGACGGGTCCGGTCGAGAAGCAGTGGATGAGTCCCCGGAAGGGACCCTTGCGATATTCCTCGTGCAGAATGTCGACGGTCTCGGCATCCGCGTCGCGCGAATGCACGATCAGCGGCAGGCCGGTCTCGCGCGCGGCCGCGATATGGGTGCGGAAGCTCGCTTCCTGCTCCGCACGCGGACTGTGCTCGTAGAAGAAGTCGAGCCCCGTCTCGCCGATGCCGACGACGCGCGGATGGGCGGCGCGCTCGACGAGGGCGGCCGTGTCCGCCTCCTCGCGCGCAGCCTCGTGGGGATGGACGCCGACCGTGCAGTAGACGTTCGGATGCGCCTCCGCCACGGCCCGCACGCGGGGAAAGGTCGACAGATGGGTCGAGATCGTGACCATCAGCCCGACGCCGGCCGCCTCGGCGCGCGCGAGCACGTCCGGCAGGCCCTCGGCGAGCTCGGGGAAATCCAGATGGCAGTGGCTGTCCACCAGCACGGCGCGACGCTCCAGCGGGTTCGGCCCGGCCGCGCGAGGGGCTCAGGCCAGCTCGGGCAGCACGGCGCCCGGACGACGGCCCTCGGCCGCCCCCGCCATCATGTCGAAGGCGAGCAGGAGGGCGGCCGCGCGGTCGAGATGCAGCCCCGCCACCGTGCGGCGGAGACGGTTCAGGGTCTCCCATACCTCGACCCAGACATCAAGTCCGCCGGCAAGGACCCGGGGCGGCAGCGGCCCCGTCTCGCCCTCGCCAGCCGCCGCGGCCCGCACCGCCTCGGCGACGCGCCGGGCGATGAGGTCGAGCGCC
>JACAEB010000101.1 GCA_013389075.1 Alphaproteobacteria bacterium
AAGGGTTGCGCCGCGGCCTCGCCGTCGCGAACACCGGCAAGGCGATTTCGGTACCCGTCGGCACGAAAGTGCTCGGGCGCATCATGAACGTGCTCGGCGACCCGATCGACGACGCGGGCCCGATCGAAGCGGCCGAGACCTGGCCGATTCACCGCGCAGCGCCGTCGTACGAGGAGCAAGCGGGCTCGACCGAGCTCCTCGAGACGGGCATCAAGGTCATTGATTTGATCATGCCGATCTCGAAGGGTGGCAAGGTCGGACTCTTCGGCGGCGCCGGCGTCGGCAAGACCGTGCTCATCCAGGAGCTGATCAACAACGTCGCCAAGGCGCATGGCGGGTATTCGGTCTTCGTGGGCGTGGGCGAGCGGACGCGCGAGGGCAACGACCTCTATCACGAGATGATCGAGTCGGGCGTGAACCAGAAGGGCGGCGGCGGCAACTCCAAATGCGCGCTCATCTACGGCCAGATGAACGAGCCCCCGGGCGCCCGCGCGCGCGTCGGCCTCACCGGCCTCACGGTCGCCGAATATTTCCGCGACCAGGGCCAGGACGTGCTCTTCTTCGTGGACAACATCTTCCGCTTCACCCAGGCCGGCTCGGAAGTGTCCGCGCTCCTCGGCCGCATTCCCTCGGCGGTGGGCTATCAGCCCACGCTCGCGACCGACATGGGCGCGCTGCAGGAGCGCATCACCACCACCACCAAGGGCTCGATCACCTCGGTGCAGGCGATCTACGTGCCGGCCGACGACCTGACCGACCCCGCGCCCGCCACCTCCTTCGCGCACCTCGACGCGACGACCGTGCTCAACCGGGCCATTTCCGAACTCGGCATCTATCCGGCCGTGGACCCGCTCGACTCGACCTCGCGGATCCTCGATCCCCGCGTCGTCGGCGAGGAGCACTACCGCGTCGCGCGCCGGGTGCAGGAGATCCTCCAGCGCTACAAGTCGCTCCAGGACATCATCGCCATCCTCGGAATGGACGAGCTCTCCGAAGAGGACAAGCTGGTCGTCGCCCGCGCGCGGAAGGTGCAGCGCTTCCTCAGCCAGCCCTTCCACGTGGCCGAAGTGTTCACCAACACGCCCGGCCAGCTCGTGGATCTTCAGGACACGATCAAGGGCTTCGATGCCATCTGCAACGGCGAGTACGACCACATCCCCGAGCAGGCCTTCCTGATGTGCGGGGCCATCGATCAGGTCATCGCCAAGGCCGAGAAGATGGCGGCGGAAGCGGCCTGATCCATCGGAAGGGAAGGCGAGGCCCATGGCCGAGAAGCTGCAGTTCGACCTCGTCACCCCGGAGAGGCTGGTCCTCTCCGAGGCGGTGGACCTCGTCAGCGTGCCGGGCGCGGAGGGCGATTTCGGCGTGCTCGCGGGTCACGCGCCCTTCATGACGACGATCCGCCCCGGCCTCATCGACGTCGTGTCGGGCGGCAGCCATCGCAAGATCTTCGTCTATGGCGGCTTTGCCGACGTCTCGCCGGCGGGGCTCACCATCCTCGCCGAGGAGGCGATCGCCGAGGCCGATCTCGATCCCGCGGCGCTCGACCGGGCGATCCGGGAGGGCGAGGAAGACCTCGCGCTCGCGCGCGATGACGCCGCCAGGGCGGCCGCCGAGGGGCGCCTCGCCCATCTCAGGGCCGCGCGCGAGGCCGTCGGCGGCTGAGCCCCGCGCCCGCTCCGGTTTCCGGAGGCAATTGCGTTCGGGCCGAATGTGCCTATCTTCGTGGCAGGCAGATGGAGCGTGCCATGAAGGAAGGCTGGACACTCGACGACATCCCCTGGGACCAGTTCGCCCCCGAGCGGGTCGACCGGCAGACGCTCGAGGCGGTGAAGGCCGCCGCCATGGTCGAGTTCAATGCCGCCGACTATGTCGCCTATCTCGAACGCGTCTTCGCGGGCGACGAGGCGATGATCGAGTCCATCCGCAGATGGGGCGTCGAGGAGACCCAGCACGGCCGGGCCCTCGCCCGCTGGGCCGAGATGGCCGACCCCGCCTTCCGCTTCGATCCCGCCTTCGCGCGCTTCCGCGAGGGCTATCGGCCGGCGCATTTCGAGAGCGGCGAGGCCGCGCGCGGGGGGCGGGCCGGCGAGATGATCGCGCGCTGCGTCGTCGAGAGCGGGACCTCGAGCTTCTATTCGGGCATCCGCGACGAGACGCCCGAGCCGGTCCTCAAGGTCATCGCCGCCCATATCGCCGCCGACGAATTCCGCCATTACCGGCTCTTCTACGAGGCCTTCCTCAAATATCAGCCCGAGGAGCGTCTGTCGTTCCTCGAGCGGGCGCGCGTGGCGGTGGGCCGGCTCGCCGAGGCCGAGGACGACGAGCTCGCCTATGCCTTCTACGCGGCCAACATCGCCTCGGGCACGGATTCCGGCGAGCCTTATGACCGCGACACCTGTTCGCGCGAGTACAACCGCCGTGTGCTGAGGTTCTACCGGCCGCAGCATGTGAAGAAGGCGGTGCAGATGATCCTCAAGCCCGTGGGCCTGTCGGCCCAGAGCCGGATCACGCGGGCCGCGAGCCGGCTCCTCTGGTGGGAGCTCCAGGCGCGCGGCCGCAGCCTCGGGGCGAGGGCCGCCTGACGGGCAGGTCGGCAGGGCGGGGCGACGCCCTGCCCTTGCGGAGCGAGACGAACATGCAGGACCTGTCCGCGATCAAGGCCAGTCTGGAGGCGAGCCCGCGGGCCTGGCGGGCCGAGCCGCGGCTGCTCGAGCAGGCGCGCTTTCGGCTCGGCGAGCCCGAGCGGGACGAGATCCTGGCCCTGGCGAGGCGGCTCGGAGACCGGCCCGCCGACTCGATCTGTCCGGACGAGGCCCGGCTGCCCCGGACCGGCGCCCTGTTGCGGCAGGTCAGCGCCTGCGTCTCGAACGGTCCGGGTTTTGCCATCCTGGAGGGGTTTCCGGTCAGGGCCCTCAGTCCCGGCACGGACCGGCGAGCGGCCGAGGTCGCCTTCTGGGCGAGCATCCTCACCGTCGGCACGCCGGATCGTCAGGATCTGGCAGGAAAGCGGCTGCACCATGTGTGCCGGTCGCGACCGGCATCCGATCTCGTGACCACCGCCGACGCCCGCGCCTACGAGACCGACATCGAAATCGGCTTCCATGGCGACGGGTCCGATGCCCTGTTCTTTCTCTGCGTCAATCAGGGGAAGTCGGGAGGCGAGTCCCGTCTCGTCAGTGCCGAGAGGGCCTTTCTGGATGTTCTCGACCGCGATGCCTCGCTCGCCGCAGCCTTGATGGAGCCCTTCCATTTCGATGCCCGCTCGCAGCGCGCCGACGGCGCGGCGACGCAGCGCGCGCCGATCGCTGCCGTGCATGAGGGGCGGGTCAGCTTTCTCTACAAGCGCGGCTATATCGAATCCGCGCAGCGCTTTGCGGAGATTCCGCGGCTTTCGCGGATCCAGATCGCGGCCATGGATGCCTTCGACGCGGCTCTCAACGACCCCCGCAACGTCCTCGCCTTTCGCCTTGCCCCGGGGCAGATCCTCAGCGCCAACAATTACGCCATCCTCCATGCGCGCACGGCGTTCGAGGATCACGAGGCGCCGGAGCGGCGGCGCCTGTTCTTGCGCATCTGGGCGACGCTGACCGAGGGGCCCCCGGTCGCGGATGCCTTTGCGGACACGCGCGAGTTCTCACAGAGCTGGGCCAGGAAGAACGGGGCGTCTATTCGGCAGCCCGCGCCCGGGTCCGTGTGCTGAGGATCTCGTCGAGCCAGCTTTCCATCCGCTCGGCCACCCGTTCCCAGCCGGGCTCGGCGATGAGCCAGTGCGACATGCCCTCGAGCTCGACATAGCGGGCCCGCGACCGGTAGCGGGCGGCGACGCGTTTGACCGTCTGCGGAGGATTGATCCGGTCCTCCGTCCCCACCATGACGAGGAGCGGACAGCTCACATCGCCCGCGAACACCGCGCTCGCCCGGCTGTGGTCGAGCGGCCATTGCAGGACCTCGAACACGGCGCGCCCCGATTCGGGCACGAAGCGCGCGAAGGTGGCCCGTCGCTCGGGCTCGGGCAGGCGGTCGAGGGCGTGGGCGGCGGCGATCCAGAAGCGCGGCTTGAGCGGCATCTCCCAGAAATTGCCGGCGAGATAGAGGCCCTGCGCCTGGGCGATCTCGAACTGCGTGGAAGGCAGGACCCCCCAGGGCGGGGAGGGCGCGAGCAGGACGGCACCGGCCACATGGCGGCGGGCGGCGAGCATCTGCGCGAGAAGCCCGCCCATGGAGTGGCCCACCAGCACCGGCGGGGTGCGCAGGGCGTCCACGCGGGCGAGGAGGTCGTGCAGATAGTCCTGCAGGCCCGTCGTGCCGAGTGCCGCGGGCGGCTTCTGGTGCGGGCCGAGATCGTGGAAGCGCAGATCCGGGCGGTGCACCTCGTGGCCGCGCGCCTCGAGCCGGAGGGCGAGCCGCTCGAAGGACCAGCCGCCCGCGAAGGCGCCGTGAATCATGAGGACCGGTGGCTTCATGAGGCATCCCGTCTGGCGGCGAGGGTCAGGGCGAGGGGGCGGAAATGGGCGACCAGGGCATCATAGACCGGACGCTTGAACGGAACGATGAGCGAGGGCAGCTCCTCGAGCGGGCGCCAGGCCCAGGCGTCGAACTCCGGGGGCATGTGCGCGGCGAGGTTAAAGTCGTCATCGCGTCCTGTGAAGCGCAGCGCGTACCATTTCTGCTTCTGCCCGCGGAAGAACCTGCCCTTCTGGGCCGCGAAGGCGTGGGGCGGGAAGTCATAGGCGAGCCAGTCGGGATATTCGGCCAGCAGCTCGGCCGCGCCCGTGCCCGCCTCCTCGGCCAGCTCGCGCAGGGCCGCCGCCGCCGGATCCTCTCCCGGATCGATGCCGCCCTGCGGCAGCTGCCAGCGATGGGCCGGCGGCCCCTCGGGGCCGAGATGGATGCGCCGCCCCGTCCAGGCCTCGCCCCGCGCATTGAGGAGCAGCACGCCGACGCACGGCCTGTAGGGCAGGCTCGCGGGATCGGGTGGAGGAGGGCGGATCGGTGTCACGGACATGGGTCGGGCGGCCTTCGAGGGTTCGCGTCCGCCGGACGCGTCTAGTGCGCCTGCGGCTCGGTGACGTGGGCGGACGGGTCTGCCGCCTCGACATGGGCCGCGGGGGCCTTCGCTGTCCGGGCGGTCAGGAGCACGTCCGAAACGGGGACGAGGTCGATGCCCTTGGTCCTCAGCGTCGGCGCCCAGGCCACGATCTGCTCGACCGTGATCGGATAGGCGAAGCCCAGCCCGATGGCAATGCCGCGATTGCGCGCAATGGTCTCGAGATCGAGCAGCATGAGATCGATCGCGGCCCGGGAGAGGCGCAGGTCGATCCTGCGGTCGGCAAGGCCCGCATCGACACCGCCCGTGCGCGCCAGGCGCTCGGTCAGGCTGCGCGGGGAGGCGCCATCCTCGACGAGGAGGAGCCCGCGCCGCTCGAGCGTCGCCAGCACGGGCGCGAGCGCGTCCTCGCTGGCCGTGAAGCGGTGGCCGCCCTCGGCGAGGAGGCCCGTATAGCCCGTGGCCCTCGACAGCACCCAGTTCAGCCGCGCGTCGTTCTCCGGAGCCCCCGCGCCCGCGAGCAGCGTGTTCGGGCCGGGATCGTTGGCAGGGAAATCATGGGGCTCGAGCGGCAGGTGAAGCATCACCTCATGGCCCTTGGCGCGGGCCCGGTTGATCCAGCTCTGCAGCCCGCCGGCATGGGGCGAAAAGGCGAGCGAGACGGCGTCCGGCGCATCGGCCAGCACCTCGCGCGTCGCGGTGGGCGAGAGGCCGAGCCCGGTGAGGACGAGCGCGATGCGCGGGCGTCCGCTCGGCGGGGGAGCGGGGCGGGCATAGACCTCGGCCGGGCGGCGGCCATCCGGGCCGATGATCGGCAGGAGCCCGTCGGGCCCTTCCTCGACGAGCGAGAGATCGGGCGCGGGCACGAGGGTGACCGTGCCGTCGGCGGCGATCGTGGGGCGGCTGGGGCCGCCGGCAGCGGGCGTGCCACCGGCCTCGTGCGCCTCGGTCGCGCCATGGCCGTGCGCGTCCACGGCGGACGGGGGCGCCAGCACCTCGGG
>JACAEB010000102.1 GCA_013389075.1 Alphaproteobacteria bacterium
GGATCGGCGCGCGATGTCCCGGCCCCGGGCCGGGCCGGGGGCGCGGCGGCCGGTCGGGACGCATCGGCCTTCCCCGGCGCCGCGTCGAGGGCGGCCGCGTCCTCCCCCTCTTCGAGCAGCAGCGCGATGGGCGTGTTGACCTTCACCCCTTCCGTGCCCGGACCGACGAGCAGGCGCCCGACGCGCCCCTCCTCCACCGCCTCGACCTCCATGCTGGCCTTGTCGGTCTCGATCTCAGCGATGACGTCTCCCGGCGAGACGCTGTCGCCTTCCTTCACATGCCAGCGCGACAGCGTGCCCTCCTCCATGGTGGGAGACAGGGCGGGCATGAGGACGGGAATGGGCATGGGCGGGGCGGGTCCGATGCGGTGGGTATCCGATGCGGCGGGCGAGGCACGGGGCAGGCGGAACGGGACGGGTCCAGACTGCCCTCCTTTGTCTAGACCGCAACGGGCGCGCCGTCACCTCCCGCGTGTGGCAGGGCCTTCGGCCTCACCGCCCGTGGGCGGCGAGCCCGCCGAAGATCAGCAGCACCCCGCCCACCGCCGCCGCGAAGAGCCCGTAGCCGAGGGTGAAGTCCTTGTCGAGCGCGCTCACCGACACCCAGCCCACCGCCACGAGGGTCGCGATCCCGCCGATCACGGCCATGAGCCGGCTAAGGCCGGGAATGCGGACGAGGCTGAAGAGCAGCGCGAGGCCGGCCGCCGCCAGGGCGCCGACGAGATAGACGTCCCGCTCGCTCACGCCCACGCACTTGCTGACAGGGCTCGCGCTCTTCGAGCAGTCGAGCGCCTGCTGCCACATCTTGAACGCCGAGATGTCGAGGTCCTCGGCATAGGGCACGCCAAGGCCGATATGGAACCAGGGAAGAAAGAAGGCGACGACGGCGACGACACCGCCGAGGATCATGAACAGGCGCATGGCGATCACCCCTCCGCTCGCGCCGGTCCCCCGGGGCCGGCGGCATGGTCACGCCGCCCGAGTGTGAACCCTCTCGCCGCCGCGCTCAACCCGGTTGCGGCCCTGCGGGCGACAGGTCCGACGCCGTGCGGGCTCGGCAATCGCCCGCATCGCGAGGGCGAAGCCCGCGGCGATCCAGGCGCGGGCCGAGCGGCCACCCCTGTCGCCTGCCTCCGGGTCCACCCATCGCGCCGCACGCCGGGAAGCCGGCCTGGGTCCCCCGGTCAAGCCGGGGGACGACCCTTGAGGGTGGCGAGAGGTCAGGGCGCCTTTCGCCCTGACGGGACGAGCCCGCCTCAGAATTCGTTCGCGAGTTCCGGGAGGCCGGCGACGGCCGACTCGACGCGGGCGTGGGGGACGGCGGTTTCGCTCCGGGCGATGCTGGCCGTCGTGAGAGCGGCCGACTGCACGTCGCTGCTGCCCTTGAGCCGGTTCGCCGGCAGCTCGTTCGAGGCCGTCGTCTGGCTCGACCGGGCGAACTCCGGGAAATAGGCGGCAATGGCGAGGAAGTTGGCGACGCTGGCGCGGATGTTGCCGCGCGGGATGCCGAAATCCGCGATCTCGTAGCGGCCGATCAGGGCCGTGTTTTCGGCGACCATCACAGCCTTGATGAAGGGCTGCCCCAGATCATACTGCCGGACGGCTTCCGGCGTGACGAGATCGCCCCGGAACTGCGCCGACAGCATGAGTCCCACGCAGCGCCCGTCATAGCAGGCCATCGGCTCGGCGACGAAGACGAGGTTGCTCGAGGGGTCGGCCGCCTGGAGATAGGCCGGACCGTCGGCGCCCACCTGACCCTGCACGCTCGCGATGCCCACGCTCTTGAAGGTGGACTGGAGCTCCTCCAGCGTGAAGTAGGGCACCATGGTCCGGTTGTCGGTGAATTCCTCCTGCGCGCCGGCGACCCCGCCTGCCGCCAGACCCGCGCCCAGGGCGAGCGCCGCCAGCGCCCCCCGCATCCGGCCAATCCCGCTCGTCCTGTTCATCGACTGACACCCCACATGATCCGCCCCTTTTCCGGGGACCGTTCTTCGGCTGTGCCGCCCCTCGCGGCGGCCCGACGGCCGATCCTGCCACAGCCGGCGGCCTGCGTGCCACTCAGCCGGCGCGCAGGACGTCCGTCCAGAGCTCCTCCGGCGCGGGTTCGGGGCTCTCCTGGGCGAAATCGGCCGCCTCGTTGACGATCTCGCGAATGTCCCGGTCGATGTCCTTGAGGGCGGCCTCGTCGGCGGCCTCGGTATCGAGGATCAGCCGGCGCACATTCTCGATCGGGTCGCGCGTCTCGCGCATGGACTGCACCTCGTCGCGCGTGCGGTATTTGGCGGGGTCGGACATGGAGTGTCCGCGATAGCGGTAGGTCTTCATCTCGAGGATGAAGGGTCCCTTGCCCTCCCGGCACCAGGCGGCGGCCCGGGCGGCGGCCTCGCGCACGGCGAGGACGCTCATGCCGTCCACCTCCTCCCCCGGAAGCGCGAAGGACGCGCCCCGGCGATGCAGATGGGTCTCGGCGGAGGCCCGCTCCACGCTCGTTCCCATCGCATACTGATTGTTCTCGATGATGTAGACGACGGGCAGCTTCCAGAGCTCGCCCATGTTGAGGCTCTCGTAGACCTGCCCCTGATTGGCCGCCCCGTCGCCGAAATAGGTGAAGCAGACGGCGTCGCTCCCGCGGTAGCGGTTGGCGAAGGCAAGGCCGGTGCCGATCGGCACCTGGGCTCCGACGATGCCGTGGCCGCCGAAGAAATTCTTCTCGCGGCTGAACATGTGCATCGAGCCGCCCTTGCCCTTCGAGTAGCCCGTCTCCCGCCCCGTGAGCTCGGCCATCACGCCCTTGGGGTCCATGCCGGTCGCGAGCATGTGCCCGTGATCCCGGTAGCCCGTGATGACCTGGTCGCCCGGCCGGGAGACGGACTGCACGCCCACCACCACCGCCTCCTGGCCGATATAGAGGTGGCAGAAGCCGCCGATCAGCCCCATTCCATAGAGCTGGCCGGCCTTCTCCTCGAAACGCCGTATAAGGAGCATGTCGCGGTAGAAGCCGAGAAGGGCCTCGCCGTCCGGCGGCGGCAGCGCCGGCTCGGCCCGTGCCGGCGCGGGCTTTCCGTCCGTCTTCTTCGAAGGTCCCTTGCCTGCCATGCCTGCCTCGCTGTCCATGCGGATGCCGCCCCCGGCCACCCCGCGCGAGGGTAGAGCAATCGGGCCGCTGAGGGAATGCGCCCCCCGCGGAGCATGGCTCCTGTGGATCAGTCGGCGGCGCGCGGGCGCTTCAGGATCACGACCTCCGTCGGCCGCGTGTAGCCGAAGGTCGCGCGGACGCGCTCCTCGAGATAGTCGGGGTGAAGCTGGCGGTCGTCGAGAAGCGCGATCTCGTGTTCGAGCCGGTCCGCCGTGGCCGTGAGCGTGGCGAGCCGGTCTTCCTCGCGGGCGAGGTCGAAGCGCAGCTGCGACAGGCGGATGAGACCGTCCCCGCCGAGGAGGAGATGACTGCCGAAATAGGCGCCGGCGAGCATCAGCCCGACGGTCCACAGAGGGCTCGCGAAGGGTCCCCTCGGGACCTCGCGGCGCAGCAGACGCGTGCGGGCAATCAGATGTTTCATAGGAGTGAACAGAATCATGCGGTGCCCCGGCCGTCAACTGGAACGGGCACGGAACATTTGGTTAGCAAAACCTTAACGCGCAGGCCGAACCTGTCATTGACCTCTTGTTAAGCCGGGGCCTTTTAGGCTCGGAACGGATGCGGCCGCCTACGACCTCCGCATCCCGAACACTCTCGACGATACTGGCAAACTGCCGGAGACGGCAGGGCGCAAAGCCACCGGCCCTCGTCCGCTTTCCCGCTTCGTCCGGGAACGGAACGGGCAGCGGAGCCGCCGAAAGGAGAGCCCATGCGTCCGGCAGCCCTCATGGCCCGGCAGACGCCCTCGTGGCGCCCTTCGAGCCTCCCTCTCCCGGGGGAAGCGCTCCGCCCGTCCCCTTGTCCCTATAGTTCTGGAGTCCGCTGATGAGCGCCCCTCCCATGCGCGTGATCGTGCTCGCCTCGCAGAAAGGCGGCTCGGGGAAGACCACCCTCGCCGGCCACCTCGCCGTGGAGGCCGAGCGCACGGGCTTCGCCCCGGTCGCCATCATCGACACCGACCCCCAGGGCAGCCTGCAGAAATGGAGCGAGGCCCGCTACGCCGACACGCCCGCCTATTGCGCGTCCGACCTCGCCTCGCTGCGCTCGACGCTGATCCGCTGCCGCGCGGAAGGGTACCGGCTCGTCGTCATCGACACGCCCCCTTCCATCACCCGCGCCATTTCGGACGTGCTGAGCTTCGCCGACCTCGTGGTGATGCCGACGCGCCCGAGCCCGCACGACATCCGGGCCGTGGGCCTTACCGTCGATCTCGTCGACTATCACCGCAAGCCCATGATCTTCGTGATCAACGGCGCGACGCCCCGTGCACGGATCACCTCCGATGCGGCCGTGGCGCTCTCCCAGCACGGAACGGTGGCGCCCACCTTCATGTGCCATCGCGTGGACTATGCCGCCTCGATGATCGACGGCCGCACGGTGCAGGAGGTCAACCCGAACGGCCGCTCCGCCCGCGAGGTGATCGAGCTCTGGGCCTATATCGCCGAGCGGCTCAACCGCATGGACGAGGTGCTGAACGGCGTCCCCGACCCGAGCCGCTTCTCGCCGATGATGACGAGCCTCAGCGCCTTCGGCCGCAAGCAGGGCGCGCCCGGCCAGCCCGCCGCCCCGGTCCCCCCGGGCGCCACGCCCGGTCCGGGCC
>JACAEB010000121.1 GCA_013389075.1 Alphaproteobacteria bacterium
ATCGCGCGGCGCAGGCGCTCGACGCCGTGGGCGAGTGCGCCGAATTCGTCCGTGCGCTGCGTTCCCCAGATCGGCTGGCCGTAGTCGCGCGCCTCGCTCTCGGTGAGGCTCTCCAGAAGGGCGTCGACCGGCTCGCGCACATGGCGCCGCAGCAGGACCGCGATGCCGACCGCGCCGAAGACGAGGAGGCAGAGCGCGGCGAGGACCAGCGCCTGCCCGATGTCGACCACCCGCTCGATTCCGAAGGCCCGCCGCCGGGCCTCCTCGCGCGCAAGGCGCTCGAGTTCGGCCGCGAGCCCGTCATAGGCGGCCGTCGCGGTCACCACCGCCTCCAGCCGGTCGAGATCGGCGCCCCCGCGCAGCCACTGGGCGAGGTCGCGGAAGGTATCGAGCGTCCAGGCGAGGGCGCCCCAGTCGATCGCCCCGTCGAGATCGGCCGAGTAGCCGGCGGCCGCATCGATCAGCCGGCCCGCCGCGGCGATGTCGGCATCGAGCGCGTCGAGAATGGCGGGATCGGCCATGGTGTTGAAGGCATGCACGCGCCCGAGCGCCCCCATCGGGCCCAGCCGGGCGGCGGCCGCCTCGAGGGTCTCGAGGCTCTGCGAGGGAAGGATGCGCGGGTCGATCAGGCCGCGTTCGAGCTCGCGCACATAGCCCATGCCGAAGGCGATGGCGATCGCGAGCACCATGAGCCCGGCGAGCGCGCCGCCGAGAAAGAGGTGGGACAGCGTGAAGAGAGAGAGGGCGCCCGAACTGACGGGCCCGCGCGGGGATCGGGCGGCGGAGGAGCCCGCCGGATCGACCCAGTGCCCGGAGGCGGCGCCCGCCGCTCCGGAGGTCCGTTCCATGCCCGATGCCACCAATTGCCCCGTCTGATGTGCGGATGCCCGCGCGGGTGCCCGCCCCCGAAGGGGGGTGCGCCGTGCGGCACGCTCGCCGATTCGCGGCTTTCGCGCAGCTACTTTCGCGCGCAGCCGGAGGATGTGCGCCGCCGCCGCCCCGTCAGCGCCCGCGCCGGGCGTCGGTGAAGCCCTGCCAGGCGCCCATCCAGGGCGCGAGCGAGGCGCCCATCACGGCGGACCAGAGCTGGATCCCAAGGCCGAGCGGAGCGGCGAGACTGCGGATGTCGGGCGTGACCGGGGCAAGGAGAGCGCCGCGGACGAGATCGGGACGCAGCAGCGCCGCAAAGCCCGCCGGCGCGATGAGGCCGATCGTCAGCGTTTCGCCCTGCCCGTCCTCGTGCAGGATGTGGCGAAGCTCGAGCGTCAGCTCGGGCAGATCGGCGGTCAGGCGGGTTTCGGTCATGGTGCTTCCTCCGTCGGGGCGGCCGGCCCGACCTCAAGTGCCGGCTGGTCCGCCTCGGCCAGCGGGCTCGCACCCCGCGCCGCGACCACGGACCAGACGACGTCGAGGCCGTCCCATGGCTCGTCGAGCACGACCCTGTCTCGAAGGCGTCGTCCCGGCAGCCAGGGGGAGGCCTGCAGGTCACGGGTGATCAGGGCCGGCTCGGGCACCGCGCGCCCGTCGGCCGGAGCGACGCGGATGGTGAGCTCGGTGAGCGCGTAATCGGTGGCGTTGACGGCCGACAGACCGAGCCGCCGGTCGACCACTTCGCCCTTTCCCAGAAGCTGCAAAAGGGCGGCTTGTTCCACCTCCTGGGCGGGGGCGAGGGCCGTGCGGTCCTTGATCGCGTCCATGATTCCATAGCCGCCGAAGAAGGCCGCCGAGCCGATGACCAGTCCGATCGCCCCGATGCTCGCATAGAGGATGGGCTCGGGCACGATGTGCTCGAGCGGCAGCGGCCCGTGATGGCCGTGGCGGATCAGCGCGATGGCGAAACGCGCCGCGCCGGTCACGCCGAGGGCGCCCGCATAGACGATGGCCGGAAGATCGAGGGCGGCGAAGACGCTGCGCCAGGTGGTGGGACCGGTGCTGCCGAGATCGGCGAGCACGGCGGCGGCAAGGCACAGCGCGGCGAAGCCGGCAGCCGAGCTCAGCGTGTAGCGCCACCAGTCCTTTGCATAGAAGCCGATCAGCGGGTTGCAGACCGCCATGATGATCAGCACCCAGATGTCGAGGCGCTGGTCCGCGCTGCCCGCGACGGCCGCCGGCAGCAGCATCGCCACCACCACGGCGATGAGCGCAAGGCCCGTCTGCGTGATCGGATGGTGAAGATGCAGCCTCATGGGCATCGAACGCTCCTCGGGGGCGGGAACCGGCGGCCGACACAGCCGCCGCGCATCCTAGGCGCGCATCGCGCCCGGCTCCACAGCCGCGCGCGGAAGGGCGGCGCACGCCCCGGGCCGGGCATCCGGGGCACAAGCTCTTGATCGCGTTGCCCTTCACCCCAAATTATACCCAGCCGGTGCCTCATTGCAGGGCCGGCAACAGGCACGGATGGCAGGCATGGGGCACGCGTTCCGCCCGGCCCGCCGTCCGGACGGTCGCTGTCAGAGGGCTGTGCCATGACGAGAATGCCTCCGTTCAACAGTCCGCTCCTGCTCGGCTTTGACGAGCTGGAACGCGTGCTCGAACGGGTGAGCAAATCCAGCACGGATGGATATCCGCCTTACAATATCGAGCAAATCGATTCCGATACGCTGGAAATCACCCTCGCCGTCGCCGGCTTCGACCGGTCCGATCTCAGCGTGACGGTCGAAGACACCCAGCTCGTGATCCGGGGCCGCCGGAGCGAGGAGGGCCCTGCCCGAACCTATCTGCACCGCGGCATCGCGACCCGCCAGTTCCAGCGCAGTTTCGTGCTGGCGGACGGGATCGAGATTCTCGGCGCCGACCTCGCCCACGGGCTCCTGCGGATCCGTCTCATGCGGCCGCGGAGCGGTGAGGTGGTGCGCCGCGTGGAGATCGTCGACCGGGAGGCGGGCGTGCCGGGACAGCGGACCCCCCGCCCCGTGGAGCGCGCCGGATCGGACCCGGCCGACGCCTGACAAGTTGAATCGTATTCGGGGCTCTGTCCGGGCCCCGCGACCCGGCTCCTCGGGAGCGGGTGGCAAAGGAGGCAGACCATGCGTGACCCTGAAAATACCCCGCCCATCGCGGTCAAGGTGATGACGCCCGAAGCGCTCGCGCGCCTAGGCACGGACGAGAAAATCGTCTATGTGCGTCCGGTTCCCGTCGGCGAGCTGCACGGGCAGGTCCAGGGGATCGACGATCTCGCCGACGACACGATCCTCTATGCCGTGCACGCGGCGGATGGCACGCCCATGGCCGTGGTGATCGACCGGGACACCGCCTTCGCCGCCGCCCGTCAGTACGAGATGGAGCCGGTGAGCGTGCACTGAGGCTGCCCCGCATCCGGGGAAGACGCGAAAGGCCCGCTCCGGCGGGCCTTTTTCGTGGCGCAGCGCCACGCCCCTCCCGCCCCCGCCGATCAGGCGGCGTGCGAGGCCAGAGGCTCGACGAGCAGCGCATAGAGCGCCTCGGACGTCTCGGCCGTGCGCAGCCGGTCGCGCATCTCGCGCGAGCGGAAGAGCCGCGAGACGCGCGCCAGCGCCTTGAGGTGTTCAGCGCCCGCATTGTCGGGCACGAGGAGCACGAAGACGAGATCCACCGGCTCGTCGTCGATCGCGTCGAAGTCGACGGGCCGGTCGAGCCGGGCGAAGAAGCCGTGGAGCCGGTCGAGCTCGGCGAGCTTGCCGTGCGGGATCGCGACGCCGTGGCCGACGCCGGTCGATCCCAGCCGCTCGCGTTCGTTGAGGACCTCGAAGATCCGCCGCGCCTCGACGCCGGTTTCCCGCGCCACCCGCTCGGACAGGTCCTGGAGGACCTGCTTCTTGGAGCTCACCTTGAGCCCGCCCACGACGGTCGTGGGACGGACGAGATCGGACAAATCCATAACCAACTCCCGGGAAGCCGCACTCCGGCTTCCGGTTCGTGATTGCACGTCAGGCCGTGGCGGTCGTCTTCATCCCCTCGGGATCGATCCAGCCGACATTCCCGTCCGGCCGCCGATAGACGACATTGATGCCGCCATGAGCTGAATTTCTGAATAACAGGATGGGTGTGTCCGAAATGTCGAGCTGCATCACGGCCTCGCCGACGGTCAGCGTCGGCACCCGTGTCGTGTCCTCCGCGATCACAACCGGATTGAGACCCTCGGGTTCCTGTGCCCCGTCCTCGGGCTCCGCCGCGATGACATAGGACGCCACCTCGACGGCTGCAACCGGCTCTGAGCGGCGGGCGTGATGATCCTTCAACCGGCGCTTGTAACGGCGCAGACGCTTTTCCAGCCGCTCGGCCGCCTGATCGACCGCCGAATAGGCCTCCGGACCGCGCCACTGGGCCTGCAGCGTCATGCCGGTGGGCAGGTGGATGGAGCAGTCGACCTTGAAGTCCCCGGCGTCGCGGGCGACCGTGACCTGGGCGTCCACCACATGGTCGAAATATTTCCCGGCCATCTGCCCGATGCGCTCCTCGATGCGCTCGCGCAGGGCCTCTCCGATGTCGACGTGCTTGCCGTGGACGTGAATGCGCATTGCCTTGAGTTCCTGGACAGGGGATCGGGTCCTCGCTCGGCCGCCCGATGCCCCCGGGGCTGTCGGACGGCCCGCCTTTTACAGGGTTCGGGGCGGCCATGCACCCGCCAAATGCGCCGGTCGTCCACTTTCGGCTCCGGCCGCCGGCCTCAGGCGGACAGGGCCTTGAGACGCCGCCGCTGGACCGAGGAGGGAATGCGCATCGCTTCCCGGTACTTTGCCACCGTTCTCCGGGCTATATCGATACCAGCCGACCGCAATATGGCGACGATGCGGTCGTCGGACAGGATTTCGCGCGCGTCCTCCCCGTCGATGAGTTCCTTGATGCGGTGTCGGACCGCCTCGGCCGAATGCGCCTCCCCCCCATCGGCGGAGGCGATGGCCGAGGTGAAGAAGTACTTCATCTCGAACAGCCCGCGCTTGGAAGCGAGATATTTGTTCGCCGTCACCCGGCTCACCGTCGATTCGTGCATGCCGATCGCCTCGGCCACGGTCTTGAGGTTGAGCGGGCGCAGATGCTGGACGCCATGGATGAAGAAGGCATCCTGCTGGCGGACGATCTCGGTCGCCACCTTGAGGATCGTGGTGGCCCGCTGTTCGAGGCTGCGCACCAGCCAGTTGGCATTGGTGAGGCACTCGGACACATAGGTCCGCGACTCCCGGCTCGGCGACTGGCTCGCCACCTCCGAATAGTAGCGCTGGTTGACGAGCACGCGCGGCAGCGTCTCGGTGTTCAGCTCGACGAGCCAGGCCCCTTGCGGTCCCTCGCGCACGAAGACGTCGGGAATGACGGGCTGCACCGGCTCGTGACCGAAGGCAAGGCCGGGCTTGGGATTGAGGGATTTCAGCTCCTCGATCATGTCGAGCACGTCGTCGGTCTCGACCCCGCAGAGGCGGCTCAGGGCACCAAGATCGCGCCGGGCGACGAGCTCGAGATTGGCGAGCAGGGCCTGCATGGCCGGGTCGAAGCGGTTGCGCTCGACGAGCTGGAGCTTCATGCATTCGGCGAGCGAGCGGGCGCAGATGCCGGTGGGCTCGAGCGTCTGGAGGCGGGCGAGCACGGCCTCGACCTTGGCGGGCGGCGCGCCGAGACGCCCGGCGATCTCGCCCAGATCCGCGCGCAGATAGCCCGCCTCGTCGACGAGATCCACGAGGAAGGAGGCGATCAGGCGGTCGCTCCCCGCCTCGAAGAGCAGGCCCACCTGCTGGTTGAGATGGTCGCGCAGCGAGGGGGCGCCGGTGAGGCTCTCCTCGAAATCCATCGACGCGTCGTCGAAGCGGGTCGACCCGCCGCGCGCGTTCGACCAGTCGATGGCGAGGGCCTCGCGGTGCGCGGCCGCGTCGTTGACGGCGTCGGCCCGCGAGCGGTCCGCGTAGAGATTGTCGAAGTCCGTGTCGAGCTCGCCCGAATGCTCCGCCGGCGGAGCTGCGGCCGCAAGACCCACGTCGAGGGCGGTCTCGCCCGCGCTCTCGCTGGCAGCCTTCCCCGCCTCCTGCGGCGCCTCGCCCGGGGCCCGCTCGGCGGGCTCGCCCTCGTCGCGCTCGAGGAAGGGATTGCGCTCGAGCTCCTGCTCGACATAGGCCCCGAGCTCGAGATTGGACAGTTGCAGCAGCTTGATCGCCTGCTGCAACTGCGGGGTCATCACGAGAGACTGGCCTTGGCGGAGCTCGAGCTTTTGCGACAGGGCCATGGGTGATCGCTCCAGGGTCCCGTATCAGAGGCTGAACCGGTCGCCGAGATAGACGCGGCGGACGTCGGCATCCTCGACGATGTCCGCGGGCGCGCCCTCCATCAGCACCTGGCCGTCATGAATGATGTAGGCCCGATCGATGAGATCGAGCGTCTCGCGCACATTGTGATCGGTGACGAGCACGCCGATCCCGCGATCCTTGAGGTGATGGACGAGATCGCGGATGTCGCCCACGGCGATCGGGTCGATGCCGGCGAAGGGCTCGTCGAGCAGCATGATGGAGGGATAGGTGGCGAGCGAACGGGCGATCTCCACGCGCCGGCGCTCGCCACCCGACAGGGCGACGGCGGGCGTGCGGCGCAGGTATTCGATCGAGAACTCCGCGAGGAGATCGTCGATCATGGCTTCCCTGCGTTCCTCGACCGGTTCGACGATCTCGATCACAGCCCTCAGATTCTCCTCGACTGTCAGCCCCCGGAAGATGGAGGCCTCCTGCGGCAGGTAGCTGATGCCCAGCCTTGCGCGCCGGTACATCGGCATCTTGGTCACGTCGAGCCCGTCGAGCTCGATCCGTCCGTAGTCCACCGGAATGAGGCCGGTGATCATGTAGAAGCAGGTGGTCTTGCCCGCTCCGTTGGGACCGAGAAGACCCACCACCTCGCCGCGCTGGACTTCGAGGCTCACGCCGCGCACGACCGGGCGGCGCCTGTAGCTCTTGCCGATCGAGGCGACGCGCAGCCCTGCGAACGCCCCCTCGCCCGGCTCGGTGCCAGGCGCGGCGTGTTCGTCTGCCAGCGGATCGATTTGGTCGTCCTGCTCGCCGGCACGGTCCATCACGTCAGCTCCCGTTGTAGGTGGGCGCGCTTAAAATTCCTTAAAACCCGGCGCGCCGCCCCCCGATGAGCGCCCCGGGACCGGCCGCCCGTCCGCCTCAGGGCGCGGGCGGGGTGCCCGGCGTCCGGAAGAGGCCGCGCACACGCCCGTCGGCGCTCGCCTTGGGCGTGAGCACGAAATGGCCGCTCGCCAGATCGATGTCCAGGCGCTCGCCCGTGACCACGCTTTGATCCGCGGTGAGAACAACGTTCTCGACCAGGGTGATGCGGCGGGCCGGCACGTCGTAGATGGCCCGTCCCCCCCGCGCGGTGCGGTCGGAGGTGGCGACCGAGACATTGCCCTCGGCCTCGAGCCGGGAAATGTCGCCAAAGCCGCCCGCGGCATCCGCCGGCGCGGAGCCGCCGGACTCCTCGTAATTGGCGAGCACCCGGTCCGCGCGCAGGCGGATCGTCCCCCGCACGGCGTCGACGCTGCCCGAGAACAGGACGAGGCGGTCCTCCGTCCGGAGTTCGAGCTGGTCGGCGGCGATCTCGAGATTGCCCGAGGTGTCGACGGGGGCGCCGCGCAGGGTCTGCTGCGCGCCGCCGGCGGGCGCGGAGGCCCGCGTCTCGATCAGCGATGTCCGGGGGCCGATGGACCGGGAGGCGGCAAGCCCGCCCGCCGGCGTCGCGGCCGGCGCCTCGGCCTCTGCCCCGGGCTTGGGCTTGGGCGCGATCTCCGCCGAGGTCCGGGCGGGATTGGCGCGCGGAGCGGGCGGACCCTCCGCCCCCGCCGCCGGTGCCGATGCGGCGGCCAGCGCGAGGGCGAGCATACCCGCCCCGGCGACCCATGCGCGATGGTTCCGGCTTCTCATTTCTCGGTTTCTCCGTCCCCCGCGGCGCTGAGCCGCTTTCGCCCTTCTGGATAAATGGTCGTCCGGACGCCGCCGGAAAAGCGGATGACCCGCCCGCCATCGGTGATCTCGAGCCGGTCGGCGCGGATGCGGCCGAGGGGCCCCGTCGCCTCGACCGGCCCCTCGCTCGTCGCGGTGCGGGCATCGAGGTCGACGGCGAGCTGCGGCATGGTGATGACCTCGCCGCTGCCCGCCTCGGCCCGCACACCGCCGGCAAGCTCGAGCCGGCTCGCCTCGGTGTCGAGACGGCCCGCGGCGGCCTCGAGCTCGAGCGTCTTGACCGCCGGCTGGTCGGGAAGGGTCAGCACCGCGTCGATCGTGTCGAGCTCGACCGTGGTGCCCCCCTTGCCGACCTGGCGGGCCGCCCGGGCGTTGACGGTGTAGGAGCGGTTTTCCGCGTCGGTCCCCTGGAAGGTCGGGTTGACCATGGTGAGGTCGTCGTCGAGCCGCTCTATGCGCGTGTAGTTGAGCTTGAGCGAGTTGTCCGGGTCGTGCATCAGCCAGAACAGCGCCATCGAGGCGACAAGGGCGATCGCCACCCCCGGCAGCACGAGGCGAAACGCCTCGACGACACGGGTATAGCGGCGCGCGGCGGCCGGGCTCACGCGCGGGCGCGGCGCCGCGCCCTGTCCCTCGCCGCGGGACGCGCCCGGACCTGCGGGCCGGATCGACCCCTCGGCGGCGCCGGGC
>JACAEB010000086.1 GCA_013389075.1 Alphaproteobacteria bacterium
CGCGCGCGGCCTCGAGCGCCCGCGCGTCATCGGCGGCCGGGGCCGGAAAGGCCATGTCCGGGGCCGGTTCCGCAAGTCCCGCATCCGGGGCCGGCAGGGCGGGATTGGCCGTGGGGATCGGCACCGGGCCCGCCTGTCCCGACGCCGGACCCGCCGGCAGCGTCGCGGCGAGCAGGAGCCCCGCGCACAGGCCCATCAGCGGTGACCGCCGGAGGATCATGGCTCGCAAGGGAGAGAATTGGAGGGGGCGAGCGGGCATGGGACACCTGCACCGAAGATCAGAGGGAAGCATCGAGCAAAGCCCGCAATTGCGGTCATTTCAAGACTTGACGGACGGCCGGCGCGGCCGTTCGCAGGTCCCAGACAGGGCGAAGCGCCGGGCGGAGATCCGCGCCGGCGCTTCGTCGATCGTCAGTCCCGGCGGGACGGCGTCAGACGCCGGGGGCGCCGCCGGCAAGAACCGACACGCCGCGGCGGTTCTGCGCCCAGCAGCTTTCGGTCGAGGCCGAGCAGGTCGGCCGTTCCTTGCCGTAGGAGATCGTCTTGAGGCGCGCGGAGTCGACGCCGAGGCCGACGAGATAGTCGCGCACGGCATTCGCCCGGCGGGCGGCGAGGGCGAAGTTGTATTCGCGCGTGCCGCGCTCGTCCGCATGGCCCTCGATCGTGACCGTATAGGACGGGTAGAGCTTCATCCAGGCAGCCTGGCGGCTCAGCGTCTCGGTGGCCTGCGAGTCGAGATCGTAGCGGTCGAAGCCGAAGAAGACGCGGTCGCCCACCGAGGCGGTGAACTCTTCCACGGAGCCCTGAGCGGGGGCGCCGGCGGTGCTGGTGCCGGTGCCGGCGCCGGTGCTCGTGTCACCCGTCTGCGTGCTGGCGCAGGCGGACAGGGCGAGCGCGCCGGCGGCCAGAAGGCCGAGCTTGAAGGCGCGGGTCAGACGAAGATCAGTCAGTGCCATGAGGTACTCTCCCAAAGCGGGGCATTACGCCCGAGTTGATGTGCCAGTTGTTTCGCGTTCCGTTTTGTCGCTCTTGGTATGTCGCTTCCCGTAGTGCGTGTCGCTCTTTCTGGCCGATTTCACCGACTGTTCGGGGGCCCGAAGGCCCGTGCCTCCCCCCGTCTCCCTGTCGAATCGCGCCTCTTGCTCCTTCGCTCTGTCGCGGGGACCCCGGCCCCCCCGCCCGCTCGCGCGGGCGCATCTGTGCCGCACTCTGCCAGCGCCGGGTTTCGGCAAGGTTTCCGGTGCCCTGCGACGGCAGGTGTCCGGCATCCGCCCCCGCGCGGGCGTTCATCGCCATACAATCATGGCCGGACCATGGCAGACGCCTGGAACGGCTCAAATTTCAGGTCCTTCGCCGCGCTGTCCGGGCCGTCGACTGGCGTCTTCGCCCGCCCTGCTCGAAAAAGACGCCCTCGTCGACTGGACCTATTGCGGATTGGCAGGCCCTCGAAGGAAGAAATAGTAAAGAGTCCGCTGCCCCTCCGGTCACCGATAACCGATTCTTCTTGCCGATACCGCAGTCGCACGACAGTAGGGCCGAGTCTTTTGAAGATCAAGGCGAGGGGCGGCGGCCGCTCACGGCGCGCCGCGCCCCTCCCGCAGCGCCCGCTCGAGCCGCGCCACCTGGTCGGCGAGGGCCGCGATCTGGCCGCGCAGCAGCGCCGCCTCGTCATGGACCGCCTCCTCCGCCGCCCGCGCGTCGCGCTTCTCGATCTCGGAGAGCGAGCTCACGATGACCGCGATGAACAGGTTCAGCACCATGAAGGTGCACACCACGATGAAGGGCACGAAGAAGAGCCAGGCGAGGGGCGCGCCGTCCATCACCGGGCGCGCGACGCCGGTCGACCAGGATTCGAGCGTCATCACCTGAAACAGCGTGAAGAGGCTGGCGCCGATCGAGCCGAACAGCTCGGGCTCCTCGGCCCCGAACAGCTTGGTCGCCAGCACCGCGGCGACGAAGAACACGACCGCGAGGACCGTCCCGATGGCGCCGATCCCCGGCAGGGACGCGCCGAGCGCCTCGACCACGATGCGCATGCGCGGAAGAAGCGACAGGAGGCGCAGCACGCGCAGGACGCGCAGCGCCCTGAGGATCGACAGATTGGCGAAGACCGGCGCCACCGAGATCGCGACGATCACGAAGTCGAAGAGGTTCCAGCCATTGCGGAAGAAGCGCGGCCCGTGCGCGATCAGCTTGAGCGCGATCTCGGCCACGAAGATCGCGAGCATGATCCGGTCGGCGAGAAGGAGGACGCCGCCCCAGGCGGCCATCACCGCGGGCACGGTCTCGAGCGCCAGCGTGACCGCGTTGAGGAGGATCACACCGGCGATGAAGCCCGTGACGCGCGGGCCGTCCATCAGCCGGGCAAGGCGTGCGCGGGCCCCGCCTGGGGCCGGTGTCTCGGACAGGGAAGGGGCAGCGTCCATGGGGCTCTCCGCGGGCGATCATCTCGGACGATGGCAAGGGATGGGGCGGCGGCACGCGGTTTTCAAGCCCTCCGGGCGCGGAGGGTCGCGTCCCCTCGCGAGCCGGGCGGGGGACGAGGCCCCGCGCAAGGGGGCCTCTCACCCTGAGGATGCCGGAGGATCGCGCCCGCGCGGACCGTGCTCCGTCGGATGGCCCGGCCGGGCCGGGCCGTCCCTCGCCTCGTCAGCGCGTGTGGGCGTAGTCGCTCAAGCGCGGCGACCAGGCGGGGTCGGAGGCGAAGGCCGCCGTGGGCACCGGACGCTCGTTGTAGCCGGTGATGTCGACGCTCCAGAGGCCGACCGAGCCGCCCGTGCCGTCGGCGCGGGTGGGTTCCTGGCGGAAGAACATCAGCACCCGGCCGTTCGGCGACCAGGTGGGGCCCTCGTCGAGGAAGCTCTCCGTCAGCAGGCGCTCGCCCGAGCCGTCGGGGCGCATCACGCCGATATAGAAGCGGCCCTGATACATCTTGGTGAAGGCGATGAGGTCGCCGCGCGGGCTCCAGACCGGCGTCGCGTACTTGCCCTGGCCGAAGCTGATGCGCGCGTCGCCCGATCCGTCCGCGTTCATCACATAGAGCTGCTGCGAGCCGCCCCGGTCGGAGTTGAAGGTGACGCGCTGGCCGTCGGGCGAATAGGAGGGCGAGGTGTCGATGCCCGGCGAGAAGGTGAGCCGCGCCACCGCCCGCGTCCGCAGATCCATCGTGTAGATCTCCGAATTGCCGTTGTCGTCGAGGCTGAAGATCACCTTCTTGCCGTCGGGCGAGAAGCGCGGGGCGAAGGTCATGCCGGGGAAGTCGCCCACCACCTCCTCGAGGCCCGTGGCCACGTCGCGCAGATAGACGCGCGGCACGCCGGAGCGGTAGGACATGTAGACGATGACGTCCTCGACCGGGCTGTAGCGCGGGGTGAGCACGAGGTGGCGGCCATCGGTGAGATAGGTCGGGTTGTAGCCGTCCTGATCCATGACGACGAGGCGCTTGACCCGGTCGGTCTTGGGTCCGCGCTCCTCGACGAAGACGACGCGCGTGTCGAAATAGCCGACCTCGCCCGTCAGACGCTCATAGATGAGATCGGCGATCTGGTGCGCCACGCGCCGCCAGCCTTCCGCGAGCTCGTTCTTCACCTCGCGTCCGAACACATATTCCTCCGCGAAGGTGTCCCAGAGGCGGAACTGGGCGACGAGCTTGCCGTCCTCCTGCAGGATCGTCCGTCCCGTGACGAGCGCCTGCGCGTTGATGATGCGCCAGTCCGAGAAGCGCGGATTGACCTCGAAATCCTTCATCCGGTCGATGAAGGCGCGCTGGTCGACCGGCGCGAAGAGGCCCGTGCGGGCGAGATCGTTGGTGATGACCTTGGCGATCTCGGCCCCGCGCGCCTTCTCCTCCTCGGTGTCGCCGAAGAAGTCGGCGATGGCGATGGGCAGGGGGTCCACATTGGGATTGGTGACCGTGATGCGCAGGTCCGAGGCGTGCGCCCCGCCACCGGCCAGCGCGGCGGCGAGCAGCGCGAGGCCGGCGAGGAAGGGCATGGCCGCCGCGCGGAAGCGGGGCCGAAGACGGTCACGGGATCGCGGGATCAGGCGCATCTGTCCGAACTCCTCACAAGGGTCTGGCCGCTCCACTGCCCGGCCCCTCAGGGGCTCAGGAGGTTCCGCGGATCGAATTCCACTTCGACGGACCGCCAGTTTTCATATTTTTCGGGCGGCAATGTGAACGGCTGGCAGCGCAGCACGGCGCGCACGGCACTGTCGGCGGCGACCCGGTAGAAGGTGTCGCCAAGACCGTATTTGAGCGTGTCGACGATCTCGGGGCGGCCGATCAGCGAGCCGTCGGGATTGAGCGCGAGGCGCAGCGTGACGATGAGCTCCTCGGCATAGGCGGCCCCGGCGGGGAAGCTCCAGCAGCGCTCGATCTGCTGACGGAGGGAATCGATCTCCGAGAGCGACATGCTGTTCGCCCGGCCCGCCGCCGTCCGGATGCGGATGTCGTCCGGCGCGCGCGGACGGGCCTCCTGCGCCTCGGTGGGCTCTGCGGCCTCCTCCTTCGGCATCTTGTCGAGCAGCGCGGCCGTGCGGGCGAAGAAATCCTCCTCGGGCTTCTCTTTCGCCGGCGGGGTCGGCTTGGGCGGGGTCGGCTTTGGCCGGGGCGCGGCGGCGATCTTCATCTCCGGCTCGGGCTCGGGCGCCTCGGCCTCAGCCTCGGGCTCGGGGGCGGGCTCGGGCTCGGGCGGCGGCGGCTCGGGCTCGCGGGTCAGGGTCACCCGGACCTCACGCGAGACCAGCATCTCCTCGATGGGCGGCAGCGCACCGAGCGCCGCCCAGGCGCCGCCGAGGGCGCCGA
>JACAEB010000061.1 GCA_013389075.1 Alphaproteobacteria bacterium
CACGACGCCGGCGCCGTCCCGGAAGGGGCGCGGGGCGGCGCCCGCACCTCCGGCCCGCGCGAAGAAGCTTTCGTTCAAGGACAAGCATGCGCTCGAAACCCTGCCAGGCCGCATCGCCGAGCTCGAAGCCGAGATCGCCGCCCTCGGCGCAAGGCTCGGCGCGCCCGGCGCCTTTTCGAGGGACAGGTCCTCGTTCGAGGCCGACGCCGCGCGGCTCGCCGCCGCCCGCGCCGAACTCGAGGCCGCCGAGACGCGCTGGCTCGAGCTCGAGCTGCTCCGTGAAGAGACGAATTCCTGAGGGTTTTCCCGCCACGAGGACGACGCCATGACCGATCCCGCCACCCCGCAGACCGCCTCGCTGCTCGCGGGGCTCACCGTCCTCGATGTCGGCAGCTACATCGCCGGGCCGGCCGCCACCACCATGATGGCCGATTTCGGCGCGCGGGTGATCAAGATCGAGCCGCCCGGCGGGGACCCGCTGCGCCGGCTCCACCTCTCGCCGGGCATGCCGCAGGCCGATGTCGACTATGTCTATGCCGTGGACGGACGGTCCAAGGAGAGCATCGTCCTCGATCTCGAAGGGATCGAGGGGCGGCGCGCGCTGGAGGCGCTGGTGGCGCGGGCGGACGTGTTCGTGACCAACTATCCCCACCGCGTCGTCGAGAAGCTCCGTCTGCGGTACGAGGATCTCGCTCCCCTCAACGATCGCCTCGTCTATGGCTGGATGACGGCCTATGGCGAGACGGGCCCCGAGGCGGGCCGGCCCGGCTTCGACGTGCTCGCCTACTGGGCGCGTTCGGGGCTCATGGACATTCTGCGCGAGCCGGGCGCGCCGCCCGTGGCCAGCATGCCCGGCCAGGGGGATCATCCAACGGCGGTCGCGATGTTCGGCGCGGTGATGCTCGGGCTCTTCGCGCGCGAGCGCACGGGCAAGGGCATGCGCGTGGGCACCTCGCTGCACGCCAATGGTCTTTGGTCGAACTCGATCCTCGCCCAGGCCGTCCTCTGCCAGGCGCGGTTCCAGCCGAGGCTGCCGCGCCGCGAGCGCAAGAACGTGCTGAGCACCACCTATCGCGCGCGAGACGAGCGCTGGTTCCAGATCACGCTGCTCAATCCGGACGCCGAATGGCCGCGCTTCGTCGAGGCCATCGAGCGGCCCGAGCTCGCGGGCGATCCGCGTTTCGTCTCGCGGGCCGCGCGCTTCGACCATGCGGCCGCGCTCCTCGAGATCCTCGACGCCCATTTCCTCACGCAGGACTGGGCCTACTGGGCGGCGCGCTTCCACGCCCAGCGCCTGCCGGTCGCCGCCATCGAGCAGCTCGGCGATCTGCCCGGCGACACGCAGGCCCTGGCGAGCGGCATCTTCCGCCCCGTCGACCGGGCGGCGTTCGGGGCGCTCTATGTCATCGACAGCCCGCTCTGGGCCGGCGAGGGGCCGAAGGCGCCCGCGCGCCCGCCGCCGGCCATCGGCGCCGACACGGCCGAGATCCTCGCCGAGCTCGGGCTCCCGGGCGGGACGGCGCGGCCGCCCGCCGCGTGAACAGCCATGCAGCCCGCGCAGGGGCGGGGGCGCGCGCGCATTGGCACGGGCCCCCGCGACGTGTAAGGACCTGCCTCAGCCACGCACGCGCCCTTTCGGCCGCCAGACCGGGATCATGTTCATGGGTTTCGACCGACTGACCAGCATCGAGGCGATCACGGCCGGGCTCGATACCGTCGGCTATATCAGCACGCCGGACATCTCGACCGCCGTCTTCCTCGCCCAGCATCTGCGCAAGCCCATCCTCATCGAGGGGCCGGCGGGGGTGGGCAAGACCGATCTCGCCAAGTCGACGGCCGCCTTTCTCGAGCTGCCGCTCGTGCGCCTGCAATGCTATGAGGGCCTCGACGAGGGCAAGGCGCTCTACGAATGGAAATACGGCAAGCAGCTCCTCTACACCCAGGTGCTGAAGGAGAAGCTCCACCACATTCTCGACGGCGCCGAAAGCCTCGCGGCCTCCTTCGAGAAGCTCCACGGCTTCGACGACCTCTTCTTCTCGGAGGCCTTTCTCGAGCCGCGCCCGCTCCTTCAGGCGCTGCGCCAGGAGCATGGCGCGGTCCTTCTGATCGACGAGGTGGACAAGGCCGACGAGGAGTTCGAGGCGTTCCTGCTCGAAGTGCTGTCGGACTATCAGGTGACCGTGCCCGAGCTCGGCACGGTGTCGGCGCTCGTGCCCCCGCTCGTCATGCTCACCTCCAACAACACGCGCGAGATCGGCGACGCGCTGAAGCGGCGCTGCCTGCATCTGCATATCGGCTTCCCCGAGGCGGGAAGAGAGGCGCGCATCGTGCGGGCGCGCGTGCCCGACATCTCCGAGGCGCTGCTGAAACGGCTCGTCGCCTTCGTGCAGACGCTGCGGGCCGAGGACATCCGCAAGCTGCCCTCCATCGCCGAGACGGTCGACTGGGCGCGCACGCTCCTCATCCTGCACGCGGAGTCCCTCGATGCGGATCTCGTGCGGCGCACGCTGAACGTCCTGCTCAAGTTCGAGAACGACATCCGCCTCGTCGAGCCCAAGCTCGAGAAGATCCTGCGCAAGGCGGCCGAGGGCTGAGGGCGCCATGGAGCGCCCGCTCAACAATTTCATCCGTGCTCTGAGGGCCGCCGAGATCCCGGTCTCGACGGGCGAGGCCATGGACGCCTTCCGCACGGCGGCTCTCCTCGGCTATGACGACCGCTCCGCGCTCAAGCGCGGGCTCGCCGCCACCATGGCGAAGACGCTCGAGGAGGCGGAGACCTTCGACCGCATCTTCGATCTCTATTTCCGGCGCGGGAGCCCGCCCGCGAGCGCCTCCCCGGAGTCCGCGGGCGCGGGAGGCGAGGCGGGACCCGCGCCGCGCGATCTCGCGGAGCTCGCGCGGCAGGGCGATGCGACCGAGCTGTCCCTCGCTTTCGAGGCGGCGGCGGAAGAGGTGGGAGTCCAGCGCATCCAGTTCTCGACGCAGGTCGGCTATTTCGCCCGCCGCATGCTCGACGTCATGGGCCTTCAAGCGCTGGAGGGCCGGCTCATCGACCGTCTGCGGACGGGCGGGGCCGAGGCGGAGGCCGAGGCCGAGGAGCTCATGGCCATCCGTGCACGGCTGACCGGCGAGGCCCGGCGCATCGTCGAGCGCGAATTCGAGACCTTCGGGCAGTCGGCGACGGAGGCCTTCCGGGCCGACGTGCTGCGCCGGCGCAGCCTCGGCGAGCTCGACCGGCGCGACATGGAGCGCATGAAGGTCCTCATCCAGAAGATGGCCCGGCGCCTCGCGGCGAAGTACAGCCGGCGCCGGCGCAAGCGCAAGACGGGACAGCTCGATCTGCGGCGGACCATGCGCGCCAATGCCGGCGTGGACGGCGTGCCCTTCACCGTGCACTGGCGGGCCAAGCGCCGCGACCGGGCGAAGGTGGTGGCGATCTGCGACACCTCCCAGTCGGTCGCCCGCAGCGTGCGCTTCCTGCTCCTCTTCCTCTACAGCCTCACCGAGGTGATCCCCGACATCCGCAGCTTCGCCTTCTCGAGCCGCCTCAAGGAGGTGAGCGGGGATTTCGAGGATCTCGACTTCGAGACCGCGATGGAGAAGGTGCTGAAGGAGGTGGGCTACGGCGCCACCAATTACGGGCAGGCTCTGTCGGACTTCGTGACCGATCATCCGAAGGCGGTGGACCGGCGCACGACGGTCATCATCCTCGGCGATGGGCGGTCCAACTACGCAAATCCCCGGCTCGACCTCTTCAAGGACATCGCCGCGCAGGCGAAAGCCGTGATCTGGCTCACGCCCGAAGGCCCGAGCCTCTGGGGCACGGGGGATTCGGAGATCCAGCGCTATCGCGCCCATTGCTCCGCCCTCGCCCATTGCACCAATGCCGCCGATCTCGAGCGGGCGATCGACGACGTGCTTGCGAGCTATCAGGGGTAGGAAGGCCCTCACCCCCGGCCCCTCTCCCGTCGGGAGAGGGGAGAGGCTGTCTTCGCCTCTCCCTTCGGAGAGGCCGGAAATCCGTCTTCGGATTTTCGGGTGAGGACCCTTACTTCGCCTTGGCCAGAAACGCCTCCACGGCGGCGCGGTTCTCGGCCGTCTTGTGACAGAGCGCCTGGAGGTTCGCCGCGAGCTCCAGCGTCTGGGCGAGGGTGAGGCTCTGGCTTTCGGCGAGAAGGCGCTTGGTGCCGCGCGTGGCGAGGGGCGGGTTGGCGGCGATGCGGCCGGCGAGGGCGCGGGCAGCGTCCATCAGCGCGTCAGGGGCCACCACGGAGCTGACAAGGCCGATCCGGAGCGCCTCGGCGGCGTCGATCGTGTCGCCGGTGAGCGAGAGCTCGGCGGCCTTGGAGGGGCCGAGGATGCGCGGCAGGAACCAGCTTCCCCCATCGCCCGGAATGATGCCGAGCTTGACGAAGCTCTCGGCGAAGCGGGCCTTGTCCGAGGCGATGCGGATGTCGCACATGCAGGCAAGGTCGAGCCCCGCGCCGATCGCCGCGCCGTTCACCGCCGCGATCATCGGTATACGGATGGAGGCCATGGCGAGCGGAATGCGCTGGATGCCCCGGCGATAGGTCTGAGCGATCTCCTCGGGCGGCGCGTCGAGGAGGGCGTGCATGGCGCGCAGATCGCCGCCTGCCGAGAAGCTCCGTCCCGCCCCGGTGAGGATCCCGACGCGGATCGTGGACGAGGCGTTGAGCCGCGCGGCCGCCGCCTCGAACGCCTCCACCGTGTCGCCATGGGTGATGGCATTGTGCGTATCCGGACGGTTCATGGTGAGGAGGGCGATGGGGCCTTCCTCCTCGATGAGGAGCGGCGTGTCGGACATGGCGGGGGGCTCCCTCGTCGGACGTGGGTCGGGCGCGCCGGGCGGCGTCAGATCCGGAAGGGCGAGAGATCGGCCGTTTCCAGCGCCTTCTGTGTGTACTCGTACCCCGTCTCGATGGCCTTGTCGAAGGCGCGCCAGGCTCTTATCCCGATCTTGTCGACGGGCGGAGCGAGAACGAGGTCGGCGCGGGCGTGGTTGCGGATCGTCTGGGCCTCCGAGTTCACGGTGCCGGCGCGCATGAGGAGGCTCACGATATCGGGACCGCCCTTCATCGTGTCGCCGAGGACGCCCCAGGGCGGGCCCTTCTTCCACGCCGTGAGCTGGCTTGCGAAGACATGATGGGCCTCGAGGTCGATCCCGATCACGGGCCCGCGCGCCATGTCGGCCATGATGCCGACGGGGAAGTTTTCCATCACCGCGCCGTCGACGAGGATCTCGCCCTCGCGCACGACGGGCGGCAGCACGCCCGGAATGGCGACCGAGGCCCTCAGCGCCTGCCAGACGGGCCCCGTCCGGTGCACGGTCTCCCGCCCCTGGCTGAGATTGGACGAGACACAGAAATAGGGCAGCCAGCTTTCCTCGATCAGGCTGTCGCCGAAATTGTCCTGAAGCAGCTTGACGACCTTCCGTCCACGGACGAAGGAGATCAGCGGCACCGTGTAGTCGTCGAGCGGATTGGTCTCGATGAAGCTCCGGCGCAGGCGCTGCTCGAGCTCGTCATAGCTCCAGTCGGCGGCAACGCCCGCGCCGATGATGGCGCCCATGCTCGTGCCGCCCACGAGGTCGAAGACGAGCCCTTCCTCCTTGAGCGCCTTGATGACGCCGAGATGGGCGAAGCCGCGCGCGCCCCCGCCCGCGAGCACGAGCCCCACGGCTCGTCCGGCGACATGGCGGGCAAGACGGCCGAGATCGGCGGCGTTGCCGATGCGCAGATTGTGATGGAAATCGGGTGCGAGGCGCTTCACCCAGGCGGCGGCGCCCTGCCCGCGCGGGGCGGTCGGCGGATGCAGCAGCACGAGTTCGGTATAGCGGCGCGGGCCCCGGTAGAGGAGCTGCTCGATCTGCATGAGATCGGGCGGAGGCGGGTCGGGAAAGCCGATGAGGATGACGCGGTCGGCCTGGCGCAGGCAGAGGCGCGTCCAGCCCTCGTCGTCGAGACTGCCGAGATAGAGCACGTGCTCGTTCTCGGATTCGAGATTGTGGAACCATTCCGTGTCCGCCGCCCGGTCGGCCTTGTCGAGCACGACGACGCTGCGCCCCCCGCGCGAGAGCGCGGTCGCGAGCGCGTCGGCGACATCGGCATGGGGCAGATCGCGCTGCAGGCGCAGGATCGCGATCGTCCGTGCGCGCATGTGCCCCTCGCGCGGATCGCGCCGCCCCTCCATGATCCGCCGCAGCCGTCCGGCGACGAGCCCCGCGAGATTGCGCAGGATGGTGGGATGGCGCGCGGCGATGCGCTCGAAGGCCTCGTGGCTCATGCGCAGGAGCTCGGTGTCGCGCAGCGCGATGAGCGTCGCGGTGCGGGGCGAGCCCGAAAGCACCGAGATCTCGCCCACCGTGTCGCCGGGGCCGAGCTGGCCGGCCATCTCGTCCCGGCCGTCCGCCCCCGGAAGAAAGAGCCCGAGCTGGCCCGCCGTCACGACGTAGAGCGAATCCTCCTCCTGGCCGCGGCGCATCAGCGTCCAGCCGCCGGGCAGGCTGAACCAGTCGACTTCCTTCAGGATGCGGTCGAGTTCCTTGACCGTGAGACCGGCGAAGAGCGGCAGGCGCGGCAGGAGGGCGCGCAGCCGGGCCGGCAGGATGAGGTCGGCGGCTTTTGCCTTGAGGGGCTTCACGGACCGGGGCTCCTCGCTGTCGGAGGGGGCGCTGATCCCTCTTACGCCATCCCGCGCGCGCGAGCTACCATGCGGTCCAGCCCCCGTCCACGGGCAGGTTCACGCCGGTGACGTAGCTCGAGGCCTCGCTCGCAAGGAAGAGAACGGGACCGCGGATCTCCTCGGCGGCGCCGATCCTCTGCATGGGAACCTTTTCCTCGAGCCGGGCGAGGAAGGCGGGGTCGCGGCTCTGGATCTCGGGGCGCGGGAAGGGGCCGGGGCTGATCGCGTTGACACGGATCCGGGCCGGCGCGAGATGGCAGGCCAGATAGCGGGCGAGCTGGATCAGCGCGCCCTTGGCCGCGCCGTAATGGGGCGGGCTGTTGAGCCCGCTGTCGCCATAGATGCGCGGGTCGGGGCTCACATGGCCGTACATGCTGGAGACGAGGATGACGCTCGCCTGGCCGTTCTCGCGCGCGGCGCGGGCGAGGAGGGGCTCGGCCGCCTTGACGAGTTCGAAGGCGGCCGAGGGGCCGGACTGGAAGGCCGTGTCGAAATCCTCCGGGGTGGCGCCGCGCCAGGGCGTCGCCCGGCCCGTATAGGCATTGTGGATGAGGATGTCGAGCCGGCGGCCGGCGCGCGCCTCGGCATCGAAATAGGCGCGCAGCGCGGCGTAGTCGCGAATGTCGAACAGCGCGGTGTCGGCCGCGTGACCCTCCCGGCCCAGCGCGGCGCAGAGCGTCTCGAGCGGCTCGGCCCGCCGTCCGTGCAGGATCACATGCGCGCCGCATTCGGCGAGGGCGGTCGCCATCTCCGTGCCGAGATGACCGGCAGCGCCGGTGACGAAGGCGGTGCGGCCGCGCAGATTGAAGAGCTGGGCGGAGCGGCGCTGGCTCTGGGGCCGGGGGGGCGCGTTCATGGGCGGCTCCACTGGGCTGGATCGAGGGTGGCGGCGGGGACGGCCGGACGCTCCGCCTCGAGGGCGGCGCGGGCCTCGGGGGCGAGCGGGGGGGCGGCGAAGGCGGCGCGATTGGCCCTGAGCTGGTCGAGCGTCTCGGCTCCCACCACGATGCCGTGGACGAAGGGCAGCGCCCGGACATAGGCGAGGGCGAGGTCGGCAGGCGAGGCGCGTCCGAACCGGGCGACGGCCTCCTTGACGAAGAGGCGGACGGCGGGGCCATCGGCCCCGAAGACGCGGGCATAGAGCGCCGGGTCGAGACCGCCGATGAGACCCTGCAGCAGGGCCGAGCGGACATGCACGCGGCAATCGGGCCGGGCGGCGAGCGCCTCGGGCACCCCCGCCGCCGCCCAGCGTCCGTCGAGCAGGTTCAGCGGCAGCTGGATATGGGTGAGGGCGGGCTCGGCGAGGGCGCGCAGCGCCTCGGCCGGCGACTGGACCGAGCCGCCGAGCCGGCCCACGATCCCCGTGCTCCGGAGCGCCCGGCAGGCCATCCAGACGGCGCCGCCATGGGAGTCCAGATGGGCGGCGCGGTGCAGGAGCAGCGTGTCGAGCCGGTCCTGGCCAAGGGCCGCGCGCGAGGCCTCGACGCTCGCCGAGACGGCCGCGCCCACGGCAGCGGGGCCCGCGTCCGCGGGCAGATCGGAGAGCGGCGACAGCTTGGTCAGGATCTCGAGGCGCGCGCGTGCGGCGGCGGGCAGGGCGGCGCGGGCCTTGCCGATGCGGGCCTCGGCCTCGCCATAGGCGCGGGCCGTGTCCCATTGGGTGATCCCGAGGGCCGCGGCCTCGGCGAGGATGGCGCCGGCCATGGCCTCATCGGGCTGGCCGCTGCGATTGGCGATGCCATAGGGCAGGCCGAGCTGCACCGTCCCCAGCACGAGGGCGGGGGCGGCCGGCGCGGGATCGGGGGCGTGGGCGGGCAGGCTCATGCCGCCCATCACCGCATTTTTTGCTTAAGACGGGATTTCCGCGCCGGGCGAAATCCGAAAACCCGAGGCTCACGCCCCGATGATCTTCCAGAGCGAGCTCGCATGGAGGATCGGTTCGCCCCGCACGTGGAAGGTCGCGCGGATGAAGAGGATCGCGCGGGTGCGGCGGGTGAGGATGGGGCACACCTCGACGAGATCGCCGAGCCCCGCCCCCTTCAGGAACTCGGTTTCCATCGACAGCGTCACCGACGGCGTGCGGCCCGTGGCCCGCCAGGCGAGCGTGCCGAGGGCGGCGTCGGCGAAGGTCATCAGCATGCCGCCATGGACATGACCCCCGCCATTGAGGTGCCGCTCGTCCACCCGGAAGGCGAGCCAGATGCGCTCGGCGCCGTCCTCGGCCGTCTCGGTCCTCTCGAAGAAGGGGCCGACATAGGCCTCGAACGGGTCCGAGAGCACCATGGCCGTGTAGCCGGGCGGCGGGGTCTCGGCCGCGCGGGCGGGCGGCAGGCGGCCGGGATCGACGTCCGGCCCGGCGCTTTCGGTCATGATGGCGGCTCTCCACGAGGGGCGGTGCGCCCGTCGGCGCGGGGGGTGGTGAATGGCTAGCGGCTGGGCGCGGGGCCCGTCAACTCGGGGGGAGCCTCACGCGCCATTGGTGATGCCGGCCGGCAATGGTAAACTCGTCTCCGCCTCAAGGGGGTGACGGCGAAACGGGGTCGAGGGAGCAAGCCATGGCATTCGAGGAAGTGCGTCCGCATCCGAGCGTGGGCAATACGCTCGGGCTCGCGCTGGCGGGGTCGATCGGGGTGGCGGCGGCGCTGGTCGCCGACTTCTTTCAGAAGGGCCAGTCCTCGGCCGTCTACCAGCTCGAGATCTATCTTTCGAGCTATTTCGGGCTCGAGGTTCCCTTCTACGTCATCGCGCTGGGGCTCGTCGTGACGGGCGCGGCCGCGGTGTTCGTCAACGAGCCGGTCTCCAAGCGGGCGGCCTTCACCACGGGCGCGAGCATCCTCGCCATCCTGATGACGCTGATGCCGGTCCGCGAGCAGGATCTCCTGCCCGCCGACCCCACCATCCTCGAGGGCGAGGCGGAAGATCCGGCCATTCTGGACGAGCCGCTCGAGGACGCCTCCATCAACGTCCTGTCGGCCGACGGGGTGCAGCAGGCCAGCCTCACGCTCCGCATGCCCGCTCCCCGCGCCGAGCCGGCGCTGGTGCAGGTCCAGAACGCGGAGATCCCCGTCGAGATCGTGGTGACGCTGCCGGGTGCGCGGAAGGGCGACATCGACCTCTCGAGCGTGCTCGTCGTCCTCTATGACTCGGTGTCGCGTTCGACCTATCGGCTCGGGTCCCCCGTCGATATCACGGACGGAGCCGGCGGCCTCGAGCTCATCTACGCGGCGCGCGTGCCGGTGCGCGGATCGCGCACCACCGCTCGCGGCGTCGTGCTCGCCGATCTCAGCGTGCGGGTCGAGGCGCCCGGCTACCGGATCAGCTTCGCGGAAACCGAGGTGACCGATCAGTCCGCGGTCACGCGCCTCTCGGTGTCTCTGCCGGCCTCCACGACGCCGCTCTGGATGCAGCGGCTCAACACGCCGCGGAAGTTCTGAGGCGGCTCAGCCGAGCCGGAAGCGCGCGAGGGCGGCGGCGGCGATGGGGCCGCCGTGCTCCTGGACGAAATGGCCGCCCTCGGGCACCTGCATGACCTCGGGGCAGTTGCGGATCAGCTTGCGCATGCCCTCCATATGGGCGGGCGAAAAGACCGGATCCTTCGCGCCCACGGCCATGAAGCTCTCGCCGGTCCACGCCTGCGACAGGAATGTGCGGGCTCTCCGGCTCTCCGCGATCCCCTCCATGCCCGGATCGGTCATCACGAGCTCCGGGAAGCGGCGCAGTCCGGCCCGATAGTCCGGGTCCGGGAAGGGCGCGTCATAGGCGGCGGCCTCTTCCTCGGGGAGGCCGGCCACCGAGCGCTTCATCAGGCCGGAGACCGGAAAGTCCGGCTTTCCCGCCACGAAGGCCCGCCAGTCGGCAAAGCCCTGTCCGAGCGGCTCGCCGATCGGGAGCGCCGTGTTCATGACGATCAGCCGGCTGATCATGTCCGGCAGCTCCATGGGCAGGGTCAGCCCGATGATGCCGCCCCAGTCCTGGACGACGAGGCAGACATTGCGCGGGGCGAGGCGGCGCAGGACGGCGAGCGCGGTGTTGCGGTGGAAGGGCACGGTGTAGCGCGCCTCGTCGACCGGCTTGTCCGAGCGGCCGAAGCCGAAGAAGTCGAAGGCGAGCGCCCGGTGTCCGGCCGCGACGAAGAGCGGGATCATCTTGCGGTAGAGGAAGCTCCAGGTCGGCTCGCCATGGAGGCAGACGAAGGTGACCTCCGCCGTTGGGGGACCCGCGTCGATATAATGGAGGCGCAGCCCCTCGAAGCCGGGCAGATCGTCGAGATAGCGTGGCTCCCAGGGAAAGTTGGGCACGGCCGAGAACCGCTCGTCGGGGGTGCGGACGACGCCGGCGAGGGGGGCGGCGGCGGATCTGGATGAGGGCATGGCTCGGCTCTCCGGGTTCGGGATGTCGGGGCGAGGGGCGGGGCGCACGAAACGCGTAAGGAAGCCAGAATGCGACAGTGCCTGCATGAGATCCACCGTCGGACGCGCGGGCCTGGCCTGTTCGAGCTGACGGCCGAGCTGCGGAGCCTTGTGTGGGAGGCGGGGCTTGCCGCGGGCCTCATGACCGTCTACCTGCCGCACAGCTCCGCCTCGCTGCTCATTCAGGAAAACGCCGATCCGGACGTGCGGGCCGATATCGAGACATTTTTTTCGGAGCTCGCGCCGCACGCGCCGGGCCGCTATCGCCACGACACGGAGGGGCCCGACGACATGCCCGCGCATCTGCGGGCGGCGCTCACCCAGAGCTCGCTCGGCATCCCGATCGTCGACGGACGGCCGGCGCTCGGCCGCTGGCAGGGGGTCTATCTCTTCGAGCACCGCGAGGCACCGCAGACGCGCACGATCCTCGTGCACCTGATCGGAGCCTGACGCCTACCAGTCGGCGGCGAGGCCGAAGCGGGCGCTGTGGCGGCCGGCGCCGCGTCCGCCCTCGGCATCCTGCTCGAGCCACCCATAGGAGAGGCCGACCGTGAAGGGCTCGTGATTGCCGAGCGCGGGATGCCAGAAGAGGCCGAGATCGGCCGCGGCGAGATCGCCCTCGCTCTCCCCGGCCTCGTAATCGGCAAAGAGGTAGCGCGTGCGGGCGCGGGCCTCGAAGTTGGCACCGAGGCGGCGCGCCACCGAGAGGATCGGCCCGTGGCGCCAGCCGCTCCAGTCATCGCCATCCGCCGATCGCGACTGGACGAGATATTGCGCGCCGAGGGCTCCGCTCCCGCCCCAGCCGATCTCGAGCCCGGGCACGAGCGAGGCGACGAAGGCATCGCGCGCGCTGTCCTCCTCGTGGCTCTCCTGCCCCAGCACGAGGGCGAGATCGGCGAGGAAGCGCTGGCCGACGGGCCGGCTCACGGCGGCGGCAAGGCCATACTGCGTGCGGAAGGCCTCGCCCCCTTTGCGCTCGTGGCGCAGATAGGGCAGGAGGCTCGCGGTGTAGCGCGCGCCCTCATAGAGAAGGCCGGCGCTCCCCCCGATCTCGGTGCGGTCGAAATCCCCGCCCTCGAAGAACTTGACGGTGTCGAGCCGCCCGGTGGCGATGGCCGTGAGCCCGTCCCCGAGTGGCCGTCTTGCGCCCCCCTCGAGCCCGCTCGCGATCCCGAAGCCCGCGCTCGCCGAGCCGGTGAGCGGGCTGAAGGGACTGCCGCCGAGGGCGGCCGTCTCGGCATCGCCCGCACCGAGCTCGAGCCCCGTCTCGAAGACGCTCTCCACGGAGGCGCCGAGAAACCAGTCGCGCGCGGCGGCGCGGGCGCGTTCGGCCGATGACCGGCTCGTGGCAAGGGCGAGGGCCGAGGGCGCGCCGTCCGCCTGCGTCCCTTCGGGCGAGGGGATCGGCGCGGCGAGAGCCGCCACGGGCTCGGGCAGGGCAGCAAGCTCGGTCTCCACCCGCTCGAGCGAGGGATCGAAGGCGAGCATCCGTTCGTAGACGGAGCGTGCGCCGTCGATGTCGCCCGTATCGGTGCGGCACTGGGCTTCGATGAACATGGCGTCGAGATTCCAGCTCCCCGGCGGGAAGCTCGCCTGCACGATGCGGCAGGCGCCCGTGGCATCGCCCGCGGCGAGCGCGCGCGAGGCATTGGCGAGCGGCAGGTCGTCCGCGGAGGCGGATGGCGCCGCCGCCGGCGCGGCGGCGGCATCAGTCGCAAGGCCGGTCATGTCGATGACGACACGGTGGCCGCCATCCTCGTCCGGAGTAAGGGCGAAGGCGTTGAAGCGCACGGCGGGCGCGGTCTCGAGGATGAGGCGGCTTCCCTCCGCATGCGTCTCGATTCGCGCGCCGGCGAGGCCGCTCACCCAGGCGGGCCGGTCGATCGCGCCCTCGGGCTGGCTGAGGCCGGGCAGCGCCAGCGCGAAGCCTCCGTCCGCCGGCGCGCCGGCGGACGAG
>JACAEB010000039.1 GCA_013389075.1 Alphaproteobacteria bacterium
CGCCCGGCGTGTCGGCGGCGGGCGCATCGAGGGCGAGGCGCGCCGTGCCTGCCTCGTCCCGCCCCCAGCGCGCGCTCGCCCCCTCGATGCGGATCAGCGAGGGCGCGAGCACCCCGTGCCGGAGCCCCGCGGCGCCGAGTTCGATCTCGACCCGGGGGAAACGGGCGCCGCTCGCGCTCGCGTCCGGCCCCGGCTCGCCCACCGTCACCTCGCGCAGGACGAGGCGCAGGACGCGCGCCTCCCGCATCCAGGCGAGCTCGGCATGCTCGAAAGCGATGGGCATGGTGGGCCAGGCGGCGGCGAGATGGCTCTGAAGGCGCGGCACGAAGCGGTCGAGCGAGAGCGGTCCTTGCGCCAGCACGACGGCCAGCGCGGCGAGCCCCACCGCGAGCGCGGCCACGAGGGCGCTCACGATCTCCGCAGCGAGCTTGAGCCCGGGAAGGAACGGGCGGCGCATCGAGGCCTCATCGCCTGGAGGAGTGAAGGGGCCGACGGCGAGCAGCCCCACCCATTGCCCTCACCGATCCGGTCGTTACATTCGGCGGCACGCGTGGCAAAGGCAAGTCCCGCGCCCCGCTCCCGCCTGCCCCGCTTCCCCCATCATCCAGAAGGATCCCCGACCCCATGGCCGAGCTGACGGAAGGACAGAAGGCGCCCAGCTTCACCCTGCCCACCGATGCGGGCGGCACCGTGAGGCTCGGCGATCTCAAGGGCCGGCGCATCGTCCTCTACTTCTACCCCAAGGACGACACCTCGGGCTGCACCAAGCAGGCCCTCGCCTTCACCGAGAAGCGCGCGGCGATCGAGGCCCTGAAAGCCATTGTCATCGGCGTGTCCAAAGACAGCGTTGCCGCACACGATAAATTCAAGGCCAAGCACCTTCTCGCCATCACCCTCGGCTCGGACGAGGACGGCAAGGTGGTCGAACGCTACGGCGTCTGGGTCGAGAAGAGCATGTACGGCCGGAGCTACATGGGGATCGACCGGTCCACCTTCCTGATCGACGAGGCCGGGGTCATTCGCCGCATCTGGCGGAAGGTCAAGGTTCCCGGCCATGTCGAGGCGGTGATCGAGGCGCTGAAGGCCCTCTGACGGCCGCGGCCCCGGGGGCCGTCCCGTTTTGGCTTGGTCTCCGCCCGCCGCTTTGATAGGCTGTCCTCCCATCGACATCAGCAAGGCTCCGCCCGGTGGCGGAGGGTTTCACCGCATGATCCGGCGAATTGTCGGGTCCGCGTCAAGCGCTTGAGAAGGCCGGACCCGCGAAGGTCGAAAAATCGCGGCGGCCTTGTGAGACCCGCAGCGTCAATAAAGCGTTTACCATTGTGTTTACGAGGGCAATCGGATGAACTATAGCCGCGGGTGGGGCGCACGTCTGGTGGGTGAGGGGTAGCGATGGGTCAGTCTGTGACCGGCGTACTGCGTTCCAATTTCGCTCGGTTCTTTCCTGAGCGGCAGATCTATCATCGCCGCCGCGGACACGTCGACTTCATCCACATCTCCCCACTGACCCAGATCATCGCCGCGGTGATCACCTTCTGTGTGCTCACCTGGATCGCCTACGCCTCCGTCAACGTCGTCTTCAAGAACCAGATCATCCGGGCCAAGGATCGCCGCATCGTCACGCTCGAGGCGACCTACGAGAACCGGATCGCCGAGCTTCAGGCCGGCTATGACGAGATCCTCGGCATTCTCGACCGCAGCCAGGAACAGTACGCCGAGTCGACCGGCGAGCTGAACTTCCGCCAGCGCCAGATCGAGAGCCTGCTCGACTATTTCATGACCACCTCGGCCGACATCCAGGGCATGCGCCACGAGTTCGAGGTGATGGGCCCCCATGTCGACCACGAGAGCAACCGCAACGCGGTGCTCATGCGCCTCCAGCCCAAGGAATATGTCACGCGCGTCTCCCGCACGCCGCAGCTCACCCTCTCGCGCTCGGCCGACAGCGTCTCGCAGGCGATCGGGGCCGTGCTCAACACCGGACGGCGCGTCCACATGCGCGCCACGCCCTCGGCCGAGGAGGCGGTGCGCCTCGAATATGAGGAAGCCCGCCGCCGGATCGAGCAGGACGGCATGTCCCAGGTGATCGAGGAACGGCTCGCCGAGCAGGTGGATCATTTCGAGGCAGTCATCACCGAAACCGGACTGGATTCGGTCGAGCTCCTGTCCCGCTTCTCGCTCGACGGCGAGACCCCCGCCCCCGGCGCGCCCCTGACCGGCCAGGGCGGCCCGCTGATCGGCGGGCTCGCCGACATGGGCCTCTGGGAAGCGGACGCGGAAGCCGATGACGATTTCCGCCGCCAGCTCCTGCGGATCGCCTCGCGCATTCACGATCTCGACCGGCTGCACATGGCGATCTCGACCATGCCGCTCATTCAGCCCGTGGACACCTACAACCTGACCTCGGGCATGGGCATGCGGACCGATCCCTTCACGCGGCGCAAGGCGTTCCATCCCGGCCTTGATCTTGCAGCCCGCCGGGGGACGCCGGTCATGGCTGCCGCGCCAGGGACGGTGATTTGGGCAGAATGGAGGGGGGCATACGGCAGGCTTGTCGAGATCGATCATGGCTTCGGCTTCAGGACACGCTATGGTCACCTCGACAAGATCGACGTGAAGAAGGGGGACATCGTGGATCTGCGTGACCGGATCGGCCAGGTCGGCTCGACCGGCCGCAGCACGGGACCCCATCTTCACTACGAAGTCTGGTTCGACGACGAGCTCCAGAACCCCCTCAAGTTTCTCAGGGCAGGTCATTATGTTTTCGAGAAGTAAGGACAACACCGCCAACACGGGTCCCACGGAAACGCCCATGCCGGCTCCGGCCAAGCGTTCCTCGGCCCGCTCCGCCCCCGGCATCATCTCGGTCGACATGACCGTGTCGGGCGACCTCCGGGCCGCCGGGGACATCCAGGTCGAAGGCCGCGTCGATGGCGACATCGAATGCGGCTCGCTGATCATCGGCGAAAAGGCCGAGATCACGGGCAATCTCCTCGCCGAGGAAGTCGTGATCCGCGGTCGGGTCTCCGGCACCATCCGGGCCCGCAAGGTCACGCTCTCCTCCACCAGCCATGTCGAAGGCGATGTGCTCCATCAGGCGCTCGCGGTCGAAACGGGCGCCTTCTTCGAGGGCAATTGCCGTCATTCGGACGATCCGATGAATGCGGCCGTTCCGGGCACGAAGCCGCAGGCCACCAAGCCCGCGGCCCCGGCCCCGCGCGCCCCCGCCATGTCGCCGCCGGCGGCGGGCGGCAGCTCGCTCTTCGGCGCCTCCGCTCCCCCGCCCCAGGCCCGTCCCGAACCCGCCCCCGCGATGACGGCGATGGCCGAGCCCGCGCCGGCGGACGAACCGGCCGGCGAGGTCACGGAAATCGTCAGCCTGAACACGGACAGCGAAGCCTCCGACGCCGGCCAGCCGGCTTCGGGCGGATCGAGCGGTCCCCTCGGCGGCATGTTCGGCTCCAAGCCCGCCCCGACCGCCAAGCCGCTCGCCAGCACGGCGAAGGGCGGTTTCGGCGCCGGTCCCCTGCGTCCGGCCTTCCCGGGCGCGCAGGGCGCAGGCAAGCCCTCCCCGCTCGGCGGCATCAAGCCGCCCGCGAGCGGCTCGCAAGGCACCGGATCGCGCGGCTGACCGCCACGCGGGTCCCGAACGGATGAGGGCCGGCCCCGGGATCGGGGCCCGCCCTTTCCGTATGCGGATGACGGATCAGGCAGGGTGTGAGGCGGCCGCGTCGAACGCGGGGGCCGGAGGTCAGTCCTTCGGCCGTTCCGGCCCGGCCGCGCCGCCCGGGCCCCTGAAGTTCATCATCACGATCCCGGCCGCGATCAGGAGCACGACCGTCGGGATGACATAGAGGCAGGCGAGCGCGAACTCCGCCTCGGCGCTGTTGCTCGCACCCCGCCCCGTCTCGAAACCGACGATGTCGAGCATGATCAGCGAGAAGCCGACGCCCACGGCGTAGCCGGTCTTCTCCGTCAGTGTCAGGAAGGAATAGAACATGCCGGTCCGGCGCTGGCCGCTGGCGCGGTAGTCGGCATCGGCGATGTCGGCGCAGAGGGCACGGGCAAGATAGGGGGCCGCGCCATAATTCACCCCGTAGAGAATGACCCCGATCAGCCCCGCGATCTGGTCGGGCGTCAGGGTGTCGGCCACCGCGACGAAGCCGAGATCGAGCCTGACCGGCATCTCCCCGCCCGGCAGCAGCGGCGTCACCCCGCCCAGGAACAGGAGAGGGAACACCATCAGCGCCGGGACGATCACCGAGGCGATGTAGGCGCGGCGTTTGCCGATATGCCGCGTGATCCACATCCAGACCGGCATGCCGATGAGCGCGGCGACGAAATAGAGCAGGAGCGCAAGGCTCGCGAACCGGGCGAGATCGAGCCGCGCCGCCATGAACCAGAGGAACAGCGTTCCGGTCACCGCCGTCGACGCCTTGTAGAGGACATCGGACACCACGAGGCGCGCAAGACCGGGGTTGCGCACGACCGCGAGGGCCGCCGCCCGCCAGTCGGTGATCGGCATCGTCTCGTGACGGGGCTCGGGCACCATCGCCACCGCGAGCCCGACCGTCAGCGGCAGGAGGATCACGATGAACAGCGCCATGCCGCGCACCGCGTCGGCGCGCACCTCCTGCACCATGTCGCGCGGCACGCCGGACTCGGTGATCGCCGCGACCAGAAGCACGAGCACGATGCCGATGACGACGGCGATCTCCCGCCAGGCGAGAAGCCGTCCCCGGTCGGCCGCATCATGGGCAAGCTCGGCCGACCAGGCGAGATGCGCGATCTGGATCATCGTGTAGCCGACATAGAGAACGAACAGCCACAGGGCGAGATAGAGGGCATCCGCCCCCGGCAGGGGCACGAAGGCCATCCACACGCTGACCGCGAGGATCGGAACCGAGGCCACGACCCAGCTCCGCCGCCGGCCGAAGGGCGGAGCGAAGCGGTCGCTGATCACCCCGAGCGTCGGGTCGGTCACGACGTCCCAGAAGCGCAGGAGCATGAACACCGTGCCCGCCGCCGTGGCCGGGATGCCGACATTCTCGACATAGAGATTGGGCAGGTACATGGAGAGCGGCAGGCCGAGCGCGGCCAGCACCAGGGCAGGCAGCGAGAACACAGCCACCCGGAAAGTCGTCAGACGCTGCAAGATGGATCCCCTCCCGCCAGGTCCCGACACTGGCGGCCGGGCGATGCGCAGAGCAGGATTGTAGACGATACCGTCTGCCGGAGCGAGACCAATCGGCCTATGTCAGCTCGGCGAGCAGACGCTCCACGAAGGGGGTGAGCCCGGGCTGGCGGACCCTCTTCAGCCGCTCGGCGGCGAGGATCGCCCGCACCTCCTCATAGGCCCGGCCGAGATCGTCATTGACGATCACGTAGTCGTACTCCGCCCAGTGGGCGATCTCCTCGGCGGCGCGGGACATGCGATGGCCGATCACCTCGTCGCTGTCCTGGGCGCGGGTGCGCAGGCGCTGCTCGAGCGCGGCGGCGCTCGGGGGCAGGATGAAGACGAGGACGAGATCCTCGCGCGCATTGGCGGCAAGCTGGGCGGCCCCCTGCCAGTCGACGTCGAAGAGCACGTCCCTGCCGCGATCGAGCGCCTCGATGACCGGCTCGCGCAGCGTCCCGTAGCGATTGCCGAAGACGGTGGCGTGCTCGAGGAACTCGCCGCGCTCGGCCATGCGCTCGAACCGGTCCGCGGTCACGAAGTGGTAGTCCTGCCCGTCGATCTCGCTCTGCCGGCGCGGGCGCGTCGTCGCGGAGATCGACAGCTCGAGGCTCGGATCGGCCCGGCGCAGGCGCTGGCCGAGCGTCGTCTTGCCCGCGCCCGAGGGCGAGGAAAGAACGAAGAGGAGGCCCCGCCGGGCGATCTTCCCTCCGCCTGCGGATGAAACGCTCCCCGCGCCTGTCGTCCCGTCTTGTGCCATGGCGGTCCTCTTCGTGGTCATTCCACGTTCTGCACCTGCTCGCGGAGCTGGTCGATCACGGCCTTGAGGGCGAGGCCCGTCCGCGTGAGCTCGATATCCGTCGCCTTGGAGCAGAGCGTGTTCGCCTCGCGCTGGAACTCCTGGGCGAGGAATTCGAGGCGGCGGCCGACCGGCTCGCCCGAGGCGAGAAGATCGCGCGCCGCCGCGCAATGGGCCTCGAGCCGGTCGAGCTCCTCGCGCACGTCGGTGCGCACGGCGAGGAGGGCGAGTTCCTGGGCGAGACGCTCCTCGGGGAGGGGGGGATCGGCCTCGAGCAGGCCTGAAAGCTGGGCGAGAAGGCGCGCCCTCTGGCCCTCCGCGCTCACCGGAGCGAGCGCCCGCGCCATCGCGGCGAGCGCCGTGATCTCCTCGACCTCGGCGGCGAGAACGGCCGCGAGGCTGGCGCCCTCCTCCGCGCGCGTCAGGACAAGCTGGTCGAGCGCGGCGGCAAGGCCCGCCATGAGGGCCGCGTCGCGCTCGGCGCGGACGGCCTCGTCATCCTCGGCCTCGGAGACCTCGAGCACGCCGCGCAGGGCAAGCAGGCCCTCGACGCTCGGCGGCGGCGCGTCCGTCCGCTTGCGGACGGTCTCGACGATGGCGAGCACGCGCTCGAGCGCCGCCTCGTTGAGGACGAGCCCGCCCCCTTGCGCCTCGCGGCGGAGCTGGAGCCCGGCCTGGACATTGCCGCGCCGGAGCCGCGCCGTCAGCGCCGCGCGCACCGGCGCATCGAGATGCTCGAGCCCCCCGGGCAGGCGCAGGCGGAGGTCGAGCCCCCGTCCGTTCACGGAGCGCAGCTCCCAGGTGAAGCGGACCGCTCCGGCCTGCCCCTCGGCATGGCCGAAGCCGGTCATGCTGGTCAGTGTCATCGAAACTCTCCTTCCGGCGCCCCGTCGGGGACGCGGGGGGCTCAAAGTCACTGTTCGCGCCGGAACTGCCGCCAGGCCGCGACATTGCGGTTGTGCTCGGCCAGGGTCTTCGCGAACACATGGCCGCCGGTCCCGTCCGCGACGAAGAACAGATAGTCCGTCTCCGGCGGATCGAGGACGGCGGCGATGGCCTGCCGCCCCGGATTGGCGATCGGCGTCGGCGGCAGACCGCTCACACGGTAGGTGTTATAGGGCGAGTCCCGGTCGAGATCGCTCTGCCGGATGCGCCGCCCGAGCGGCTTGCCCGCGGTCACGGGGTAGATGACGGTGGGATCGGACTGGAGCGCGATACCCTTGCGCAGCCGGTTGATGAAGACGGAGGCGACGAGCGGGCGCTCCTCGGCGATCCCGGTTTCCTTCTCGACGATGGAGGCAAGGATCAGCGCTTCCTCCGGGGTCGCGAGGGGCAGGTTGTCCTGGCGCCCGGGCCAGAGCTCGGCCAGAACGCTCTCCTGCGCCGCGCGCATCCGCTCGAGCATCTCGGCGCGCGTGGTGCCGCGGGTGAAATGATAGGGCTCGGGCAGGATCCAGCCCTCGGGCGGGGCCGGCGGCAGCGGGCCGGTCAGCACCGGGTCGGCGTCGAGCAGCTCCATCACCTGGAGCACCGAGAGCCCCTCCGCGACGGTGAAGGCATACTGGAACGACCGGCCCGAGCGCAGCAGCTCCACGATCTGGTGCATCGAGGCGCCGGCCCGAATGGCGTATTCGCCGGCCTTGAGCTCGTCATCGGCGCCGAGCACGCGCGTGCCGATCGCGAAGACGCGCGCATCCTCGATGAGGCCCTCGGATTGAAGCCGGGCGGCGATGGCGCTCACGCCCTGTCCGCGTTCGACGAGCAGCACGGTTTCGGCCGCCCCGTCCGCCGGCCGCGGACCCTCCGCCTCGAACAGCACGCGCCCGTAGGCAAGGAGGCCCGCCGCGACGACGAGACCCAGGAGCGCAAGGCTCACGCCCAGACGGAAGACCAGCGAAGCGGCTCTCATGCTCCGGACCCCTCAATGAACCGGCCCCCAGGGACGCCGGTGACTCGCATGTGCGGGTATGGCCACGCGCCAGGCGGCCGGCCCCCCTGCCCCTGCCGCTCAGTCTACCGCGCGGCAGCGCCGGGGGCGAGCCTCAGCCGTCATAGGCCTGCATGACGAGGGAAGCGTTCGTCCCGCCAAAGCCGAAGGAGTTCGACAGGGCGGCGCGGATCTGCCGCTTGCGGGGCGTGTGCGGCACGAGGTCGATCTGGGTCTCGACGGACGGGTTGTCGAGATTGATCGTCGCGGGTGCCACCTGATCGCGGATGGCGAGGATGGAGAAGATCGCCTCCACCGCCCCGGCCGCCCCGAGGAGGTGGCCGACCGAAGACTTCGTCGAGGACATGGACATGGTCTCGACGGCATTGCCGAAGAGGCGCGTCACGGCGCCGAGCTCGATCTCGTCGCCCTTGGGGGTCGAGGTGCCGTGGGCGTTCACATAGTCGATGTCGGAGGGGCTGAGCCCCGCGCGCGCGAGCGCGGCCTTCATCGAGCGGAAGCCGCCATCGCCGTCCTCGGAGGGCGCGGTGATGTGATAGGCATCGCCCGAGAGGCCATAGCCTGTGACCTCCGCATAGATGCGCGCGCCGCGCGCCTTGGCGTGCTCGAGCTCCTCGAGCACGACGACGCCCGCCCCCTCGCCCATCACGAACCCGTCGCGGTCGCGGTCATAGGGCCGAGAGGCGCGTTCGGGGGTGTCGTTGAACCCGGTGGAGAGCGCCCGGCAGGCCTGGAAGCCGGCGATGCCGAGGCGCGAGATGGCCGCCTCGGCCCCGCCCGCCACCATCACGTCGGCATCGCCGAGCATGATGAGGCGCGAGGCATCGCCGATCGCGTGGGCGCCGGTCGAGCAGGCCGTCACCACGGCGTGGTTGGGACCCTTGAACCCGTAGCGGATGGAGACCTGCCCGCTCGCCAGATTGATGAGCCGGCCGGGAATGAAGAAGGGGCTGATCTTGGAGGGCCCCTTCTCGTGGAGAAGGATCGCGGTCTGCTCGATGCCGGGCAGCCCGCCTATGCCCGAGCCGATCAGGACGCCCGTGGCGCACTGATCCTCGTAGGTCTTCGCCTCCCAGCCCGAATCGAGCACCGCCTGATGGGCGGCGGCCATCGCGAAGATGATGAAATCGTCGATCCGGCGCTGTTCCTTGGCGTCGACCCAGTCGTCGGCGTTGAAGGTGCCGTCCGAGCCGTCCCCGCGCGGAACGTTGCAGGCGATGCGGACCTTGAGGTCCGACGCGTCGAAGCTGGTGATGGGGCCCGCGCCCGACCGGCCTTCGAGAAGGCGCGACCAGGTCGTTTCCACGCCGCAGCCGAGCGGCGTGACCATGCCCAATCCCGTGACGACGACACGCCGCGTCATGAGGTCACTGAGCCGCGTTCTGCTCGATGAACTTGATGGCGTCGCCGACGGTCTGGATGGTCTCGGCCGCCTCGTCGGGGATCTCGACGCCGAACTCTTCCTCGAAGGCCATGACGAGCTCGACGATGTCGAGGCTGTCGGAGCCGAGATCATCGATGAAGCTGGCGTTTTCGGTGACCTTGTCGGCCTCGACGTCGAGATGTTCGACGACGATCTTCTTCACCCGCTCCGAAATATCGCTCATCGTGGGTCCTTCCCTATCCTGGAGAGACAAAATTCTGTTTCGGGGGATCGGGCTCGAAGGTCCCTGCCGCGGAGGGTTGCAAGGCGGCGATCCCGGATGGGCCGGGCCCCGCGAGAAGGCCCGTTTTCCGCCCCGAAACCACCCGCGCTGCGGGGCGAGTCCCGAAAGTTGGAGGTTCCGTAACACACTTTTTTGGGCGCCACCAGCAGCTTGGCGCGCCGCCTCGCGCCCGCCCGGTCAGAGCATCGCCATGCCGCCGTTCACGTGCAGCGTCTGGCCCGTGACGAAGCCCGCCTCCTCGCTCGCGAGGTAGAGAACCGCGGCCGCGACATCCCCCGGCGTGCCGAATCTGCCGGCGGGAATGGCGGTCTTGAGGGCGGCCCGCTGGTCCTCCTTCAGCGCATCGGTCATGGGCGTCTCGATGAAGCCGGGCGCCACGCAATTGGCGGTGATGCCCCGGCTCGCCACCTCGGCGGCGAGCGAGCGCGTCATGCCGGCGAGCCCCGCCTTGGCGGCGGCATAGTTGCCCTGTCCCGGATTGCCCATGTGCCCGACCACCGAGGTGATCGAGACGATGCGCCCCCAGCGGCGCTTCATCATGCCCCGCACCACCCCGCGCGAGAGGCGGAAGGCGGAGGTGAGGTCGACCGCGAGCACCGTGTCCCAGTCCTCGTCCTTCATCCGCATGAAGAGCCCGTCGCGCGTGATGCCGGCATTGTTGACGAGGATATCGACGGCCCCGAGCGCCGCCTCGGCGCTCTTGACGAGCGCTTCCACCGCCGCCCCGTCGGCGAGGTTGCAGGGCAGCACATGCGCGCGCCCGCCGAGCCGCTGGGCCAGCGCCTCGAGCGCCTCGGTCCGCGTGCCCGAGAGGCCCACGCTGGCGCCCGCCCTGTGCAGCGTCTCGGCGATGGTGGCGCCGATGCCGCCCGTGGCACCCGTCACGAGCGCCGACTTCCCGGTGAGATCGAACACGTTGGGTCTCCGTCTTGAGGCGTTGCGGGGCTCCATCGTTTAGGCAGTCCGGCGGGCGGACGCAAATGGAGGCGGGAACACGATGCCGCCGGCCCCGGCGGGCAGGCTGGAGGTGCGGGACAGGACCCTCGTACCGGGGCGCGCCCCCCTCACCCCGTCCACTTGACCCAGCGGCCATGCGGATGGGCCTCGCCGAGGAGGCGCTCGGTGCCGCCCGGCCATTCGGTGAGGCGCAGCTCGAACCGGAAGGTCTCCGGGTGCGGTTCGAGGCGGACATGGGCGAGCGGGGCCTTCGGGCTTGCGGCGGCGCCCGCCCGGGCGAGGGCCGCCTCGGCCGCCGCCCGGGTCTCGCGCGAGAGGTACTGCCAGACGATCGAATGGGCGACGATGGTGAGCCGCCCCGGCGCCGGCTCCGCCAGCTCGCGCGCGAGGAAGGCGCCCGCATCCCGCTCCTCGAGGGGCGGGGGATGGCGGGCGGCCAGCGCCGCCGCCGCCTCGAAGCGGGCGAGGCGCTCGCCGCCGTCCTGATCAGGCCAGATGTAGGAGCGCGCCCGCGCCCGCTGGTCGGGATCGTCGAGCCGGATCGGGTTCACATCGCACCCAGCGCGCGCCACGACCTCGACCGGCTCCAGCGGCGGGGGCGGACCCTGCCAGTCCGGCGCGAGGGTGAGCGGACTGTCGGCCGGGCCCCAGCGGGCATCGCCGAACCGGTAGGCATAGAAGGGCCAGTTGAGATTGAGCCCCGCCGAGGCCCCGATCTCGAGGCAGCGCAGCGGCAGACCGCGCCCCGCCGCCGCCGCGAGATAGGCCGGCGCCAGCGCTGCCGAGCGCATCACCTCGTTGGTCTGGACGGCGCGGCCGAGATAGGCCTCGAAAACGGCGCGCCCCGACGGGAGAGCCGCGTCGATGGCGGGCCCATGCACCGCGCGCTCGAGCGTCCGCTGGCGGAAGACCTCGGCGAGCGCAGGCACGCTGCCCTCGGCGGCGAGCCGGTGGAGCGCCCCGAAGAGGCGCAGCGCGAGCGCTGCCGCCAGCGGCTCGCCCTCGAAGTCCGCGACGAGCTCCGCCCACGGACCACCGGCCTCGATGCCGCGTGCCAGATGCGCGATGACGGCGCCCTTGAACGGGGCGGCGAGCCCCTCGCACGCCTCCGCCTGGAAGGTGAAGGCCTTGACGAGTTCGCTCTGCCGCTCGGGTGTCATCGGCTCACACCGTCTTGAGGAAGGTCTCGATGTCGGCGGGGCCGTCGATGTTGAAGAGCGCGACATCGGAGACGATCCGCTTGGCCATCGTGGTGAGCACCTTGCCGGTCCCGATCTCGCCGAGCCGGCGCACGCCCTCGCGCTCCATATAGGCGACGCTCTCGCGCCAGCGCACGCGCCCGGTCACCTGCTCGACCAGCAGCTCGCGGATGCGCGCGGGCTCCCGCACGGCCTGCGCCGTCACATTGGCGACCAGCGGCACGGCGAGCGGGGCAAGGCTCACCTCGGCAAGGGCCGTGCGCATCTCCTCGGCGGCGGGGGCCATCAGCGCGCAGTGGAAGGGCGCGGAGACCTGCAGCATCACGGCCTTCTTGGCCCCGGCCGCGCGCGCCTGCCCGGCCGCCGCCGCGACGGCGGCCGCGGCGCCCGAGATCACCACCTGGCCGGGGGCGTTGTCGTTGGCGATGGAAACGCCCGCCCCCAGAACCTCCGCCTCCACGGTCTCGAGCTGGATGCCGAGCAGCGCCGCCATCGCGCCCTCGCCCGGCGCCACCGCGCGCTGCATCGCCTGGCCGCGCAGCCTCAAGAGGCGCGCGGCATCCTCGAGGCTGAGCGCGCCCGATGCGACGAGGGCGGAATATTCGCCCAGCGAGTGGCCGGCCACGAAGCCGAGCCGGGCGGCGAGATCGAAGCCGCCCTGCCCCGCCAGAACGGCGAGAATGGCCGCGCTCACCGCCATCAGGGCGGGCTGGGCGTTCTCGGTCAGCGTCAGCTCGTCCATCGGCCCCTCGGCCATCAGCCGCGAGAGCTTCTGGCCGAGCGCCTCGTCCACCCGCTCGAACACCTCGCGCGCTTCCGAAAAGCTCGCGGCGAGCGCCTGGCCCATGCCCACGGCCTGCGAGCCCTGTCCGGGAAAGGTGAAGGCCAGTCCACTCATGGCGCCGCTTCCTCTTCTTTGGCCCTGGGGGAGGGAATTGCCGCGGGATGAAGACGCCCCCCACCGCCCCTGTCAAGACGAGGCCCCGCGGGGGCGAGCCCCGACGGATTGGCAAACCTAATGCCAAGAATTATCATACCTCCCCGCCAGAGCGTCCCAGGGAGGGCGCCGGCCGTCACAATGCCCTCGCCACGAGGACAATTCAGGGGAGTACCGCTCATGAAGCCCACCCGCATGCTCATTGCCGCGCTCGCGCTCGCCGGCGCCGGCGCCAGCCTCGCCCTTTCCGCTCCCGCGCCCGTCCAGGCCGATGAAGGTTTCATGAATGCCTGCGTGGCCCGCAGTGGCGGCGACCGCCGCCTCACCACGAGGCCCAAGCTCGCCCAGGCCTATTGCGAGTGCCTCGACAAGAACGTCGACGCCGAGGAAAAGCCCGAGGCGCGCGACACGCTCGTCGAGATCATGGATATGCCGGAAGCCCAGCGCGCCGGCGCCGTCCGTGACAAGGGCATGTCCTCGATCGTCAATCCCTGCTCGAAGGGCATCACCGACTATCTGCGCCGGCAGTAAGGACCGCTCGCGTCCCCTGCCCCCGAGGCGGGCGGGGGACGCGTTCCCGGCTGCCCCTCACGGCATCCGCCCGCCCGTCAGTGTCCAGATCTTTTCGGGCGTGACGGGCATGTCGACATGGCGCACGCCATAGGGCGCGAGCGCGTCGAGCACGGCGTTCACGAAGGCGCCGCACGCCCCCACCGTGCCGGCCTCGCCGCACCCCTTCACCCCGAGCGGGTTGGTCCGGCAGGGCACCTCCTGCTTGGTGACGTCGAAATCGGGCAGGTCTCCGGCCCGGGGCAGCCAGTAATCCATGAAGGAGCCGGTGAGGAGCTGGCCCGTCTCGGGATCGTAGACCGCCTGCTCGCCCATCGCCTGACCGAGCCCCTGCGCCACCCCGCCCTGCACCTGGCCCGCGACGAGGAGCGGGTTGAGCACGACGCCGAAATCATCCACCACCGTGTAGCGCGCGATCTCGACGACGCCCGTCTCGGGATCGATCACGACCTCGCAGACATGGGCGCCGTTCGGGAAGGTGTTGGTGGCCGCCGAGAAAGCGGCATCGGCGCCAAGGCCTCCCGCCTCCGGGTTCTCGCGCGCGGCGATCGCCGCCACGTCGAAGAGCCCGATCGAGGCGCCCGCGGGGGCGGTCCACACGCCGGCCTCATAGGCGAGCGCCCCGCGCTCGGTCTGGAGCTCGCGGGCGGCGAGCGCGGCTCCGGCCTCGAGCGCTGCGTCCGCCGCCTGTCCGGCCGCCCCGCCGGCCATCACGAGCGAGCGCGAGCCGCCCGTGCCGTTGCCCTCGGCGAGGGCGTCCGAATCCCCCGGCGCGAGCTGCACCCGCTCGATGTCGATGCCGAGCCGCTCGGCCACGATCTGGGCGAGGGCGGTCTCGTGGCCCTGGCCGTTGGTCTGGGTGCCGACATGCAGGCGCACCGTCCCATCGCTCAGCACACGGATCCGCGCATGCTCCTGACCGGCGGCCGTGCGCTCCACGTAATAGGCCATGCCGAGCCCGGACAGGCGCCCCTCGCGCGCCCGCCCCGCCTGGCGGGCGGCGAACCCCGCCTGGTCCGCGCGCGCGAGCGCCGTCCGGAGAAGGCGGGCGAACTCGCCGCTGTCCATCACGCTGCCATAGGCCGTGCGATAGGGAAACCGGTCGGGAGCGATGAAATTCCGCTCACGGAGCGTTTCGGGGGCGATGCCCGTCTCGCGCGCGGCCGCATCCACGAGCCGCTCGATCACGTAGGAGGCCTCCGGCCGGCCCGCCCCGCGATAGGCGTCGATCGGGGTCGTGTTCGTCAGGACGCCGCGCACCCGCTGATGGATGAGCGGAATGTCGTAGACGCCGACCTGCATGCCCCCGGCCGCCAGCGTCGGAATGAAGGGGGCGAACTGCGAGAGATAGGCGCCGAGATTGGCGATGGTGTCGACCCGCACGGCGAGGAAGCGTCCCTCCGCATCGAGCGCGAGCTCCGCCCGCGTGACATGGTCGCGCCCCTGCGTGTCGGTGAGGAAGGCGTCCGCCCGTTCGCCCCGCCACTTCACGGGCCGTCCCAGCGCCTTCGCCGCGAACAGGACCAGCGCCTGCTCGGGATAGACGAAGCTCTTCATGCCGAAGCCGCCGCCGACCTCTGGCGTCAGTACACGGACCGTCTCGGGCGGCACCTTGAGGACGGCGCCGGCGAGACGGTCGCGCAGCCCGTGGACGCCCTGGCTCGGCGTGTGCAGCGTGTAGCGCCCGTCCGCGAACGCGCCGATGGCGACGCGCGGCTCCATGGAGGCGACGACGACGCGGTTGTTGACGAGGTCGAGCGCCACCACATGCGCCGCCCGCTCTAAGGCGGCCTCTGTGCCCGCCCGGTCGCCGAGCTCCCAGTCGAGCACGACATTCGATCCGTGCGCGTCATAAAGGACCGGCGCCGCCGGATCCGCCGCGCGGGCCGTGCCCGTCACCGCCGGCAGCTCGTCATAGTCGACGAGGATGAGGTCGGCGGCATCGCGCGCCGCCTCGACCGTCTCGGCCACCACCATGGCGACGGTATCGCCGACGAAGCGGACGCGGTCCGTGGCGATGGGCCGGCGCGCAGGCACGAAGACGCGCGAGCCGTCGGCGTTCCGCACGCTCGTGGTGCAGGGGATGTCGCCGAGCCCCGCGGCGTCGCAGTCCGCCCCCGTATAGACGGCGAGGACGCCGGGCTGCGCCGCCGCCTCACCCGCATCGATCGACAGGATGCGCGCATGGGCGAGCGGGGAGCGCAGCATGACCGCATGGACCATGCCCGGCAGGGCGATGTCGTCCGTGTAGGTGCCCCGCCCCTGCACGAGGCGGACATCCTCGAGCCGGCGGACGGACTGGCCGCTTCCGAACTTCATTTCCTGCCTCCGCAGCGTCATGTCGCAGGCCGGAAGGCCCCGGAACCTTGGGATCGGCGGCAACGGATTAACTTCCGGTTCAACGTGGCGAACTAGTCTTTCCTCGATTTCGAACCACTCAGCGTGGACACCGTGCCAAAGGCCGCCACTGCCTCGATCGCCAACATGTCCGATCTCGCCGCCATGGCGAGACATGCGGACGCGGCCTCGCGCGGGCGCCTCTACGAGGCCGTGATCCGCCTCGTCCGCTCCCGCGGCAGCGAACTCACCGACCCCGAGCGCGTGCTCATGCGCGACATTCTCGGCCGGCTCACCGACCATGTCGAGAAGGCATTGCGCCAGGCGCTCGCCGAGGAGCTTGCCGAGGATTCGGGCGCGCCGGTCGACATCATCCTCCTCCTCGCCCAGGACGAGATCGACGTCGCCCGGCCCGTCCTCCACAAGAGCGACGTGATCGGCGGCCCCGAGCTCGCCGACCTCGCCCGCCGCCTCGGCGAGGCCCATCAGCTCGTCATCGCCGGCCGGCCCAACCTGCCCGAGGAGCCCTCACAGGTCCTGGCCGAGAACGGCATCGAATCGGTCGTCCTCGCGCTTCTCAACAATGTGACGGCGCAAATCCCGGTGGCGGCCTTCGCCACCCTCGCCCGCCTCGCCGAAGGCTCGGCGCGACTTCAGGGGCCGCTCGTGAGCCGGACCGACCTGCCGGGCGACATCGCCGCCCGCATCGCGCTCGTGGTCGGCGAGGACCTCCGCCAGCGCCTGATCGACAGCGGCCAGCTCAGCCCCGCCGAGGTCAACGCGGCCATCGCCCGCGCCGGGACGCGCACCCCGCAGGACGCGGCCGCCCCGGCCGTGCTCGCCGGGGACGATCTCGGCGCCCAGCGGCTCGTCGAGAAGCTCCACGCCGCGCGCCAGCTCACGCCGGGCCTCCTCGTCAAGGCGCTCACCCGCAACCAGATGACCGTCTTCGAGTTCGGGCTCGCCAAGCTGACCGATCTGCCCGTCACCGAGACCCGCCGGGCCCTCTATGAGCGTGGCGCGGAATGTCTCGCCGCGCTCGCCCTCGCCATCGGGCTCGACCGCTCGATCTTCGCGACCCTCGCCGAGGCCTGCGCGGTGCGCTCGGGCCGGCCGGAGATCCGAGCCTATGCCAGCCAGCCCGAGGTGGCGCGGCTCTTCGAGCGGGCGACCGCAAAGGAAGCGTTTCGGATCATCCGGTCCGCCACAGCTCAATAAGGACGCGCTCGGCACGAGTTCCCGTCCGAGAGCCTGATATTCCCGCGATTTACACCAACAGGCAGTGAGCGACGTCCGGGAAACCAGCTCAATAATACTCACTCACGCCATTTCGGGTTGTCAAAAAATACCATTGCCCCTAGCGTGTCCGGCATAGATCCTCGCTGATTTCGAATGCGGAGGGAATGGGAGGGACACGATGTCTGGTGCGAAATGCCCGAAATGCAATGGAACGGGGAGCGTTTCGTCCCAGATCCACGGCTATGATCCCAACAAGGTCAATGCGGGGATGGGGATGCACCGTTGCGACAGATGTGCCGGACAGGGTGTTATCCATGTCGGCCTCGGAATGGGAACCACCGGCAGCGATGTCGCCTCGGGCGATGGCAGTCTGGGAGATCGCGTCGGCAATATCGTGATCTGGGTATTCGCCATTTTCTTCGGGCTGACTCTGGCCAATGCCCCCATCTTCGGGCTGAACTGGGCGGTCAGCGGATTCATCGGCCTGATCGTCGGGGCCGCTGTTGCGGGCCTGCTCCTCGCCTTCAGGATTGGGCGATACATTCTCTGGGGCCTAGGTGCGGCCTTTGTCATCGCCGTCATTGTCGCTTTGTCGCTGGAAGGCTGAGCGCGGCACGAGATCCGGATGTCGCACAGCGCGGCCACATTGTCGCTGATCGGCTCTACGGCCTATAATCTTGCGAATGACACGGCCCGCCCCCTTGCGCGATCCCTTCGGACGCACCGTGACCTATCTGCGCCTGTCCGTGACGGACCGGTGCGACTTCCGCTGCGTCTACTGCATGGCCGAGCAGATGACCTTCCTGCCCAAGGCCGAGATTCTGACGCTCGAGGAGCTCGACCGCGTGGCCAGCGCCTTCATCGCGCGCGGCGTGCGCAAGCTGCGCCTGACGGGGGGCGAGCCCCTGGTGCGGCGGAACGTGATGTGGCTCTTCGAGCGCCTGTCGCGCCATCTCGCCTCGGGCGCGCTCGACGAGCTGACGCTGACCACCAACGGCTCCCAGCTCGCGACCCGGGCCGGGGCCCTCGTCGGCTGCGGCGTCACCCGCGTCAACGTCTCGCTCGACACGCTCGACCCGGACCGCTTTTCGCGCCTCACCCGCTGGGGCCGGCTCGACCGGGTGCTCGAGGGGATCGCCGCCGCCGAGGCCGCGGGGCTCCGCGTCAAGATCAACACCGTGGCCCTGCGCGGACCCGACGGGAACGAGGACGAGCTGCCCGACCTCATCGCCTGGGCCCATGCGGCCGGTCGCGACCTCACGCTCATCGAGGTGATGCCGCTCGGCGAGGTGGGCGCGGACCGCACGGACCAGCACCTCTCGCTCGCCGTGCTGCGCGCCCGGCTCGAGGCGCGCTGGACGCTCACCGATTCGGACGAGACCACGGGCGGCCCCGCGCGCTATGTCCGGGTCGCCGAGACGGGCGGGCGGCTCGGCTTCATCACCCCGCTCAGCCACCGCTTCTGCGAGAGCTGCAACAGAGTCCGCGTCACCGCCACGGGCCAGCTCAATCTCTGCCTCGGCCGCGAGGCGGGCATCGATCTGCGCACGCTCCTTCGCGCCGACCCCACGGGCGCCCGCCTCGAGGCCGCCCTCGACGGCGCCCTCCTGCGCAAGCGGGAAGGCCACGACTTCCGCATCGCCCGCAACGCCCCGCCCGCCACCGCGCGCTTCATGTCGACCACGGGCGGGTGAAGCGGACGACGCCTGCGTCATTGCGGGCGCAGCGGATGCGAGGCACGCCTCGCCCGCCCCCTGGATCGCCACGGGCTCAGCCCTCGCGATGACGGCTCAGGGGCGACGCGCCTCCCCCACCCGCACAGGCGCGCGCATCGCGCCTCGAACGGCGGTCCCCCAACGCTTGACAATCCGCGCCCCGCATGGGCGCATCCCGGCATGTTGTGGAAGTCCTCGCCGATGAGCCGTGACCGCAAGGATCGACCGCGCGCCGGGTTGGGCGCGCCCGTGGAAGGGCGCCGGCTCGACCGGCTCGCCTTCGCCGCCGCGCCCCAGGAGGACGCGCAGGAAAGCCTGCGCCTTCTGACCGCGCGCTTCGGCAGCGTGCCGCCCGCCGAGGCCGATCTGATCGTCGCGATCGGCGGGGACGGCTTCATGCTGCAGACGCTGCACGAGACCATAGCGCTCGCCAAGCCGATCTATGGCGTGAACCGGGGCAGCGTCGGCTTCCTCATGAACGACTGCACCGAGGACGAGCTGATGGACCGCCTCGCCCGCGCCGAGGAGACGGTGATCCACCCACTCGCCATGGAGGCCCGCAGCCAGGGGGGCGCCACGGTGAGCGCGCTCGCCATCAACGAGGTCTCGCTGCTGCGGGAAACCCGGCAGACCGCGAAGATCCGCATCCTGATCGACGATCATGTCCGGCTCGAGGAGCTGATCTGCGACGGCGTCCTCGTCGCAACGCCCGCCGGCAGCACCGCCTACAATCTCTCGGCGAGCGGCCCCATCCTGCCAATCGGCTCGGCCCTCTTCGCGCTGACCCCCATCAGCGCCTTCCGGCCGCGCCGCTGGCGGGGCGCGCTCGTGCCGCAGACGGCGCGCATCCGCTTCGACATTCTCGAGCCCGAGAAGCGCCCGGTCAGCGCCGTCGCCGACCATATCGAGGTGCGCGACGTGATCGAGGTCGCCGTCGCTCAGCAGGCGGACGTCTCGCTGCGCCTTCTCTTCGACGCCGGCCACAATCTCGACGAGCGCATCCTGAGGGAGCAGTTCTTCACTTGACGCCGGCCCTCTCCGATCACCCGCTGGCGCGAACGCTGGGCGGGCTCTCGCTCGGCGCGCTGGGGGGCGCCGTGTTCTTCGCCCTCGGCGCGCCCCTCGCCTTCATGCTCGGCGCCCTCCTCACCACCACGACGGCGGCGGTGGCGGGCTATCGCTACGCGGTGCCGCAGATCCTGCGCACGCTCGTCGTGCCGATGCTCGGCGTCTTTCTCGGCTCGACCTTCACGCCGGAGGTCGTGCGCGGCATGGCGGGCTGGGCCGGGCCCATCCTCGTTCTCATCCTCTTCATCCTCGCGGCCACCGTGCTCAACGCGGCCTTCCTGCGCAGGGCGGGCGGAACCGATCCGGTGACCGCCTATTTCGCCGCCGCGCCCGGCGGCGTCGTCGACATGGTCCTCATGGCCGAGGCCCATGGCGGCAATGCGCGCACGATCTCGCTCGTGCATACCATCCGCATCCTCGTCGCGGTCTGCACGATCCCGGTCTTCTTCCGCTATGTGGCGGGCGTCGAGGTGCCGTCCCTGCCGCCCGGGGGCATCCGGATCCTCGATCTGCCCCTGCGCGAGGGGGCGATCCTCCTCGCGTGCGCGGCGGGGGGCGTCGTTCTCGCCCGGCGGCTGAAGCTCCCGGCCCCGCTCCTCACCGGCCCCCTCGCGCTCAGCATGGCCGCGCATGCGACGGGCCTGTCGGAGGCAGCCCCGCCCGTCGAAGTGGTCGGCATCGCCCAGATCGTGATCGGGACGGCGCTCGGCTCGCGCTTCGTGGGGACGACGCTCGGCGAGCTGCGCCGGACCGCCGTCCTCGCCCTCGTCTCCGGGATCTTTCTCGTCGGGCTTGCCGTCGCCACGGCCTTCTTTACGGCGCCCGTGTTCGGGCCTTCGGTTCCGGGGCTCGTGCTCGCCCTTGCCCCGGGCGGGCTGACCGAAATGGGGCTCATCGCCCTCTCCATCGGGGTCGACACCGCCTTCATCTCGACGATGCACATTCTGCGCATCGCGCTCGTCATCGCGGGCGCCCCGCTGGGCTTCCGCCTCCTGCGCCGGCCGGAAGGGCCCGCTTCCCGCCCGTTTCAGCAAAAATTAAGCGATGCCGGCCATGGTGGAGACCGTCAATCAAGGACAGAGCAAGGGCCGGCCGAACATGGCGAAGTCACAGACCGCGGAATTCATCCGGCCACCGAACACCTTGAAGGTGAAGGTGGGCGGCGACGGGAAGATTGACCTCGACGCCATAGCGCGCGCCGAAAAGGCCCTCGAGGCGCTGAGCGACCAGTTCTCGGACTGGCTCGCCGAAGAGGTGGACCGTCTGCGCGCGGCCCGCGCCGAGATCAAGGCGAAGGGCGTGAGCGAGGAGACGATGGGCGTCCTCCAGCTCGCCGCGCACGACCTCAAGGGCCTCGGCACGACCTACAATTTCCCGATGGTCACCGAGATCGCCGGCTCGCTCTGCACCCTGCTCGAACAGGCGCCCGACCGCACCCGCGTGCCCCTCGGCATGGTGGATGCCCATGTGGACGCGATCCGGGCCGTCGTCCGCGACGAGATCCGCGAGACCGATCACCCGATCGGCAGCCTCCTCCTCAAGGAGCTGCAGACGAATGTCCGCACGCTGATCGACGAGCTGACCGGCTGACGGAGGCCCGCCTCAGCCCCGCGCCGGCTTGCCCATCACGCGGGAGACGAGCTCCTCGGTGAGGCCATAGCCCGCCGCCTCCGGGATCACCAGCACCTTTTCGCCCGCAGCATTCCGCCCCATCACCGGCTCGACCGTGACGAGGGGGCGTGCCGCCGTGGCCGCCAGCGCCTCCTCGACGCTCGCCGAGCGGCCGAGCATGACGAGGTTCATCCGCGTGGGAAACATGAGGCTGTAGGTGCCGGCCTCGCCCGCCGCCAGCGCCTCGGCCGGCGACAGCCAGACCGCCTCCTCCGCCTCGTTGCCGTCATGCAGTTCGAGCGCGCCGTCGGGGGCGGCGACGAGATAGAAGCGCGTGTCGAACCGCCGTGGCAGGTAGCGCGGGGTGATCCAGTGCCCGAAGGGCAGGAGCACCGACAGGTCGAGGCGGAGATCGAGCGGGCCGAGGAGCGCCTCGAGCCCCGCGGCGCCGGTGCTGAGCGCCGCGCGCAAGGGACCGAGCTCGGCGAGGCGCTCGGGCGCGGGCACGGCACCTACCCCGTCGCGCGTCGCAAGGAGGATGCCCGCCTCCTCGAAGGCCTCGCGGATGGCCGCGATCCGGGCCGCTCGATCGGCGGGCGCGAGCCCCTCATGGCCGGCGCAGCGCGCGAGCACGGGCGGCCCCACATCGCGCGGATCGACCTTGCCGCCGGGAAAGACGAGCGCGCCGCCGCCGAAGGCGATGTCCCGATGGCGGCGGATCATCAGCACTTCCATCCCGCGTCCGCCCTGCCGCACCGCAAGCACGCTGGCGGAGGGCTCGGCGGGGGCGGGGGCGGCATCGGACGGCTGATCGGTCATGGGCGGAGCTTCCCCGGGACGGCTTCTTCTCTTTGACGGCCGAGAGATTAGGCGGCCCCTCGGGCCCTGCCAAATGCCCCGTCCTCTCCGGCGTCTTTGCAAACCGCGCGCGCTTGTTGTATGGAACGCGCCTCCCTGAAGGAGGCCCGGTTGCCGGCCCGCCGCGAGGCGGTCCGCCGGGGCGTCATCCGCCGCCCCACGCCGTCCGGCAAGCCACCGTCCGAGACCGTCCCGAAAGGGGCCGCCCCGGGCGCCGGGCCTTCGGGACAAGAGCGCTCCGGCCCGAAGCCGGGGCACAGCTTCGAACCGGGGCCCCGCGCGCGGGGCCCGAATGCGAGGACGTCGGATGCCGCTCTACGAGCACGTCGTGATCGCGCGTCAGGAAATCTCCCAGACGCAGGTCGATCAGATCATCGCCCAGTTCAAGGGCATCATTTCCGAACAGGACGGCACGGTCGGCCGCACCGAATATTGGGGGCTCAAGACCCTCACCTACCGGATCCGCAAGAACCGGAAGGGCCACTACATCCTCATGGACATCGACGCGCCGCCCGCCGCGCTCGCCGAGCTCGAGCGCCAGGAGCGCATCCATGACGACGTCCTGCGCTATCTCACGGTCCGCGTCGAGGAGCACGAGCAGGGCGCCTCGGCCATGCTGCAGAACCGCAACCGCGACGACCGGCGCGACGATCGCCGGGGCGACCGCGACCGAGGCCCGCGCGGCGACCGGGACGGCGGCCGGGATCGCGACAGGGACCGGGGGGACCGCGACCGCGATCGTGGTCCGCGCGGCGACCGGGGCGACCGCCCCCCGCGTGAATCGCGCGCC
>JACAEB010000040.1 GCA_013389075.1 Alphaproteobacteria bacterium
CCCCCCCCGGGGGGAAGTCCCCTCTTACCGGAAGAGGGCGAGCAGGGTCGACGGCGCGCTGTTGGCAATCGACAGGGCCTGAATGCCAAGCTGCTGCTTGACCTGCAGGGACTGCAACCGCGCACTCTCGATCGCAAGGTCGGCATCGACGAGGTTGCCGATACCCGCCTTGAGGCTGTCCGACAGCTTGCCGATGAACGAGTTCTGCACTTCGAGCTTCTTGGCCGTGGTGCCGAGTTTGGCCAGAGCCTCGTTGAGGTTCTGCAGCGAGGTTTCGACCGTCGCGATGGCGGTCGAGGCCTTGGCCTGGGTATCGATCGTCGCCGTGCCCGACAGGGTCACGATGCCGCTCGACAGGCTGAGGTTCTGCGCCACGACGCTGATCGAGCTCGAGGCATCGGCGTTCGCGATGACGTCGATCGAGTTCGTATCGCCGTTCACGAGGTTGATGCCGTTGAACTCGGCGTTGGCGACGATCGTGGTGATCTGATCACGGAGCGCCGTGAAGTCCTCGTTGAGGGCGTCGCGGCTGGCCGTGTCGAGCGAGGAGTCGGCAGCGGCAACCGCCTTTTCCTTCATCTCGATGAGCAGATCGGAGATCGCTTCGCCGGCGGCGATCGCGACATCGACGGTGGACACGGCACGATCGAGCGATTGCGACACGACGCCGAGGCTGGCGACGTCCCCACGCAGGTTCTGGGCAATGGCGAACACACCGCCATTGTCGCGGGCGCCGCCGACCTTCAGACCGGTGTTGATCCGGCCCTGGACTTCGGAGAGTTCGGCATTGGTGGCGTTGAGGGAGCGGAGCGCAATGAACGCGCCCACATTGGTGTTGACGGTAACCATTCCGTCGGTCCTCCATTCTGGGTTACGCAACGAGCCTTATGCTCGGGGCTTTTAGCCCGAGGACCTATCGGCAAGGCGCGTGCCAGGGAGGACGGCTTGAGCGGCGTTAAACATGTTCGGCGAGGCACGGGGCCAGGGGCACCGCCGGCGTGCCGGTCGCGCATTCATCTTGTTCGTGGCGCGAAGCACCACGCACACGGAAATTCCTGCCGGGACGAAATTGCCGCCCCCGGCAAGATTTGCCGACTTTTTCGCGCGCCGGGCGCGCTGGAACGGATACTGATTAAAGAGACCTTACCCGGATCGCTCCAATCATCCGAAATTTCTGAGAAAATGCGCCGGCGGACGGCGATCCGTCCGCCGGCGTGAGGATTACCCGAACAGGGACAGCACGATCTGCGGCTGCTGATTGGCGATGCCGAGCGCCTGGATCCCAAGCTGCTGCTTGACCTGCAGCGCCTGGAGCCGGGCGCTTTCCACCGCCAGGTCCGCATCCACGAGATTTCCGATGCCCGCCGTGAGGCTGTCGGACAGCTTCGAGATGAACGAGTTGTGCACTTCCAGCTTCTTGGCGGTCGTGCCGAGCTTCGCAAGAGCCTCGTTCAGGTTCTGAAGCGAGGTCTCCACCGTGGCGATCGCGGTCGAGGCTTTCGCCTGCGTGTCGATGGCGGCCGTCGACGCAAGGGTGACGATGCCACTCGACAGGCTCAGATTCTGGGCTACCACGCTGATCGAGCTCGTCGCATCCGCGTTGGCGAGTACGTCGATGGTCGACGTGCTTCCGTCAACGAGATTGATGCCGTTGAACTCGGCATTCTCGACGATCGTGGTGATCTGATCCCGCAAGGCGATAAAGTCCTCGTTCAGAGCATCCCGGCTCGCCGTATCGAGAGAGGCATCGGCGGCCGCGACCGCCTTCTCCTTCATCTCGATCAGAAGATCCGAGATGGCTTCACCCGCGGCCAGCGCCACATCCACCGTGGAAACCGCACGGTCGATGGATTGCGAAACCGCACCCAGCGCCGCGACGTCGCCCCGCTGGTTCTGGGCGATGGCATAGATGGCGCCATCGTCCTTCGCCCCCGTGACGGCGAGCCCGGTGTTGATGCGCGTCTGCACCTCGCCGAGCGCGGCGTTGGTCTTGTTCAGGTTCTGGAGCGCGATCATTGCGCTCATATTCGTGTTCACCGTCAGCATTCTTGCCTCCATCCATTCTGAATGATCGAGCCGGCCATCCGCCGGCGTTCGGGCACATTGACCCGCGGGCGACAGCGCAAGGGACATGCCACGCGCGCGGCGGGCAGGAGGTCGGGGAAATGCCCGGTTTTGCTGGGTTTCAGAGGGTGATCCGCTCACGCCGGATCATCCGCGGGGCGGCAGATTGCGCCGGGCCGGCAGGCTTTGCCGGGTGCGGATGGCGGCGGGCGGGCGGGAGGCCCTCACCCGAATCCCTCGACGGAGTCCGGCCCTCTCCCCTCCCGGCGGCGTGTCCGCCAGGAGGGAAGAGGCCGGGAGAGGCAAAAAAAAAGCCGCGCCCGGATGGGCGCGACCGCTTTCTCCCCCCACTCCCCCGGGAGAGGGGCCGGGGGTGAGGGCGCCTGACGCGATCAGGCCGTCATCTGCGGCTCGGCGCGGGCGGCAAGGCCCTGCATGATCGAGCGATTGACGTCGATCAGCGGCTCGAGCGGGGCGCCGTTGCGCATGACCTCGCTCGAATAGCGCGAGACCCAGAGGCTGAGTGAGATGATCTGTGCACGCACCGTCTTCGGAAGCGCATTGCCGTCGCCCGCGCAATCGGCGGCGAGCGTGCTCCACATGCGGCGGTTCCAGTCGATCGCGCGGATGAGACGCGGGTCCGTGCGCGGTGCGCCCTCGGCTTCCATCAGGGAGCCGGTGACGAGGCCGAACAGACGATATTCAGTGTCCCGCGGGCTCTCCGTGGTGCGCTGAGTCCGCTGATACGCCTGAAGGGACATAGTTCAGCCTCTTGTCTTCGAAGTCGAACAGCTGCCGACATTTGTGGAGGGCCTGATAGTATTGTCCGGACATTACGTCCTTGCTAACCGCGATGCAGACGGCCAGGGCGTGCGGATCGGAGATCGCGTTCATGAACTCGGTCATCCGCAGCGCGAACTCGTCGTAGTAGTCGCCGACGTTCCCGCTGTCGAGATACATCATCATGATGGGGAAGTAGATCCGGCGCGCCGGCGTGCCGGCGTCCTCGCGCTGCATGATGTCCTTCTCGCGCAGGACCGTCGCCTTGTTCTGAAGGACGACGGTGGCCCTGCGATCGCCATTGGTGATGACGGCCCCGTTGATGACGAGCTTCTCGCCGGGCTTGAGGGAAAGTTTCAGCGGCATGATCGTTTTCCTCGGGCACGTGAGTGGAAGGGTTACCCTCACATCCTTTCCGCACCGTAAGCGAACAGGGTTAAGGAAGGCTCACCGGCCGGCCCGCGCCGCGCCGCGCGGCCCCTCGATCAGGCTTAGCGAGATCTTAAGGCCGGCAGTGGCACGAAGGAAGAAAGGCTCACGAAAGAAGGCACACCCATGTCCGCCAGCCCTGCCCCCGCGACGCCCGCCCAGGACGATACACCGCCAACGGACGAAGCGACCGCCGAGCTCCGCATGGAGAGCTTCGCCGGCGAGGCCTCGACCGTGGACCGGGCCGAGAGCGCGGCGAAGATCGAGGCGCGCATGGGCGTGGGCGAGAGCGCGCAGTCGCTCCATCCGCGCGCGCGCAAGGCGCTCGTCAAGGCCATCAAGGCGCTCAAGAAGCACGAGAACGGCGTCGCGGCCATGTATGCGCTCAAGGCCACCGAGCTCGCGCCGAAGAACGGCCAGACCTATCACGTGCTCGCCATGGCGCTCGAGGGCCTCGGGCAGCTGTCGAAGGCCCTCAACATGTATGAGCGTGCCGTGGCGCTCGACCCGGGCGATGCCGACCTCTACCTCAATCTCGGCCTCGTCGCCTGGCGGCTGAAGATGCTCGAGGGCGCGGAGAAGATGTTCCGCCTCTTCATCACCATGCGGCCCCAGCTTCATTCGGGCTACAACAACCTCGCCATGGTGCTGCGCGACCAGGGCCGGTTCGAGGAGTCCATCGAGATCATGCAGGCGGCGCTCTATCGCCTGCCGGGATCGGCCGAACTGTGGAACACGCTCGGCGCCGTGGTGATGGAACGCGGTCAGGTCGAGGAGGCCAAGACCTTCTATCAGGAGGCGCTGCGGCTCAATCCGCGCTTTGCCCGCGCCTATCACAATCTCGGCTACACGCTGCACCATATCGGCCCCGTCGAGGAGGCGCTCGATGCCTATGAGCGGGCGCTTCGTCTGACCCCGGAGCATTCGCCCGACCGGGTGGAGACGCGCCACGGCAAGGCGCTGTGTCTGCTCGGCCTCGGCCGGCTCGAGGAGGGTTTCGCCGAATGGGAGGTGCGCCATGACGGCCGCTTCCGCAACTCGATGCTGGTGGGGCTCAAGGCGCCGCGCTGGCAGGGCGAGCCGCTCGCGGGCAAACGCGTGCTCGTCGTCGCCGAACAGGGCGTGGGCGACGAGATCATGTTCGGCAACGCCCTGCCCGACCTTCAGGACGCGCTCGGGCCTGAGGGCGAGATGCTGCTCGCCGTGGACCAGCGCCTCGTCACCCTCTATGCCCGCTCGCTCGGCCGGGGCCGCGTCGGGCCGCACATGACGCGCATGCACAATGGCAAGCTGTTGCGCCTCGTGCCCTGGAACAGCCAGTTCGGCCCGGTCGACTACTGGACGACCATGGGCTCGACCCTCCGGTTCTTCCGCAAGCGGACGGACGATTTCGAGAACGGCCGCCCGCTCCTCAAGCCAGATCCCGAGCGCCTCGCCCACTGGCGGCAGACGCTCGGCGCGCTGAGCGGAAAGCCCAAGGTCGGCATCTGCTGGCGCAGCCTCTCCATGACCACCCAGCGGGCGAAATATTTCAGCCCGATGGAGCTCTGGGGGCCGGTGCTGACCAATCCCGACGTCACCTTCGTCAACCTGCAATATGGCGACTGCCACGCCGAGCTCGCCGAGGCGAGGGCACGGCACGGGGTCGAGATCCACGCGCTCGACATCGACCTCAAGAACGCGCTCGACGACAATGCCGCGCTCTGCGCCGCGCTCGATCTCGTGATCTCCGCGCCCACGGCGGCCGCCGCCATCGCCGGCGGGGTCGGCACCGAGCTCTGGTATCTCACCATCGGCGAGGTCTGGCCGATGCTCGGCACCGACCATTTCCCCTGGTATCCGAACAACCGGGTGCTGATGCCCGACAGCTATGCCGACTGGCCGAACCTCATGGCCAAGGCCGGCGCGGCGCTCAGCGGCTTCGTGGCGGGCCGCGCCGGCGCACCGGCGGGCTGAGCGGCTCGCGGACCGCCCCGACCCATGCGCCCCGCGCATGGCTCACCGGCCCCTGAGGGCGGCGTATTCCCTGCCGTCTCAAGCCCTTGGCTCCCGGACGGGCGCGGTGTGCGCTTCCCACAAGGCCCGCTTTCCTCTAGGGTCCGATCCGATTTCAGCAGCCGTATTGCAAGCCGTCGGAGTGGACCGGATGAAGTTCGAGGGGACCAAGACCTATGTCGCGACCGAGGATCTGAGGGTCGCGGTCAATGCCGCCATCGCGCTGGAGCGCCCCCTGCTCGTGAAGGGCGAGCCGGGAACGGGCAAGACCGTTCTCGCCCATGAGGTGGCCCGGGCCATCGGCGCGCCCATCATCGAATGGCACATCAAGTCCACCACCAAGGCCCAGCAGGGCCTCTACGAATATGACGCGGTCTCGCGCCTGCGCGACAGCCAGCTCGGCGATGCCCGCGTGCAGGACATCGCCAACTACATCAAGCGCGGCAAGCTGTGGGAGGCCTTCACCTACCCCACGCGTCCCGTGCTGCTCATCGACGAGATCGACAAGGCCGACATCGAGTTCCCGAACGATCTCCTGCTCGAGCTCGACCGAATGGAGTTCTACGTCTACGAGACCGGCCAACAGGTGAAGGCGCAGCAGCGCCCGGTGGTGATCATCACCTCCAACAACGAGAAGGAGCTGCCCGACGCCTTCCTGCGCCGCTGCTTCTTCCACTACATCAAGTTCCCCGACCGCGAGACCATGATGGAAATCATCAAGGTCCATTTCGACGCGCTGAAGCCGCGCCTCATCAACAATGCGCTGACGGCCTTCTACGAGATCCGCGAGATGCCGGGGCTGAAGAAGAAGCCCTCCACCTCGGAACTGCTCGACTGGCTCAAGCTTCTCATGGTCGAGGACATCGACCCCGAAGTGCTGCGCGAGCGCGACCCCAACAAGCTGATCCCCCCGCTCTACGGTGCGCTCCTCAAGAACGAGCAGGACGTGACCCTCTTCGAGCGCCTCGCCTTCCTCGCGCGGCGCGAGCGGCGCGGGGAGTGAGGCTTCTCGCGGGAGCGAAAGGATGGGCAAGCCCGGCGGGTGGATCTGCATGATGACGAACCGGCCGCACGGCGTCCTCTGTGCTGGCGTGACGGCGCAGCAGTTCGGGCGGATCGACGAGGCCGTCGCCGCCGAGAAGCGGCTGAAGCGCTGGCGGCGCGAGTGGAAGATCCGAATGGCTGAAGAGACAAATCCGCAGTGGGCGGATCTGTTCGAAATGGAGTTTGCACATCCCCCGTCATCCCGGAGCCCAGGTGAGCCCGGACAGGTCTTCCCGTCCGGTCTTGCGAACCTTGGCATCCGGGATCCGGCGGCTGAAGCGGACGGTGGCCGCGGCATTTCCCGGACAGCTCGCTTTGCCAGCGGAATCAAAGATCCGGGCAAAGCGGCTTCCGGGATGACGGTCTTGATATCTGCACGGACGACACCGCAAGCTGATCTGTCCGTTCCCGGACACTGACCAGAGAGAAGACGCCCATGTTCCTCACCTTCTTCGAAGAGCTGCGCAAGGCGAAGGTGCCGGTCTCCATCAAGGAGCATCTCGGCTTCCTCGAGGCCGTGGACAAGGGCCTCGCCGGCATGTCGGTGACCGATTTCTACTATCTCTCGCGCACCGCCCTCGTGAAGGACGAGCGCCATCTCGACCGCTTCGACCAGGTCTTCGGACATGTCTTCCGCGGGCTCGACTATGTGGACGAGATCCTTGCCGCCGACATCCCCGAGGAATGGCTGAAGGCGCTCACCGAGAAGTTCCTGACCCCCGAGGAGCGCGCCGAGATCGAGGCGCTCGGCGGCTGGGAAAAGCTCATGGAGACGCTGAAGAAGCGCATGGAGGAGCAGAAGGAGCGCCACGAGGGCGGCAACAAGTGGATCGGCACGGCCGGCACCTCGCCCTTCGGCGCCATGGGCTACAATCCCGAGGGCGTGCGCATCGGTCAGCCCAAGAGCCGCCATGGCAAGGCCGTCAAGGTCTGGGACAAGCGGGAATACAAGAACCTGGACCACGAAGTGCAGATCGGTACACGGAACATCAAGGTCGCGCTGCGCCGGCTCCGCCGCTTCGCGCGCGAGGGCGCCGAGACCGAGCTCGATCTCGACACCACCATCCGCTCGACGGCACACAAGGGCTATCTCGACATCAAGATGCGGCCCGAGCGGCACAACACGATCAAGGTGCTGCTGTTCTTTGACGTGGGCGGATCGATGGACGCCTATGTGCGGCTCTGCGAGGAGCTGTTCTCGGCCGCGCGGACCGAGTTCAAGCACATGGAATATTTCTATTTCCACAACTGCCTCTACGAATATGTCTGGCAGGACAATCGCCGCCGCCATGCCGAGCGCATCCCGACCTGGGACGTGCTCCACAAATATCCGTCCGACTACAAGGTCGTCTTCGTGGGCGACGCCACGATGAGCCCCTATGAGCTCACCTATCCGGGCGGCTCGGTGGAGCACTGGAACGAGGAGCCGGGCGCCATCTGGCTCCAGCGCGTCTTCGACATCTACGAAAGCGCGGTCTGGCTCAATCCGGTCCCGGACGATTACTGGCTGCATACCCCCTCGATCGAGATCATCCAGAAGCTGCTGGGTGATCGCATGTTCCCGCTCACCCTCGGCGGCCTCGACGGCGCCATGCGTGAGCTGAACAAGTAACACCGCCGTCATCGCGAGCCGCGACAGGCGCGTGGCGATCCTTAGAGGCGCCCTTGGGGCGCGCCTCGGGATGACGCGCGTTGAGGATCTGTCCGGCATCGTCATGGCGGGGTGGCCGGCGAAGCCAGGCCCCCCGGTCAGTGGAAATCGCGCGAGCGGGGCCAGGGGCGGATGGCCTCCGTGCGCGGATGGCCGATGCCCGCCCCCTCGGTCCTCGTGTCGCGGATGGCCTTCGTCCGCGCCGCCCGCGCCGTCTCGCGCGCCAGCGTGATCTCGCGCGGGTCCTCGTTCGGCCGGCGCACCTCGTCGGCCCGCGCCATGGCCGCCTCGAGCGCGCTCTCGAGCGCTCCCGCCCCTTGCGACAGCGTGGCGAGATCGGCGGTACGGTCCTCGAGCCGCTCGGCGATGATATGGGTGACGAGGCCCTCGCGCTGAAGCCGTCCGTGGACGACGATGAGCCGCGCGCCGAGCACGATGCGGCGATGGGCCTCGAACACCTTCGGCCAGACGATGATGTTCGCGATCCCCGTCTCGTCCTCGAGCGTGGCGAAGATGACCCCGCTCGCCGTGCCGGGCCGCTGGCGCACCAGCACGAGCCCGCCATGGCTGACCCGCGTGCCGCCGGGCCGGCGGGCGAGATCGGCGGCGGCGAGAATACCCTCGGCCCCATAGGCCGGGCGCAGGAAGGCGAGCGGATGGGCCTTCAGCGACAGGCGCAGGAAGGTATAGTCCTCCACCACATGCTCGGGCAGGGTGAGGCGCGGCAGCTTCTCGCAATCCTCCGTAGGCGCCTGATCGTCGAGACCGGCGAAGAGCGGCGTCTCCTCGGCCAGTGCCTCGACAGCCCAGAGCGCCTGGCGCCGGTCGAGCCCCAGCGAGCGGAAGGCGTCGGCCTCGGCGAGACGGGCAAGGCAGGCGCGCGACACGCCGGCCCGGCGCCAGAGATCGGACAGGCTCTCATAGCCCTCCCCCCGCGCGCCTGCGAGCGCGCGCGCCTCGGGCTCGCGCAGGCCCTTGATCTGGCGGAACCCAAGACGCAGGGCGAAGGCGTTGCCGCGCTCCTGCGCTCCCCTCCCGACCTCGCCAAGCGGCTCGAGCGTGCAGTCCCATTCGCTCGCATTCACGTCGGGCGGACGCACCTGCGTGCCGTGCTCGCGCGCGTCGCGCACGAGCTGGGCCGGCGCATAGAAGCCCATGGGCTGGCTGTTGAGGATGGCGCAGGCGAAGACGTCCGGGTAATGACATTTGAGCCAGGCCGAGACATAGACGAGCAGCGCGAAGCTCGCCGCATGGCTCTCGGGAAAGCCGTATTCGCCGAACCCCTCGATCTGCCGGAAGCAGCGCTCGGCGAAATCGCGCTCATAGCCGTTGGCCACCATGCCCTCGATGAGCTTGTGCCGGAACTCGTGAATGAGGCCCGTCTTGCGGAAGGTCGCCATGGCCCGGCGCAGCCGGTCGGCCTCGGCCGGCGTGAAGCCCGCCGCCACGATGGCGATGCGCATGGCCTGCTCCTGGAAGAGCGGCACGCCGAGCGTCTTGTCGAGCACCGCCCGCAGCTCTTCGGACGGGTAGCTGACGGGCTCGGCTCCCGCGCGCCGGCGCAGATAGGGATGGACCATGTCGCCCTGGATGGGACCGGGACGGACGATCGCCACCTCGATCACGAGATCGTAGAAATTGCGCGGGCGCAGGCGCGGCAGCATGGACATCTGCGCGCGGCTCTCGACCTGGAAGACGCCGACCGAATCGGCCCGGCAGAGCATGTCGTAGACGCGAGGATCCTCGGGCGGCACCTCGGCGAGGCCGAGCGGGCGGCGGTAGCGCGTCTCGAGCAGCGCGAAGGCCTTGGCGATGCAGGTGAGCATGCCGAGCGCGAGCACGTCGATCTTCAGTATGCCGAGCCGGTCGAGATCGTCCTTGTCCCACTCGACGAAGGTGCGGTCCGGCATGGCGGCATTGCCGATGGGCACGACCTCCTCGAGCGGGCCCTCGGTGAGCACGAAGCCGCCCACATGCTGGGAGAGGTGGCGGGGAAAGCCGATGAGCTCCGCGGTCAGGCCGAGGCAGGCGGCAAGGCGCGGATCGGCGGCATCGAGCCCGAGCTCGGCGAGCCGGCTCTCGGGAATGCCCTCGGCCGACCAGCCCCAGACGGTGCGGGCGAGCGCGCCCACCATGTCGAGCGACAGGCCGAGCGCCTTGCCCACCTCGCGCACCGCCGAGCGCGCGCGATAGGTGATGACCGTCGCCGCGAGCCCCGCCCGGTGGCGGCCGTAGCGGGCATAGATGTACTGGATCACCTCCTCGCGCCGCTCATGCTCGAAATCGATGTCGATGTCGGGCGGCTCGCCGCGCTCGGGCGAGATGAAGCGCTCGAAGAGGAGATCGACGCGGGTGGGGTCGACGGCGGTGAGGCCGAGCACGTAGCACACCACCGAATTGGCCGCCGAGCCGCGCCCCTGCGCGAGGATGCCCCGCGACCGCGCGAAGCTGACGATCTCGTGCACGGTGAGGAAATAGGGCGCGTAGCCGAGTTGGCCGATCACGGCGAGCTCATGGGCGAGCATGGCCTCGATCTTCGGCGTCACGCCTTGCGGAAAGCGCCAGGCAAACCCCTCCCGCGCGAGCCGTTCGAGCGTCTCCTGCGGGCTTTCGCCCGGCGCTCCGCCCTCGGAGGGATACTGATAGGAGAGCTCGTCGAGCGAGAAGGAAATCTCGGCGAGGAGTGCCCCGGTCTCGGCCGGAGCGTCCGGAAAGCCCGCGCTTGCGCAGAGCCGGGTCATTTCGGCGGGGGATTTGAGATGGCGCTCGGTATTGGCGGCAAGCACGAGCCCGCAGGCCTCGACCGGCCGGCCGAGGCGGATGGCGTGCACGACATCGGCGAGCGGGCGGCGGGCGGGCGTGTGATAGAGCGGGTCGGTGGTGGGCAGGAGCCTTGCCCCGAGCCCCGCGCCCATCTCGGCGAGCGCGCGCAGGCGCCGGCGCTCCGTACCCTGATGGCCGAGCACCGCGCCGAGCCGCAGCGCACGGGGAAAGCGCTCGGCGAGCGCCCGCGCCGCGGCCTCGAAGGAGGCGTCGGCGAGATCCTCCGGCGGCATCAGGATGAAGGCCGTGTCCTCGCCGGCCTCGAGCACGTCGGCGAGGTCGAGATGGCAGGCCCCCTTGGGCGCTCTCCGATTGCCGAGGGTGAGAAGGCGGCAGAGCCGGCCATAGGCGGGGCGGGTCCGCGGATAGGCGAGAAGGCAGGTGCCGTCCCGAAGGACGAGCCGGCTGCCGGTGAGGACGCGCACGCCCTCCGCCCGTCCCGCGCTGAAGGCCCGCACGGCGCCCGCGAGCGTGTTGCGGTCGGCGATGCCGATGGCCGACAGGCCGAGCGCTTTCGCCTGCGCCACCATCTCGTCGGGATGGGAGGCCCCTTCGAGAAAGCTGAAATTGGAGCGCGCGCAGGCTTCGGCGAAACCCATGGGACCCTCAGGCGAACAGTCCGTGCAGGAACCAGCGCGGCTCGGCGCTCTCGCGCTCATAAAGCCCCGCCCGGTAGACCCAGAAGCGGTTGCCGGTCTCGTCCTCGAGCGCGTAATAGTCGCGCGTGAGCCCGCGTTCCTGCCGCCACCATTCGGGCGCGATGCGCTCGGGTCCCTCGGCCCGCGCCACCCGCCGCGAAACCTTCCGCCAGCGGAAGATGCGGGGCGGGCCGTCCGGCACCTCCGCCACCACCTCGATGGGCTCGGGGCGGGGCAGGATGAGCGGCGGCCGCGCCGGCGCACCGGCCCGCGCGAAGACGAGCG
>JACAEB010000087.1 GCA_013389075.1 Alphaproteobacteria bacterium
CCGGCGGGCTCACCCGCAAGTCCTGGCTGCTGCGGCACGAGGGCGCCGCCCGGGGTGCGGCGGCCGCCCGCCAGCTCGATCTCGCCCTGAGCTGAGCCCCGCGCCTGCCGCAGAGCCCGCGCGGGGCCCTGCGGCTGGCGCATGTCGCCTGTGCAGGCCCCCGCTTGACGCTCCGCGTCGGGCCGACTCCTATGCCCCCACATGTCCGCCGATCCGATCCAGAAGCAGGAGCCGCCATGTCCGCCCCCTCCCCCGCGTCCGCCGAGGCTCAACTCGGCTTCTCCTGGGAAGACCCGCTCCATCTCGATCTCGAGCTGACCGAGGAGGAGCGGCTCGTTCGCGATTCGACGCGCGCCTTCGCGCAGGACAGGCTCCTCACCCGGGTGCTGACGGCGACGCGCGAGGAGCGCTTCGACCGCGAGATCATGACTGAGATGGGCGCGCTCGGCCTTCTGGGCTCGACCCTGCCCGAGGCCTATGGCGGATCGGATGCGAGCCATGTCGCCTACGGGCTGATGGCGCGCGAGGTGGAGCGCATCGATTCGGGCTACCGGTCGGCCATGTCGGTGCAGTCCTCGCTCGTCATGTATCCGATCTACGAATTCGGCAGCGAGGAGCAGCGCCGCAAATATCTGCCGCGCCTGGCCTCCGGGGAATGGGTGGGCTGCTTCGGCCTCACCGAGCCCGATGGCGGCTCCGATCCGGGCTCCATGCGCACCGTGGCGCGCAAGGTGGATGGCGGCTATGTCCTCAACGGCGCCAAGATGTGGATCACCAACAGCCCCATCGCCGATGTCGCGCTCGTCTGGGCCAAGCGGAATGGCGAGGAGATCCGCGGCTTTCTCGTCGATCGGGGCACGGAGGGTTTCACCACGCCCAAGATCATGGGCAAGATGAGCCTGCGCGCCTCGGTGACGGGTGAGATCTCGCTCGCCGACGCCTTCGTGCCCGACGAGGCGATGCTTCCCAACGTCAAGGGCCTGCGCGGGCCCTTCTCCTGCCTCAACAAGGCGCGCTACGGCATCGCCTGGGGCGCCATGGGTGCCGCCGAGTTCTGCTGGCACGCGGCGCGCGCCTATGCGCTCGACCGGAAAGTCTTCGGACGGCCGCTCGCCGCCACCCAGCTCGTCCAGAAGAAACTCGCCGACATGCAGACCGAGATCACGCTGGGGCTTTGCGGCGCGCTCCGCCTCGGCCGGCTGATCGATCAGGGGGCGTACCTTCCGGAGGCGATTTCCCTCCTCAAGCGGAACAATTGCGGCAAGGCGCTCGACATCGCCCGGACGGCGCGCGACGTCCATGGCGGCAACGGCATTTCCGACGAGTATCACGTGATGCGGCACGTCGTGAATCTCGAGACGGTCAACACCTATGAGGGCACGCATGACGTGCACGCCCTGATCCTGGGCCGAGCCCAGACCGGCATTCAGGCCTTCCAATGATCCTCGGGGGCGACGCACAGGGCGATCTCGCCGAACCGGTCTTCCGGCTCGAGGGCGACACGGCACACCCGACGCGCTTCGCGGCGGGGCCGTGGGATCCGGGGCTCCAGCACGGCGGCGCGCCTGCGAGCCTTCTTGCCATGATCATCGACGGCCTGCCCGCCGAACGGCCGATGCAGGTGAGCCGCCTCACGCTCGACCTCATGCGCCCCGTGCCGATCGCGCCCCTGCGCATCGAGACCGAGGTGACGCGGGAGGGGCGGAACATCCAGACCGTCGATGCCGTGCTCAGCGCCGGCGGCAAGGAGGTCGTGCGCGCCCACGCCCTGCGCATCCGCACGGCCGATGATCCGGTGCCGGAGGACCGGCGGTTCGACCGGTCCGACCTCCCCGACATTCCGCCCGCGGCAGCCGTGCACAACCTGCCCTTCAAGGTGCCCGGCTTCAGCGAGGCGCTCGACCTCCGGCCCCTGCGCGACCAGAAGCCCGGCTTCGGCGCCGCCTGGTTCCACCATCTGCGGCCCTTCGTCGAAGGTCACGAGACGACCCCGCTCATGCGGATGGCCGCCGCCGCCGACTATTGCAACGGCATCAGCCGCTCGCTCGACTTCAACGAGTGGACCTTCATCAACGCGGACCTCACCATCCACATCACCCGCGCCCCGCGAGGGGAGTGGATCCTGCTCGAAGGCCAGACCTGGCTGTCGGATGAAGGCAGAGGCCTCGCGCACGGCATGCTCTGCGACCGCCACGGCATCATCGGCCGCACGACCCAGTGCCTCGTCCTCGCCCGGCGGTAGGGGCCGGCTCGTCCCCCATCCGCCGCTGACGCGGCGCCTCCTCCGCGCGGCAGGGGAGGAAAGAGGCGGGGCGGAGCGCCGCCCTCAGACCGGATTGCGCGCGACGAGCTGGCGGGCGATGACGAGGCGCTGGATCTCGTTCGTGCCCTCGCCGATGCAGAGCAGCGGGGCGTCGCGGAAAAGGAGCTCCAGCGGATACTCCTTCGAATAGCCGTTGCCGCCATGGATGCGCATGGCGTCGATGGCGTTCTCGAGCGCCGCCTCCGAGGCGAAATATTTCGCCATGCCCGCCTCCATGTCGGCGCGCGCGCCCCGGTCGAAGGCACGGGCCGCGTCCTCGACGAGGAGCTCCGCCGCGCGCGCCCGCGTCGCCATCTCGGCGAGCTTGAGCTGGATCGTCTGATGCTCGGCGATCGGCCTGCCCATGGTGTGCCGGGTCTGGGCATAGGCGAGCGCCTCGGCGAGGGCGCGCCGCGCGATGCCGACCCCGCGCGCGGCGACGTTGACCCGCCCGAGCTCGAGCCCGCTGACGGCCATGTAGAAGCCCTGCCCCTCCACCCCGCCGATGAGATGGCGCTCGGCGTCGAGCACATAGTCGTCGAAGAAGAGCTCGCCCGTATCGACGCCCCTGTATCCCAATTTGTTCAGCTTGCGTCCTGTCTTGAATCCCTCATGCGGCCGCCCCGTGTCGGGGTCGACTTTCGGCGCGATGAACATGGACATGCCGGCGCGGGGCGGATCGGCTTCGGGGTCGGTCTTGACGAGGAGCGCCACCGCCCCGCCCTCGACGCCATTGGTGATCCAGGTCTTGGACCCGTCGATCCGGTAGCGCCCGTCCGCGAGCCGGCGCGCGCGCGTGCGGATGCCCTGAAGATCGCTTCCCGCATCGGGCTCGGTGAGCCCGAGGGCGCCGCGGATCTCCCCGCTCGCAAAGCGCGGCAGCCAGTAGGTCTTCTGCAGCTCGGTGCCGTAGCGTTCAACCGCGCGCGCCATGAGGAGATGGGTGTTGAAGAGCCCGGTGAGGCTCATCCAGGTCTCGGAGATGCGCGCGACGATCCGCGAATAGGTGAGCGCGGACAATCCGAGCCCGCCATAATCGGGCGAGATGGTGGCGCCGAAGAGCCCCATCTCCTTGAGCTGTTCGACGAAGCGCGCGGGATATTCGTCCGCCGCCTCCATCCGCGCCACATGCGGGGCGACCTCGCGCTCGAGCCAGCGGCCCACCGCCTCGAGCATCGCCGCTTCGTCCGTCTCCGAAAGACTTTGGGTCATGCCCGCCTCCGGTTCAGTAGAACCCGATCCTGTCCTCCAGCGCGTGCCCCCGGAAGGGCACGAGCACCGAGCGCCTGAAGGTGCAGATCACCTCGCCCTTCTGATTGCGCCCTGTCGTCCGTATGGTGACGATGCCCTGATGGGGCCGCGAGGCGGACGGGCGCTTCTCGAGCACCTCGCTCTCGGCATAGAGCGTGTCACCCGCGAAGACGGGCGCGGGAAAGCGCACTTCGTCCATGCCGAGATTGGCGATCGCCTTGGCGCTGACATCGCTCACGCTCATGCCGATCAGAAGCGCGAGCGTCAGCGGGCTGACGACGAGATTGCGTCCGAACTCCGTCCGCGCCCCGTATTCGGCGTCGAAATGGAGCGGGTGGTGGTTCATCGTCATCAGGGTGAAGAGGTGGTTCTCGTATTCGGTCACCGTCTTGCCGGGACGGTGCTCGTAGACGTCGCCCACCTCGAATTCCTCGAAGACGCGGCCGAAGCGCTCGCGAAAGCGCCGTGGCCCCACCTCGTGACGCTCCTGCACCATGGCCCGGCTCCCCGCCTCCCGATCCGCTCAGGCGGCGAGCATGCCTTCGAGCCGCTTGCGGATGATCGCCTGCGCTTCGGAGACGATGCGGTCGATGAGCTCCTTGACCGTCGGGATGTCGTGGATGAGCCCGGCCACCATGCCGCAGCTCCACGCGCCCGCATCCATCTCGCCCTCCTGCAGCACCTTGCGGTTCTGCGTGCCGGCGACGAGCGGGCGGATGTCGTCGATGCCGACCCCGCCGCCCTTCTGCCGCTCGATCTCGAGGATGCGCTCGACCGCCGCATTGTTCAGCACCCGTTCGGTGTTGCGCAAGGGGCGCATGATGAGGCGCGTTTCGAGCTCGCTCGCCTCGACGAGCGCCTTCTTCACGTTCTCGTGGACGGGCGCCTCCTTCGTGGCGATGAAGCGCGTGCCCATGTTCATCCCGTCGGCCCCGAGGGCGAGCGCGGCGACGAGGCTGCGCGCATCCGCCATGCCGCCGGAGGCGACGAAGGGAACGGAGAGCTCCTCGGCCGCGCGCGGCAGGAGGATCATGTTCGGAATATCGTCCTCACCCGGATGGCCGCCGCATTCGAACCCGTCCACGCTGACCGCGTCGCAGCCGATCTTCTCGGCCTTCAGGGCGTGGCGGACGGAGGTGCACTTGTGGATGACCTTGATGCCCGCGGCCTTGAGCTGGCCCATGTACTGCTCGGGATTGCGCCCGGCCGTCTCCACGATCTTCACCCCGCCCTCGATGATGGCGCGGATGTATTCGGGATAGGGCGGCGCGGTGAAGGCGGGCAGGAAGGTGAGGTTCACGCCGAAGGGCTTGTCGGTCATCTCGCGGCAGCGGGCGATCTCGCGCGCGAGATCCTCAGGGGTCGGCTGCGTCAGCCCCGTGATGATGCCGAGGCCGCCGGCACTCGACACGGCCGAGGCGAGCTCGGCATAGCCCACATAATGCATGCCGCCCTGGATGATCGGATAGCGGATGTCGAACAGGTCGGTGATTCGCGTCTTCACGGCTGCGGCCTCCCTCGCCCGGATGGGTGTCGCCGGTCCTTGTGCGCCGGCTCGTCCGTGACGGGTCGCGACCCGCGTCGCTCGCCGTCCGGTCCGGCGAGCTTATCGCGGGCGGCCCCGCCGCTCCAAGCCTCACCGCACCGCGTGGAGGGCAGGGCTGGCGCGCGCCGTCCGAGGGCGGGTTTGCCTGCCACGGCGACGTAGCAACGCATCGACCAAACGTCGCATGGCGGGCCGGTTGAAAAACCATAATAGTCGTACGTGAATTGCCACCGAATCGCATTTCGCGGGGGAGACCGGCCCAAGATGATCGCTCACACCAAAACGGACCGCACCTTCGACGTGTTCGGCCAGATCGTGGTGATCGGCCTGTTCACGGCGCTCGCTTTCGCCATGCTCGCCGGCTCGAGCGACCCGCTGATGCGGTTCCATGCGAGCGTGTTCCTCATCGCGTTCATCGCCTGGATCGACGGCTTCGCGGTGAAGCTGAACGAGGGGATCGGGCCGATCGACGAAACGCGCTACGAGGACGGCATCGTCAAGGCCGGGGTCATCGCCACCATGTTCTGGGGCGTCGCCGGCCTCCTCGTCGGCGTGGTCATCGCGCTGCAGCTCGCCTTCCCGACCCTCTTCTATTTCGAGGACTGGGGCTTCACCAATTTCGGGCGGCTGCGGCCGCTGCACACCTCCGCCGTCATCTTCGCCTTCGGCGGCAATGCGCTGATCGCCACCTCCTTCTACTGCGTGTAGCGCACCTGCCGGGCCCGGCTCGCCGGCGGCTGGTGGGGCTGGTTCGTGTTCTGGGGCTATCAGCTCTTCATCGTCATCGCCGCCACGGGCTATCTCGCCGGCATCACGCAGTCCAAGGAATATGCCGAGCCCGAGTGGTACACGGATCTCTGGCTCACCATCGTCTGGGTCGCCTATCTCCTTGTCTTCCTCGGCACCATCTGGAAGCGCAAGGAGCCGCACATCTATGTGGCGAACTGGTTCTACCTCGCCTTCATCCTGACCATCGCGGTCCTGCACATCACCAACAATCTCGCCATGCCGGTGAGCCTCACCTCCGTCAAGAGCTACTCGCTCTTCGCCGGGGTGCAGGATGCGCTGACGCAATGGTGGTACGGCCACAATGCGGTGGGCTTCTTCCTCACTGCGGGCTTCCTCGGGATCATGTACTACTTCGTGCCCAAGCGGGCCGAGCGGCCGGTCTATTCCTACCGGCTGTCGATCGTGCACTTCTGGTCGCTGATCTTCATCTACATCTGGGCCGGCCCGCACCATCTTCACTACACGGCGCTTCCCGAATGGGCGCAGACGCTGGGCATGACCTTCTCGATCATGCTGTGGATGCCGAGCTGGGGCGGCATGATCAACGGCCTCATGACGCTGTCGGGCGCCTGGGACAAGCTGCGCACCGACCCCGTCATCCGCATGCTGGTGGTTTCGGTCGCCTTCTACGGCATGTCGACCTTCGAGGGCCCGGTCATGTCGGTGCGCGCGGTCAACTCGCTCTCGCATTATACGGACTGGACCATCGGTCACGTGCATTCGGGCGCCCTCGGCTGGGTGGGCTTCGTCTCCTTCGGGGCGATGTACTGCCTCACGCAATGGCTCTGGAAGCGTCCGCGCCTCTACTCCTTCGCGCTGGTGGAGTGGCACTTCTGGATCTCCACCCTCGGCATCCTCCTCTACATCACCTCGATGTGGACCTCGGGCATCATGCAGGGCCTGATGTGGCGGTCCTACACCGATCTCGGCTTCCTCGAATTCTCCTTCGTCGAGACGGTGGCGCGGATGCACATCCCCTACATCATTCGCGCCGTGGGCGGAGCGATGTACCTCGTGGGTGCCCTCATCATGATCTACAACCTGTACCGCACGGCCCGGGGGGATGTGCGGGTGGCCGAGCTGAAGGATCAGCCCGCCCCCGCCGCCGCCACGGTTCCGGCGCGCTAGGAGGCGGCAAGATGCTCGAACGTCACGCCCTGCTCGAAAAGCACTCGCTGCTCCTCTCGCTCGCCATCGTGGTCGTCGTCTCCATCGGCGGCATCGTGGAGCTCGCCCCCCTCTTCTATCTCGACAACACGATCGAGGAGGTGGAGGGCGTGCGCCCCTACAGCCCGCTCGAGCTCGCGGGGCGCAACATCTACATCCGCGAGGGCTGCTACGTCTGCCACAGCCAGATGGTCCGCCCCATGCGCGACGAGGTGGAGCGCTACGGCCACTACTCGCTCGCGGCGGAAAGCATGTACGACCACCCCTTCCAGTGGGGCTCGAAGCGGACGGGGCCGGATCTGGCGCGCGTGGGCGGAAAATATTCGGACGAATGGCACCGCGACCACATGCGCGATCCGCGCTCCGTGGTGCCCGAATCCGTCATGCCTCCTTACGCCTTTCTCGAGACGACGGCCCTCGACTATGCGCGCATCGAGGAGGATCTGATCGCCAATCGCCGCGTCGGCGTTCCCTATACGGACGAGATGATCGCGGGCGCGAAGGCCGATCTCGAGGCGCAGCTCGATCCCTATGGCGATCTCGCCACGCGCTATCCCAAGGCGCAGACGCGCGATTTCGACGGCAATCCGGCGATGATCAGCGAACTCGACGCGCTCATCGCCTATCTCCAGGTGCTCGGCACGATGGTGGACTTCTCCGTCTACGAGGCCAGCGCACCGGAAAACCTGAGATAGGACGAGGACATGTACGAGCGGCTGGCGGCATTCGCGCAGAGCTGGGGACTGCTTCTCTTCGTCCTCGCCTTCGTCCTTGTGCTGATCTACGCGCTGTTGCCGTCGAACCGCGAGACGTTCCGCAAGGCGGCCCGCCTGCCGCTCGGTGACGACGAGCGGCCGGGCGACCCTCAAGACGAGACCCACGATCGGGGAGACAGGACGAGATGAGCGGTTCGAAGAAGGACATCGATCAGGTCTCGGGCTATGAGACCACCGGCCATGAATGGGACGGGATCAAGGAGCTGAACCGGCCGCTGCCGCGCTGGTGGGTGTGGATCTTCTACGCCACCATCGTCTGGTCCATCGGCTACATGATCTTCATGCCCGCCATTCCGGGCCTGCCGGGCATGGCCGGCGCGACACCGGGCCTGCGCAACCACTCGGAGCGGACCAATGTGGCCGAGGCGCTGAGCGCCGCCGAGGCGGCGCGCGGGCCCCTCTTCGCGAAGCTCGCCGGGGCCTCGCTCGGCTCGGTCGAGAACGATCCCGAGCTCCTGCAGTTCGCCCTCGCCGCCGGCAGGTCGGCCTTCGGCGACAATTGCGCGACCTGCCATGGCTCGGGCGCGCAAGGCTTCAAGGGCTACCCGAACCTCAATGACGATGTCTGGCTCTGGGGCGGCGGCCTTTCCGACATCAAGCAGACGCTGCTCTACGGCATCCGCTCCGGACATCCCGACACGCGCCAGTCGGACATGCCGGCCTTCGGCCGCGACGGCATCCTGTCGGGCGCCGAGATCCACGCCGTCGTCAATCATGTCCTCGCCCTGTCGGGGCAGGAGGCCGATGCCGCCGCGGCGGCCGGAGGCAGGGCGATCTTCGCCGCGCAATGCGCCTCCTGCCATGGCGAGGCGGGCAAGGGCCTGCGCGAATTCGGCGCGCCCAACCTCACCGATGCCGAATGGCTTTATGGCGGCGATTACGAGACTCTCCGCGAGACTGTGACAAACAGCCGGCGCGGCGTGATGCCCTATTGGGCGGACCGGCTCGACGAGGGCACAATCGACGCGCTCGCCATCTACGTCCACACGCTGGGCGGCGGCGAGGGAAGCTGACCCTGCCGGGCCGTCCCCTCCGGAAGACCGGATGGGACGTCCGCTGAAGGATCGCCCGCACGATGGATGTGAAACACCAGGGCCTGGCCGCCGACGGCGTGAGCCGGCTGGACGTCGCCGCGGTGAATTCGGCCACGGCGCGCGCGCTCTACAAGGCGCGCGAGCCGATCTTTCCAAAGCGCGTCTCCGGGCGCTTCCGCGCCGTGAAATGGGCGCTGCTGATCCTCACGCTCGGCGTCTATTACGGCCTGCCCTGGCTGCGCTGGCCGCGTGGCGCGGGCGAGCCCTCCCAGGCGGTGCTCGTCGATTTCGAGGGCGGGCGTTTCTACTTCTTCTTCCTCGAGATCTGGCCGCAGGAGATCTATTTCATCACGGGCCTCCTGATCCTCGCCGCGCTCACGCTCTTTCTCGTGACCGCGCTGGTGGGGCGCGTATGGTGCGGCTATGCCTGTCCGCAGACGGTGTGGACGGATCTCTTCATCGCCGCCGAACGCTTCGTGGAGGGCGACCGCAATGCGCGCATCCGGCTCGACCGCGCGCCCTGGACGGCCGAGAAGATCACCAAGCGGGGCGCCAAGCACGCCATCTGGCTGCTGATAGCCTTCGCGACGGGCGGGGCCTGGATCCTCTATTTCCACGACGCGCCCACCATCGCGCGCGACTTCTTCACGGGCGATGCGCCGGGCTCGGCCTATCTCTTCGCCGGCCTTCTCACCTTCACCACCTATTCGCTCGCGGGGCTGATGCGCGAGCAGGTCTGCACCTACATGTGCCCCTGGCCTCGCATCCAGGGGGCGATGACCGATCACGAGACGCTGGAGGTCACCTACCGGCGCGACCGGGGCGAGCCGCGCGGGGCGCACAAGAAGGGCGAGCCCTGGGACGGACGCGGCGACTGCGTCGACTGCCGCCAGTGCGTCGCCGTCTGCCCGATGGGGATCGACATCCGCGACGGCGACCAGCTCGAATGCATCAACTGCGCGCTCTGCATCGATGCCTGCGACGAGATCATGGGCAAGATCGGACGCCCGCGCGGGCTCATCGCCTACGACTCCGCCGTCAATGCCGAGCGCCGGGCCCAGAAGCTCAAGCCCCGCTTCCGCCCCTTGCGTCCACGGACGATCTACTACGCCGCGGCCTGGCTCATCGTCGCGGGCGTCATGCTGGCGGGGCTCGCCACGCGCACGCAGGCCGAACTCTCGATCCTGCGGGACCGCAACCCCACCTATGTCGTGCTGTCCGACGGCAGCGTGCGCAACGGCTACGAGGTCAAGATCCTCAACAAGGACAATGTGGCGCGGACCTTCCGGCTGAGCGTCGAGGCCGGCGTGCCACTCGAGGTCCGGGTGATCGGGACCGGCACCTCGCCCGATGGCAGCGTGGCGCTCGAGGCGCGGCCCGACACGGTCTCGCCCTTCCGCGTCTTCCTCACCGCGCCGAAGGAGGCGCGCACCGTTCCATCGCTCGACGTGACCTTCCGTGTGGAGAGCGCGGAGAGCGGCGCCCTCGCCACCACGAAGTCGGTCTTCCAGACAGGATCCCGGACATGAGCGGACACAGGGGCTTCGAGATCACCGGGCGGCATGTGCTGCTCGCCATGATCGGGTTCTTCGCGCTGGTGATCGGCGTCAACGCCGTCTTCATCACGCTCGCGACGCGCAGCTTTCCCGGTCTCGTCGTGGACGAGCCGTTCACGCGGGGGCTCGCCAGAACCATCAATGCCGAACTCGACGCGCGCGCCGAGCAGGCGCGGCGCGGCTGGCAGGCGGCAGCGGCGGTCGACACCACGCCGGACGGCGTGCACCGTCTCACCGTCGTGATGTCCGATGCGGGCGGCCGCCCGCTCGAGGGCCTTGCGCTCTCGGGCGAACTGCGGCGCGCCGCGACGGATACGGAGGATCTGCCCCTCGCCTTCACGCCCGAGGGCGCGGGGCGCTACAGTGCCGAGCTCACGGGCGTCGGCGCCGGGCGCTGGACGATGCACATTGTCACCGCCTTCGACGATGGCAGCCCCTTCGAGGCACGAAAGCAGCTATGGATAAAGTAGACGGTCCCGACAGCGCCGGCATGCGCGGTTGCCCCAGCACGGGCGAGCCGCCGGCGGCGGCCGCCGACATCGTGGATCCCGCGCCGTTCCTGCGCCATGGCGCCGAGGGCGAGGAGCTCGAACTCCTCGTCCAGGGCGCCCGCTGCGCGGGGTGCCTGTCGAAGATCGAGACCGGCCTCAAGGCCCTGCCGGGCGTCACCGAGGCCCGTCTCAACCTCTCGACCGGCAAGCTGCGCGTGCGGTTCGACGCGGGCCGCCTGCGCCCGGCGACCATTCCGGAGACGCTGGCACGGCTCGGCTACCGGGCGACGCCCTTCGATCCCACCCGCGCGGCGGCGGAGGACGATGCGGAAGGCCGGCGCCTCCTGCGCTGTCTCGGGGTCGCCGGCTTCGCGGCGGCCAACGTGATGCTGCTCTCGGTCTCGATCTGGGCCGGGGGCGAGATGACCGAAACGACTCGCCTCCTCTTCCACTGGCTGTCCGCGCTCATCGCCATGCCGTCCGCGCTCTATGCTGGCCGGCCCTTTTTCGGCTCGGCGCTCCGTGCACTGAGGAGGGGACGGGCCAATATGGACGTGCCCATCTCGCTCGCCGTCCTCCTCGCCCTGGGGCTGAGCCTCCACGAGACGATCGCGGGCGGCGCGCATGCCTATTTCGACGCGGCCGTCACGCTGCTCTTCTTTCTCCTGATCGGGCGCTGGCTCGACCATCTCCTGCGCCGGCGCGCGCGGGGGGCGGCCCGCGATCTCCTCGCGCTGCAGGCCACCGCCGCCAACCGTCTGGGTGCGGACGGCCACATCGTGGCGGTGCCCGCGCGGGAGGTGCGGCCGGGCGACCGGCTCGTGCTGGCCCCCGGCGACCGCGTGCCGGTGGACGTAGCCATCGAGGACGGGCGCTCGGAAGCCGACCTCTCGATCGCCACCGGCGAGGCCACCCCGCGCGCCGTGGGTCCGGGGGACCGGCTGGTCTCGGGCGTCCTCAACCTCACGGGACGGCTCCTCGTCCGCGCCGAGGCGCCGGCGGCCGATTCCTTCCTCGCCGATCTCGCCCGGCTGATCGAGACGGGCGAGCAGTCCAAGACCGCCTATGTGCGGCTCGCCGACCGGGCGGCCTCGCTCTACGTGCCGCTGGTGCACGGGGCGGCGCTCGCCGTCTTCGCCGGCTGGATGCTGGCGAGCGGCGATGTCCGCACCTCGCTCATAAACGCCATCGCGCTGCTCATCATCACCTGCCCCTGCGCGCTGGGGCTCGCCGTTCCGGCCGTGCAGGTGGTGGCGACGGGGCGCCTCTTCCGCGCCGGCATACTGGTGAAATCGGGGGACGCGCTCGAGCGGCTCGCCGAGGCCGACTATGCCGTCTTCGACAAGACCGGCACGCTTACCACGGGCCGGCTTCGCCTCACCGAGCCTGACCGTCTGTCGGCGGAGGATCTCGAATTCGCCGCCCGCCTCGCCCGCGGAAGCCGCCATCCGATCTCGCGCGCCATCGCCGAGGCGGCGGGCCCGGGGCCCCTCGCCGAAGAGAGTTTCGAGCTGCCCGGCAAGGGGATCGAGGGGACGGTGGAGGGCAGACCCGCCCGACTCGGCAGCCCCGACTGGGTGGGGCTCACGACGCCGGACCCCGAAGGCGATGCCGTCTGGTTCCGTCTGGGCGAGCGCGCGCCGGTGCGCCTTGCCTATGAGGGCACGCCCCGGCCCGCTGCCGCCACCGCCATTGCGGGCCTCGCCGCGCGCGGGATCGCCTCGGAAATGCTCACGGGCGATGGCGAGGCGCCTGCCCGCCGGCTCGCGGCGCTCGTCGGGCTCGAGCGCTGGACGGCCCGCCTCTCGCCCCAGGACAAGCTCGCGCGCCTCGCGGCGCTGAAGGCGGACGGGCGCCGGACACTGATGGTGGGCGACGGGCTCAACGACGCGCCCGCGCTTGCCGGCGCCCATGTCTCGCTCTCGCCCGGCTCGGCCGTGGAGGCAAGCCAGCATGCCGCCGATTTCGTGCTCAACGGCGACAGCCTCGCGCCCTTGACCGAGGCCGTGGACGTGGCGCGGGCGGCGAAGCGGCGGATCCTCGAGAACTTCGCCTTCGCCGCGCTCTACAATGCCGTCGCGGTGCCGCTCGCGGCGCTCGGGCTCGTGACCCCGCTGATCGCCGCGATCGCCATGTCGTCCTCCTCGATCGTCGTCACGCTGAACGCCCTGCGCCTTGCGCGCGGGCGGAGGGCGGCATGAGCGGCCTTGCCTGGCTCATTCCGGCGGCCCTGTTCCTGGGTCTGATCGGTCTCGGGGCCTTCTTCTGGAGCATCCGATCCGGCCAGTATGACGACCTCAAGGGCGCCGCCGAGCGCATTCTCGTCGACGACGACGACCGCCCGCTGCCCTGACCGGGACGCGCGCCTCGTCCCCTTGGCGGCCCCGGCCGTCACCCCCTTCATTGCGAGCGCCGCCTTCGGCCTCGCCATGACATTCGTCGTCATTGCGAGCGCAGCGAAGCAATCCAGGCCACAAGCCGAAACGCCCCGCCGCCTGGATCGCCACGCCCCTGCGGGGCCCGCGATGACGGCGGGGAGGGATGCCCGCCAACGGCCCGCCACACCCCTGTCATTGCGAGCGAAGCGAAGCAATCCAGGCCACGAAACGAGACGCCCCGCCGCCTGGATCGCCACGCCCATGCGGGGCTCGCGATGACGGCGGGGGGGATGCCCGCCAACGGCCCGCCGCGTTGACGCCCTCAGCCGCGTGCCTCGCCCGGCGACACGATCATGTGGCGATAGGCGTGCCAGGTCGCGTGGCCGATCATCGGAAAGACGATGCAGAGCCCGACGAGACCGGCCGCGAGCCCCGCCGCGGTCGCCGCCGCGATGATCCAGGCCCAGAGCAGCATCGCCCTCGGATAGCGGCGCATGGCCGTCAGGCTGAGGCCGATGGCGGTCGCGACATCGACGTCGCGATGCATGAGGAGCGGCAGCGACAGCGCGCTGATCGCGAAGACGAAGAGCCCGATCCCCGCCCCGATGACCGTGCCGATCACGAGCATCAGCAGGCCGTCGCGGTCGGTGAGGACCCAGCTCGCGAACTGCGAGAGCACCACATAGTCCTCATGCGAGAAGAGCGCGAAGAGGAGCTGCGCGGCCCGCGCCCAGACCATCAGCAGAAGGAGCAGGGCGACGCCGATGAGGGCGATCTGATCGGGAGCTGCCGTCCGTACGAGGAGGATCGGCCTCCAGGCGAGCGGCTCGCCCGCCTCGAGGCGCCGGCTGATCTCGTAGAGCCCGACCGCCACCAGCGGCCCGACCAGCGCGAAGGCGCCCGCCGCCACCGGCACCACCGCCGACAGGCCAGAGGCGAAGAGCCCCGCCACCAGCGCGACGCCGACGCCCGTGAAGACCGCCCCATAGGCGAGGCTGAAGGGCATTGCGCGGCGGAAATCGGTCCAGCCGGCACCGACCCAGCGCCAGACATCCTCGACCCCGACGGGGCGCAGCGCATAGCCCGCGCCCGGTCCGATCCCCGCCTCCCGTCCGGCCACGTTTCCCTCGGCCATGCGTCCCTCTCCCTTTGCGTGCGTCTTCGAGCCGGCTTTTCGCCTTTGAACCCGAGTTCACGCCTTTGGCCGAGGGCTGTCAATTCTCCCCCGGTCGGGCTAGCTGCGCCAGCGCAGCGTCACGGGCTCGACCGGATTGACGAAGGGCGTGCCGCGCTCCTGGGCCTCGGCCCAGTCCTTCTTGAGGCGGAAATACCATTTGGCCTGCATGTCGGCATCGTTGATCAGCATGAGGCGCGGATTGAATTTCAGCCCCTCGCGCTGGAGCATGACCATGTCGTGGTCCTGGCGCAGGAAGGAGCGCGCGAAGGGCCGGAAGAAGGGCCGGATCAGCGCGAGCCAGGGCAGCGTCCAGTAGAAGATCTGCGTGACTTCCGTCTTCTCGTCCTCGAGCGGCGTCACGGCGGTGAAGCCGAGCACGCGGTTCTTCCCGATGCGGATGAGTTCCGTCCGCAGGCCCGGCAGCGAGAAGGTGATCTCGGTCGTGGGCTTGCCGCCCAGAAGCTTGTAGGCCCCCGAATTCTTCGACGGCGCGTGCTCGAGCATCGAGAAGCCGCGCGGCGCGGGGCCGAAGGCCTTGGCCTTCGCATGGATCGAGGCCTCCGAGCGCCACCACCAGGAGCGGTGCACGAAGGGCCCGTGGGCGGGATCCATCAGCCCGATCACGGCATGATCCACGTGACAGGCAAAGCTCATGCGCTCGATGAAGGCGGGCCGGGCGTCCGCACCGAAGCCCGGCAGGAGGGGCGGCGGCTCGGCGGGCTCGGCCGCAGCCTGCGCCGCCTCGCCCAGCCGGTCGTCGCCCTCCGCGCCCATGTGGACCCAGAGGAGCCCCTGCTGTTCGCGCACCGGATAGTTCCGTACACGGATACGCGAAATGTCGACGCCCTGATCGGGCAGGAGCGAGGGGATCGCCGTGCAGCGCCCGTCGGTCCCGAAGCGCCAGCCATGATAGGGGCACTCGACCGCGCTCTCGGCGCAGACCCCGCCCGCCGCCGCCTCGCCCTTGCCCTTGAGCCGGCCCGCCGACAGAGGCACGCCGCGATGCGGGCAGAGGTCGCGCAGGGCGAAGGCCGTCCCGGTCTCCGTGCGCCCGAGGAGCACGGGCTCGCCGAGCAGCACCTTGCGGACGAGCGCGCGCGGCGCGAGCTCGGCGGACGGCAGGGCGAAATACCAGAGATTGCGCAGGAACATGGCTCTTGCCTTTCTCGGCGCGGAGATGGCTGGCGCGAGACTGTCCCGACCGCCGGCCGACCGCAAGCGCAACGCAAGGTCGCACCCCGCCCGCGCGTCGCGGTTGCACGCCCGCCCGGCCCCGCCATAATGGCCGCGACACGCGCCGGGCCCCCACCCTCCCGCGCGGGAGGGACAGACATGGCGCTATTCTTCGATGCCGGCTGGTTCGACCAGCGCCTCGCCGCGATGCGGCTGAGCCGGGCCGATCTCGGCCGCGTGCTCGGGATCGGTCCCGCCGATGTCGAGGCCCTGTTCAAGGACCAGCGCGAGGTCCGGCCCGAGGAGATCGCGCTCCTCGCGGGGCTGCTCGGGGCGCATCCCTCCGACATCGTGGAGCGGGCCGGCATTCAGGGTCCGCCGCGCGGCGCCCGCGCGGCCGCGCCCGCCGGCGAGGAGGCCGTGCTGCGCCGGCTCGAGGCGATCGAGACCCGGCTCGGGCGCATCGAGGCCCTGCTCCTGTCGCCGGGCGCGCAGCGGAGCGGGGGCAAGCCATGATGAGTTTCAGTTTTCTTCTGTCCGTGGCGCTGGCGGTCGTCGCCGTCTTCGCCTTCGAACGCACGATGGGCGCGCGCGGCGGCAGCCGCCACTATTGGCTGATCGGCGTCGGGACCTTCGGCTTCCTCGCGGTGACGCTGCCCTTCGTCCAGCTCTTTCCCGAGATGGTCGCACCGCTCGCGGCCGAGATCCGCAAGCTCGCCCTGATCGTGGGCTCGACCTGCCTCGCGCTCGGCGCGGTCCACACCCATGTGCGCGATTTCGAGGAGCGGTCGGGGACGGCCTTTCTCGCCATCGCCTCGGTGGGCTTCCTCATCAGCCTCTATGCGGGCGAGCCGCGCATCGGGCTGCTGGTGAACGCCTTCGCCCTGATCTCCATGCTGGCGCTCGCGCTCACCCGGCTCGACACCCATCCGCGCTCGGCGCCCTGGCTCGCCACGGCCTCCGGGCTCCTCCTCGCCTCGATCAGCCTGCCCGCCATGATCGCGCAGGCGATCGGCCTCGGCGAGGAGGCGATCACGATCGTCCTCTTCGCGCTGGCGCTCCTCGCCTTCGCCGAAACGGCACGGCGGTCCACACGGACGTCCTGACGGAGGGCTTCAGGCGATGAGGCGCAGCCGCTGGCCGGCGAGGCCCGGCCGGTCCTGCGCGCGCGCATAGGCGTCGGCCCCTTCGGCCGGACCGCGCCGCTGGCGGCGGCGGGAGGCCGTGACCTGAAGCTGAAGGCCGGTCTCGCCCGCAAGGCGCGCCTGGGCGGGCGCCGCGGGACGATCCGTCCGCCGACGGCCCGACC
>JACAEB010000025.1 GCA_013389075.1 Alphaproteobacteria bacterium
AGACCGTCGAGGGCGAAGCGCGGGGCGAGGGCGGCGCCACCTGCGGCGAGGCGGCCCGCAAGTGTCTCGCCCGCCCCGTCCGGGCCCGATCCGGACCCGCTGCCGGCGGCGAGCGCCACGAGCCGCCCCAGCATGCCCTGGAAGAGGCCCGAGAGCGGCAGGTCCGACCAGCCGGGCGTCGCCGAGACGTGAAAGAGGACGAGCAGCCCCTTGCCGATGTTCCGCGCGGTGACGAGCGGCGTGCCGTCGGCGAGGCGCGCCCAGTTCTCGACGCCCGGCTCGCCCTCGGACTGGGCGAGGACCTGGCGCCGCACCACGACATCCTCGGGGATGGGCAGGCCCGCGAAGGGGCTCGCGGCGTCGAAGGCCTGGAGGCCCTGCGGCTCGGTCCAGTCGAGGGCGCCCCCGAGCGTGCGCCCGCCCCGCCGCAGCGGGGCGGGGACGAGCGTGTCGTCGCCCTTTGCGAGGGTGGGGCCGGCGAAGCGGACCACCATGCCGCCCCCCTCGAGGAAGGCGGTGAGGGCGGCGCGCGTCTCGGGCAGAAGGCCCACGCTGTCGTCGAGCAGGATGAGACCCGGCGGGCGGGCGAGCAGCGCCTCGAGGGGCGCCGCCTCGACATGGGCGAGGTCGGCGAGGGCGGCGGCGAGGTAATGATCCGGGGACAGAAGGGGCTGGCTGCCCTTGCCCGTCTCGGCGAGGCCGACGCGCTTGAAGCGGCTCGCATCGTCGATGAGGGCGGTGGCGCCGGCGCTCGCCCGGGAGGTGAGACGCACGAGCAGGATGTCGTCCTGCACCTCGACCGGCAGGGCGATGCGCGCCTCCGCTTCCGTCGCGCCCGCCTCGAAGGCGGCGGCTCCCGCGCCGAGCACCTCGCCGTTGCGGCCGATCACGGCGGCCTCGGCCCGGACCGCCTCTCCGCCCGGGCGCTGGACGGGGACGACCACATGGCCCGGTTCGATGCGCACCCGCCCGAGGGCGAAGGGGAGGGCCTCGGCGCCGGGTTCGGCGATGGCGAGATCACCGAGCTCGGCGAGGGCGCGGCCGAAGGCCGTGCCGTCCGTGCCCGCAAGCCCGTCGGTCAGCCAGAGGATGCGCCGCGGCGCTCCCGGATCGAGATCGGCGAGCGCCTCGAGCGTGGCGCTGCGGTCGGTCTCCCAGGGCTGGGGCGCGAGGGCCTCGAGACGGCGCGCGGCCTCCTCCGGGCTCTCCATGTCGAGGCGGGCGGGGCCCGTGCGCGCGGCGGTGGTGAGCAGGCCGATCGGCTGACGGCCCGCATCCGCACGGGCGATGGCATTGCGCGCGGTCCGGAGCATCGCCTGCCAGCCGGGCGCCGACGCCCAGCCATCGTCGATGACGAGGAGGAGCGGCCGGTCGAGCGGGGCGAGGCGCTGGGGATTGAGGACCGGACCTGCGGCGGCGAGGATGAGCGCGGCGGCGAGCGCGAGCCTCAGCGCCATCAGCCACCAGGGCGTGCGCGCCGGCGTCTCCTCGGTCGCCGCCTCGTCCATCACGAGACGGATGAACGGGAAGGCGAGGCGACGCGGCGCGGGCGGGGTCGCCCGCATCAGCCACCAAAGGAGCGGCAGCGCCGCCAGCGCGGCGAGCACGATCGGGGTCTCGAACCCTATGGCGGGCAGCAGGGGCACGGGGCCGCGTCATCCTTTCACGGATCCGCCCGGGGCGGGGGATCAGCCTTCGAAGAACTGGCCCGGGCCGTCATGGCTGGGCCTGTGATCGGCGAGATCGGCGGCGAGGGCGAGAAGAAGCCGTTCGGGCCGCTCGTCGGTCCTGTGGGCGAGAAGCCGCAGGCCGGCCTTCCGGGCGAGCGCGCCCAGGCGCGCCCTGTGGGCCGTCAGCCGGTGCCGGTAGCGCTCCCGCAACGCCTCCGCCTTCCCCGCGAGAAGCTGCTCGCCCGCGCCGAGACCGAGAAATTCGGTGCGTCCCTCGAAGGGCCAGTCCTCCTCCGACGGGTCGAGAATCTGCACGAGATGCCCCCGGATCCGCGCGGAGCCGAGCGTCTCGATCGCCCGGGCCATCCGCTCCTCATCGTAGAGAAAGTCGCTGAACAAGAGAACACAGCCATGGCGGGGCAGTTCGGCGAAATCGGGCAGAGCTTTCGGGGCCTCTCCTGCCTCGAGGCGCTGGGCGATGTCGTGGACGGCCAGGCGTCCCGCCCCGCCCGCCCCGCGCACGCCCGCAAGCCCGATGCGCTCGCCCGCACGCGTGAGGAGGAACCCCGCCGCCAGCGCGCAGAGGAGCGCGCGCGTGCGCTTGGCCGGAAGATCGGGGTGCGAGCGGTAGGCCATGGACGGGCTTTGGTCCGCCCACAGATAGATGGACTGAATCGCCTCCCATTCGAGTTCGCGCACATAGAGCCCGTCGCTGGCCGCCGACTGCCGCCAGTCGATCTCGCCCGGCGCGTCGGTGTCGTCATAGGGGCGGAACTGCCAGAAGGTCTCGCCCTGACCGGCTCTGCGCCGCCCGTGCACGCCGAGCGACACGGTGGCGGCCACGCGCTCGGCCGCGACGAGGAGGCTCTGGACCCCCGCGCCGGCCGCCTCGGCCTCGGACAGGAGGCGCGGCCCCACGGCCTCGTCCCCGGTGGTCCGGGGGCGGAACGGGAAGAGGCCGGAGGTCGCCATGGGCTCAGCCGATCCGTTCGGCCAGCCTGCCGATGAGGCCGGGCAGGGTGAGCCCGTCCGCCCGCGCCGCGTAGGACAGGGCCATGCGGTGCTTGAGGACCGGCGCGGCGAGGGCGCGCACATCGTCGATCGAGGGCGCGAGCCGGCCCTCGATCAGGGCGCGGGCGCGCACGGCGAGCATCAGGGCCTGTCCCGCGCGCGGTCCCGGCCCCCAGGCGACATAGCGCTCGACCTCGGGGAGGGCGGCGGAGGCGGGACGGGCGCCGCGCGTCAGCGCGAGGATCGCCGTGAGGACGCTCTCGCCCACGGGCAGCACCCGCACGAGCCTCTGCGCCTTCTCGAGATCGGCCGGGCCCGCGAGCGCGGGCGCCGTCTGGTCGGCGGTGCCGGTGGTGGCGAGGAGGATCTGCCGTTCGGTCGCGGGGTCGGGATAGTCGATGTCGATCTCGAGGAGGAATCGGTCGAGCTGGGCCTCCGGCAGCGGATAGGTGCCCTCCTGCTCGATCGGGTTCTGCGTCGCCAGCACGTGGAAGGGATGGGGCAGGTCGTAGCGGGCCCCGGCAATGCTCACCTGACGTTCCTGCATGGCTTGAAGGAGTGCGCTCTGCGTGCGCGGGCTCGCGCGGTTGATCTCGTCGGCCATGAGGAGCTGGCAGAAGACCGGGCCCTTGACGAAGCGGAAGGCGCGGCGGCCGTCGGCCTCGGTGTCGAGGACCTCCGAGCCCAGAATGTCCTTGGGCATGAGGTCGGGCGTGAACTGGACGCGGCGGCTTTCGAGACCCATCACGCGCGAGATGGTTTCAACGAGACGGGTCTTGGCAAGACCCGGCACGCCGACGAGCAGGCCATGGCCGCCGCACAGGAGCGTCACCAGCGTTTCCTCGACCACGCGGTCCTGGCCGAAGATCACCTGCCCGATCCCCGCGCGGATGGCGAAGAGCTGGGCGACGATCTCCTCGACACCGTCGAGCACCGCCCGGTCGGACGCCGAGAGCTGACCTGCGCCGGGTTCCCGCGTGATGGTCATTGGCCTAAGGTCCCTTTCAATCGAGTGCCTTCCGCACTCTGCGAGCGAAGTGGTCAAGATTATGTCCTCACCCCCCCGACCGCCGGCTCCGACGGGCTCAGCGCCCCGGGGGGCCGACCTCCTCAAGGGGCTGGCGGATGCGCTGCCAGCCTCGGCGAAAGGGCGCGGCCTGCCGCCCGTGGACAAATGGAACCCCGACCATTGCGGCGCCATCGACATGCGCATCGCCGCCGACGGCAGCTGGCACTATCTCGGCACCCCGATCGGCCGGCCGGCCATGGCGCGCCTGTTTTCCACGATTCTGCGCCGTGAGCCCGACGGGGAATATGTGCTCGTCACGCCGGTGGAGAAGGTCGGCATCACCGTCGAGGACGCGCCTTTCCTCGCCGTCCTCCTCCGGCTCGAGGGGGAGGGCGCGGACCGCCGGCTGGTCTTCACCACCAATATGGGTGACGAGACCGTGGCCGGACCCGACCATCCCTTGCGCGCCACCACCGACGGACGCGGGGAGCCCGCCCTCTATGTGCATGTGCGCGGCGGGCTCGAGGCGCGGCTCAACCGGCCCGTCTACTACCAGCTCGTCGATCTCGGAGGCGAGCGGGTGATCGGCGGCCGCCGCGTCTTCGGCGTCGAGAGCGCGGGCCGGTTCTTCGAGCTTGGTCCGGTCGAGTGGAGCTGATCCCCGGCGCCGCCGACCGCGAGGCGATCGGCCGCCTTGCCAGCGGGAGCCGATCCGCTCATTTAGTGCTGTCATGAAAGATTGGACAGACTGGCTCACGGCCCGGCTCGA
>JACAEB010000088.1 GCA_013389075.1 Alphaproteobacteria bacterium
CTCCCGAGGGAGAGGGGGGGGGGGAAGAGGGGTGTCGTGCCCTGGGGCGCGTCTTTCTCCCCAGGTTTACGGGGGAGGTGCCCCGAAGGGGCGGGGGGGCCGCGCAAGAAAAATCCCGCCCGGGTCGACCCCGGGCGGGAGGCAAGATGGGGTGGTGGTGGTGCCTCACCCGACGGTCTGTCCCCGGAGCAGCAGGGCGGGGACGACCGTCTACGCAACTCGGACGCCTGAACCGGTGGGGCGTTCGTCGTCCGCGAGGGGTGAGCACGGCTGAACGCCGTCGCTGACCACGGACAGAGTGCCCGATTCGGGACCCGCTTCACCCGCCGGCGCGGGCTTTTCCACAGATTCGTTCGTCCCCCGAAAAGACCACCCCCGGCGCGGGTTCCACGCCGGGGGTGCGCATCCTCAAGAGCCCCTTACGAGCAGCCGGTCGTCGAGCCGCAGGTGTCGCATTTGAGGCAGGTGCCGTTGCGCACGAGGGTGAGGTGGCCGCAGCTCGGGCAGGGATCGCCCTCATAGCCCTTGATGCGGGCCTCGAGCACCTTCTTCATCGTGTCCGGCCCGGAGGCCGTGGTGACGCTGACCTGGTCGGCCTCGAAATGGCCCTCGACATGGACGCGGCTGACCACACGCCCGCCGCCCTCCAGCGACCCGATCCGGCGCGCCGTGGCCGGAGGCGCGGTCGTGACCGAGCCGAGCGCGGCGCCGCCACGGGCGGTGACGGGCTCGCCGGTCGTGCCCTGGCGCAGCACCACGAGATTGGTCGGCACCGAGCCGCGCAGATAGCCAGCGCTCGCCACCTCGCGCACCACCTTCTCGACGAGCTCGGCCTCCTCGAGATGCTCCGCCTGCCCCTCGGTGACGCCCTGACCGATCGCCACGGCGTCCGCCTCGCGGTCCACCACATGGGCGAGATCGTTGCGGCCGAGATAGGAGATGGCGAGCTCGCGGAAGATGTAGTCGAGAATGGAGGTGGCCTGCTTGATGTGGTCGTTGAACTGGACCGGGCCCGCCGGCTCGAAGCGGGTGAAGGTGAAGGCCTCGACATATTCCTCGAGCGGCACGCCATATTGCAGGCCGAGCGAGATGGCCACGGCGAAATTGTTCATCAGACTGCGGAAGGCCGCGCCTTCCTTGTGCATGTCGATGAAGATCTCGCCGAGCGCGCCGTCCTCGTATTCGCCGGTGCGCAGATAGACCTTGTGGCCGCCCACGATCGACTTCTGGGTGTAGCCCTTCCGCCGGTCGGGAAGCTTGAGGCGCGAGGCGCGCCGCCGCTCCACGATCTTCTCGACGATCCGTTCCGTGACGATCTGCGTGCGCAGGCCCATGGGCGCCGCGGTCTCGACGGCCTCCTCCAGCGCCTCCGTCGTCTCCTCGTCGAGGAGGCGGGCGGCGAGCGGCTGGGAGAGCTTGGAGCCGTCGCGATAGAGCGCATTCGCCTTCAGCCCGAGCTTCCACGAGGTCATGTAGGCATTGGCGCAGTCGGCGATGCTGGCCGAGGCCGGCATGTTGATGGTCTTGGAGATGGCCCCCGAGATGAAGGGCTGCACCGCCGCCATCATCAGGATGTGGCTGTCCACGGACAGATAGCGCTTGCCGGTCCGGCCGCACGGATTGGCGCAGTCGAAGACGGGCAGGTGCTCGTCCTTGAGCCCGGGCGCGCCCTCGAGCGTGCCGGTGCCGCAGACGTGGAGGTTCGCGGCCTCGATCTCGGCCTTCGTGAAGCCCAGATGGGCGAGAAGGTCGAAGCCGTAATCCTCGAGCTGTTCGTCCGTGAGCCCCAGCACCTCGCGGCAGAAGGCTTCCCCGAAGGTCCAGGGGGCGAGCACATATTTGAGGTCGAAGGCGGTGGGGAGCTGCGACTCGATCCGGGCGAGGATCTCTTCGTTGAACCCGGCCGCGCGGAGGCGGTCATGGGTGACCCCCGGCGCGCCCTTGAGCGAGCCATGGCCGACGGCATAGGCGATGATGCGGCTCACCGCCTCCTCGTCATAGCCGAGCGTGCGCAGCGCCTGGGGCACGAGGCGGTTGATGATCTTGAACGATCCGCCGCCGGCGAGCTTCTTGTACTTCACGAGCGCGAAGTCGGGCTCGATGCCGGTGGTGTCGCAATCCATCACGAGGCCGATGGTGCCGGTGGGCGCGATCACCGAGATCTGCGCGTTGCGGAAGCCATGGGCCTGACCTTCGGCGAGCGCGGCGTCCCAGGACGCGGCCGCCGCCTCGACGAGCGCGCCGTCGCGGCAATTGGCCCTGTCGAGCGGCACGGGAAGGGTGCTCAGCCCCTCATAGCCGGTCGCCTCGCCCCGGGCGGCGCGGGCGTGGTTGCGGATCACCCGCAGCATGTCCGCCTCGTTGCGCCAGTATTCCGGGAACGGACCGACGGTCGCCGCCATTTCGGCCGAGGTGCGATAGGCCTCCCCCGACATGAGCGCGCCCACGGCGCCCGCGAAGGCGCGGCCCTCGGCACTGTCATAGGGAACGCCCGAGGCCATGAGATAGCCGCCGAGATTGGCAAAGCCGAGGCCGAGCGTGCGGTAGTCGTAGGAGAGCTGGGCGATCTCGCGGGCCGGGAACTGGGCCATCAGCACCGAGATTTCCAGCGTCACGGTCCACAGCCGCACCGCATGGGTGAAGCCCGGGACGTCGAAGCTGCCGTCGGGGCGGCGGAACTTGTAGAGATTGATCGAGGCGAGATTGCAGGCCGTGTTGTCGAGGAACATGTATTCCGAGCACGGATTGGATGCCACGATCTCCCCGCCCGCCGGGCAGGTGTGCCAGTCGTTGATCGTGGTGTGGAACTGGATCCCCGGATCCGCGCAGGCCCAGGCCGCCTGACCGATCTTCTCCCACAGCTCGCGCGCCTTCATCGTCCTTGCGACCTTGCCGTCGGTGCGGCGGACGAGCGTCCAGTCGCCGTCGCCCTCGACCGCCTTGAGGAAGGCGTCCGTGACGCGGACGGAATTGTTCGAGTTCTGGCCGGCGACGGTGAGATAGGCGTCCGAATCCCAGTCCGTGTCATAGACGCGGATGTCGACATCGGTCGTTCCCTGGCGGGCCATGTCGAGCGTGCGCGCGACATAGGCCTCGGGCACATGGGCCTTGCGCGCCTCGCGGATCGCGCGCTTGAGGGCGGGGTTCTTCTTGGGGTCGAAGCAGTCCTCGCCATCGGCCTCGCAGTTCACGCAGGCCTTCACGACGCGCTCGAGATGCTCCTTGAGCGCCTTCGAGCCGGCGACGAGGCTCGCGACCTTCTGCTCCTCGACGACCTTCCAGTCGATGAAGGCCTCGATGTCCGGATGGTCGATGTCGACCACCACCATCTTGGCGGCGCGCCGCGTGGTGCCGCCCGACTTGATGGCGCCGGCGGCCCGGTCGCCGATCTTGAGGAAGCTCATGAGCCCGGAGGACTTGCCGCCGCCCGAGAGCGGCTCGTTCTCGCCGCGCAGGCGCGAGAAGTTGGAGCCCGTGCCCGAGCCGTACTTGAACAGGCGCGCCTCGCGGACCCAGAGGTCCATGATGCCGCCATCGTTCACGAGATCGTCGCCCACGCCCTGGATGAAGCAGGCATGCGGCTGGGGCCGCTCATAGGCACTCGTCGAGCGCATGAGCTGGCCGGTCTGATGGTGCACGAAGTAATGGCCCTGGCTCGGCCCGTCTATGCCATAGGCCCAGTGCAGACCCGTGTTGAACCATTGCGGCGAGTTGGGCGCGGCCATCTGCGCCGCCAGCATGAAGCGCATCTCGTCGAAATAGGCGCGGGCATCGTCCTCGCTGTCGAAATAGCCGCCCTTCCAGCCCCAGTAGGTCCAGGCGCCGGCCAGGCGGTCGAAGACCTCGCGTGCGCTCGTCTCGCCGTGCCGGGCGACGGGGGCGTCGGCGGTGTCGTCGGCTTCCGAGCGCCACAGCCACTCCGGCACGCGCGGCTCGGGCACGGCCCGCACCTTCTCGGGGATGCCCGCCTTGCGGAAATATTTCTGCGCGAGCACGTCGCAGGCGACCTGGCTCCAGCCGGCGGGGACCTCGATGTCGTCGAGCTCGAACACGACGGTTCCATCGGGATTGCGGATCTCGCTCCGTGTCCGGGTGAAGTCGAGTGCCTCGTAAGGCGAGGACTGGTCGGCCGTGAAGTGTCTGTGAACGCGCATTCTCAACCCCTAAGAGCAGGTTCCAGGTGTCCGCCGGACATCGCTTTCGAGGAGGCTCCGGGCACAGCCCGACCAGGACCCGACGCATGGCGTTCGGGCCGTATGCCCCTCGAGGAGGTGATGTCCGTTGATTTGCCGGCTCCGACGGGCTGAGAAAGCTGCCCCTCCCGACCACTCGATGTCGTAGCCGCCGCGAAACAGGACACTAAACCTGGGGGGTGGGACGCGCAACCAGATTTTGGGTCGGGGCCGGGGCATGCGCGCAAGATCTTGTTAAGGAGTCTGTGAGCGCGGGGTGAGTCGCGCCGCGGAAGCCGAGCGAATCCGCGCCTCCTGCGGTTGCGCGGCGCCGGACCGGGATGGACGCGGCGCCACCGCTTTTCACAGGCGGTGTGGCGCGGCTGCCGCAGCGGGCCGGC
>JACAEB010000103.1 GCA_013389075.1 Alphaproteobacteria bacterium
GCCGCCGACCGCCCCGCCCCGCCGGCGCCGCGCGAGGTGGACTGGCCGGCCCTCCGGACGGAGCTTCGCGCCCGCCAGCAGACCGCCCGCGACTTCGTGCTCGAGCGGGCGCCGGCCGAGGAGCTGAGACTCGCGCGCCTGCCCGTCCTGATCCCGGATTTCCCCACCATGCGGATGGCGGGGCGCGTGTTCGCCCGGCGCGACTTCTACAGCGCGAGCTTCACCCTTCCCGACGCGATGGTCGAGGTGTTCGGCACACGGCTCGTCGCGCCCACCCCGAAGGACATGATCGCGCGCTTCACCAGGATGGCGGCGGCCGATCCGGACGGCTTCCGCATCGTGGAGACGGAGGCGGGTTTCGACCTCTCCTTCGAGCGCTACAATGTCGCCTACAACATCTCGCTGAACTGCAATGATCCGAAGGCGGAGGATTGCCGCTCGCCCGAGCGGATCCGGGACCTCGCCCGGCGCATGCGCTTTGCCGGCGGCGAACCCGAAGGAGGGCTGTGAGATGACGTGGCACCCCGTCCTTCCCGCGACCCTGACCGCCCTCGTGCTCGCTCTGTCCGCCTGCTCGCCCGACGGCGGCGGCGGCACAGGCGATGGGACCGACACCGATCCCCCGCCCCCGGTCGACGAGCCGGCCGAGCCCGTGGCCTTCGATCATCACCCGCCGGGAGATCTCGTCCCCGGCAGCGGATCGGGCGTCACCGACGCCTTCGTCTTCGTGCCCGGCATGCGTTTTCCGATCGAGGAGTTTCCCTCCTTCGCGAATTCGCAGGTCTGGGGCGCGGGCGGCATGAACGGGCCGGGGGGCGGACAGTGCGATCCCGTCAACTACGCCCTGCCCTGGCGGGACAATTTCTGCGAGACACGCGGCTATGCGACGCCGCTCTGCCCCTCCGGCACGGGCCATCAGGGTCAGGACATTCGCCCGCCGAGCTGCACCAAGTCGGCGCATTGGGCGGTGGCGGCCGAGCCCGGCACGATCACGGCGAAGGGCTCCTATACGGTGACGCTCACCGCGGACAGCGGCACGGTCTACCGGTACCTGCATCTCGACATGGCCAATCTCGTGGTCGATGTCGGCAGCGAGCTCGCCCGGGGCGAGCGGATCGGCCTCGTCTCGAATGATTTCGGCGGAACGACGACGACGATCCATCTTCATTTCGAGATCAAGCAGAACGTGGAATTGTCCGGTGGCGGCTCGTCCGTCACCTTCGTTCCCCCCTACACCTCGCTTGTCGACGCCTATGAGCGTCTGCTGGCCGGGACGCCCTGAGGCGCCCGGACGCTGGCGAGCACCGACAGTTGAAAGGGAAGACTCATGCGACATGCCGTTTGGCTGTGTCTCTTCGCGGGCCTGTTCGGGCTGAGCGCGTGCGGCGAATCCGCAGCGCCGGACGTGGAGGCCCCGCTCATTCCGCGGGCGGATCTTTTCGGTAATCCCGAGCGCACGAGCCCCGCCATCAGTCCCGATGGCAGCCTCCTCGCCTGGCTTGCGCCGAAGGATGGCGTGCTGAACATCTGGGTGGCACGCGCGGACGACATCGGCGCGGCGCGCGCTGTCACCGAGGACAGGCAGCGCGGCATCCGGACCTTCGGCTGGACGCCCGGCGGCGACAGTCTATTCTATCTGCAGGATCAGGGCGGCGACGAGAACTACCGCCTCCATCTCGTCGATCCCGTGACGGCGCAGACCCGCGACCTCACCCCCGTGGACGGCACGCGCGTGCAGCTCGTCGGCATGAGCTACGACCACCCCGACGCGGTCCTCATCGGGCTCAACGATCGTGATCCCCGCTGGCACGACATCTACCGGCTCGACCTTGGCACCGGCGAGCGCACGCTCGTCCGGCAGATGGACGGCTATGCCGGCGCCGTGGCGGACGATGCTCTCAACCTGCGCCTCGCTATCCGTCCGCGTGCGGATGGCGGGCTGGTGGTGGAACGGATCGCCTCCGATGGCAGCCTCGAGCCCGCGGCCGAGATCGGCCCCGAGGACGCTCTCTCGAGCCAGCCCATCGGCTATGACAGAGCCGGTACGACGCTCTACTGGCTCGACAGTCGCGAACGCGACACGGCCGCGCTCATCGCCGAGGATACGCAGACCGGCGAGCGGAGCGTCATCGGCGAAAGTGCGCGTGCGGACGTTCAGGCGCTGCTCACCGATCCCGTCTCGGGGCGTGCGCTGGCCTACGGGGTCGACTATCTCACGCTCGACTGGGTCCCGATCGCGGACTCCGTGAAGGCGGACTTCGCTTTTCTCGAGGACCGGCTCGACGGCACGATCACCATCACGAGCCAGACGCGGGACGGCAGCGTCTGGGTGATCGCGAACGACCCGACCACGGCTCCGCCGGCCTATTACCTCTACCGTCGCGCGACGCGGGATCTCACTCCGCTCTTCACGACCCGGCCGGCGCTCGAGGGGGCCCCGCTCCAGCCCATGCATGCGGTCGAGATCCCGGCACGCGACGGGCTGACCCTCGTCTCCTATCTCACGCTTCCACCGGGCAGCGATCCGGACGGCGACGGCCGGCCGGAAGATCCCGTGCCGATGGTGATGAACGTACACGGAGGACCCTGGGCGCGCGACAGCTTCGGCTATGACGCGGAACATCAATGGCTCGCCAATCGCGGCTACGCCGTGCTGTCGGTCAACTATCGCGGCTCGACGGGCTTCGGCAAGCGCTTCCTCAATGCGGGCAATCTCGAATGGGGCCGCAAGATGCACGAGGACCTCATCGACGCGCTCGGCTGGGCGGAAAGCGAGGGCATCACGGCTCCCGAACGCACCGCAATCTATGGCGGCTCCTATGGCGGCTATGCGGCGCTCGTGGGCCTTGCCTTCACGCCCAAGGCCTTCGCCTGCGGGGTGGACATCGTGGGGCCCTCCAACCTCGAGACGCTGCTCGCCTCGATTCCCCCCTACTGGGCCGCCAGCTTCGAGCAGTTCGCGACCCGCGTCGGTGATCCGCGTACCGAGGAAGGCCGCGCGCTCCTCAGGGACCGCTCGCCGCTGACACGGGCGGACGAGATCATGCGCCCGCTCCTGATCGCGCAAGGGGCCAACGATCCCCGCGTCAAGCAGGCCGAGTCCGATCAGATCGTGGCCGCCATGCGCGCCAATGAGCGGCCCGTCACCTATGTCCTCTATCCCGAGGAGGGGCACGGCTTTGCCGAGCCGGCGAACCGCACTTCCTTCTATGCGATCGCCGAAGGTTTTCTCGGCGGCTGCCTCGGAGGACGGTTTCAGCCGGTCGGCGAGGATTTTGCTGGAGCCCGGTTCGACGTGGTAGAAGGCGCCGCGCATGTGCCGGGCCTCGAAGAGGCGCTCGCCGCCCGACCCTGACCCGGCCCTTGCGGTCGCCCGGAGGCCATGCCTTAACGACGCCCGATGCGGCGGCGCCCAGGCGAGGCCATATGCGGTAGTGTGCCACGAGCGGCCGGCCTCCCTGCCGGCGCCACGGCACTTCTGGAGACGGAAAGACGATGCTGCTCACGCTCCTGAAGGCAAAGCTGCACAGGGCCGCTGTCACCTTCTGCGATCTCAACTATGAGGGGTCGGTATCGATCGATTCCGACCTTCTGGACCGGACCGGGATCCTGCCGCACGAGCAGGTCGACATCTACAACATCAACAATGGCGAGCGGTTCACGACCTACGCCATCCCGGCTCCGCGCGGCTCGCGGACGATCGGGATCAACGGGGCCGCAGCCCGCAAGGCCGTCGTGGGCGACCGCGTCATCATCTGCGCCTACGGACAGCTGCCGGCCGAGCAGGCCCGCAACTATCATCCGGTGGTCGTGGTGCTCGACGAGACGAACGCCGTCGTCGGCTGACGGCTCAGGACCGCTGGTCGCCGCCCGCGATGAACCGGCCCGAGGCGGGATCGAGAATTTCGAGCTCGCCGTCGGCGATCCCGAAACGCGCGCCCGCGAGCCGGAGCTCGCCCCGGTCCACCGCCTCGGCGATGCAGGGATAGGTCATGAGCCGCTGGAGGGAGACGCGGATGGACTCCCGCTCGAGCCGGGTGCCCGGATCGGCCTCCGCCCGCGCCCGCTCCCGCAACGCCGGATCGATCAGCGCGATCCAGTCCGCAAGGAAGGTGGTTCCTTCCGGCAATTGCGGCGCCAGCGCCGCGGCGATCCCGCCGCAGCGGGCATGCCCCATCACGAGGACGGTCGAGACCTTGAGCTGGGTGATCCCGAACTCGATGGCGGCGCCCGTACCGTGCAGACCCTCGCCCTGATGAAACGGCGGCACGAGATTGGCGACATTCCGGATGACGAAGATCTCGCCCGGCCGGCCGTCGAAGATGGTGGCAGGATCGACGCGGCTGTCACAACAGGCGATCACCATCACCCGGGGCCGATGATTGTCGGCAAGTTCGGCATAGAGTTCGCGCTGATACAGCCAGCGCTGGGTCTTGAAGCGGCGATAGCCCTCGATCAACCTGTCCAACGCTCGCCCCTCTTCCTTCAACGCATCGTGACTGGACGCCTGCAGGTCCGCACGCTCTCCTGTGCCTCAACCGCGAAGGCGGATCACCTGCAATAACCTGTCCGGACGGCGAAAGGAATGCCGATGACGCTCGAACTGGTGAAGGCCTATTACGGGCAGACGCTCTCGGGTTCCGCCGACCTGCGGACCGATGCCTGCAGTACGCTCGAGCCTCCGCCGGCGGCCATCGCGGACGCCCTCGGACGCATCCATGAGGAGGTGGCGCGCCACTATTATGGCTGCGGGCTCATAGCGCCGCCGGCGCTGTCGGGCTTGCGGATCCTCGACCTCGGCTGCGGGGCCGGACGGGACTGCTATCTCCTCTCCCAGCTCGCGGGGCCGGAGGGCGAGGTGGTGGGGATCGACGCGACCCCCGCCCAGCTCGCGATCGCCCGGCGGCACCAGGCCTGGCATGCCGAGCGCTTCGGCCATTCCCGCTCCAACGTGAGCTTCATCGAGGGCGATGTGGGCCGGCTCGACCAGATCGGCCTGCCGCCTGCCAGCTTCGATCTCATCGTCTCGAACTGCGTCTTCAATCTCCTCGCCGACAAGGCGGCCGTCTTCGCGGAGGCGCACCGCCTGCTGAAGCCGGGCGGCGAACTCTACTTCGCCGATGTCTATGCGGACCGCCGCCTGCCGCCCCGTCTCATGGAAGACCCCGTGCTCCTAGGCGAATGCCTCGCCGGCGCGCTCTACTGGAACGACTTTCTGTCGCTCGTGAGGGGCGCGGGCTTTGCCGATCCGCGCCTCGTGTCCGACCGGCCGATCGCCGTGCGCGATCCCGTTCTGAAGAGCCAGCTGGGAGAGGCGCGGTTCTTCTCGGCGACCTACCGGCTCTTCCGTCTCGAAGGGCTCGAGCCTGCCTGCGAGGATTACGGCCAGGCGGTCCGCTATCGCGGCGGCATTGCAGGCGCCGAGGAGGTGTTCGTCCTCGACGCCCATCACCGGATGGACCGTGGGCGGATCTTTCCGGTCTGCGGCAACAGCTTCCGCATGATCGCGGAGACGCGCTTTGCTCCCTTCTTCGATCTGCACGGGGACATGTCGACCCATTTCGGCATCTTTCCGGGCTGCGGCACCGCCCTGCCCTTCGGGACCTTCGAAGCCGGCCCGGAAAGGCCCGCTTCCGGCTGCTGCTGAGGCTCTTGCGCGCGGCGGCGGCGCGTGGGAGGAAGGCGGGCAGCCGCGACGCCCCTCACGAGCCCCGCATGCCCCGTCCCGCCGATCCCGTCACGGACCTCTTCGCCACGCGCCTCTACCGGGCCCCGCTCGGCGGCAAGGGCACGCAGACATTGCGCGCCGATCTCGAGAAGACCATCCTCATGCTCGCGCGCGAGGACGGGGCGGGACGCGCCTGGTCAGCCGCCAACGGCTATCCGGGCTATACCTCATATGCCTCGCTCGACGATCTGGCCTGGCGGGCGCCGCCCGTGGCCGAGCTCGAGAGGCGGCTCGAGCCTCATGTCGCCCGCTTCGCCACCACCCTCGCCTTCGACCTTCAGGGGGCGCCGCTGACGCTCGACAGCCTGTGGGTCAACCTTCTCGAACCCGGCGGCACCCATTCGGGGCATATTCATCCGCATGCGGTCGTCAGCGGCACCTACTACGTGTCCGTGCCCGAGGGGGCCGGCGCGCTGCGCCTCGAGGATCCGCGCCTGCCGCTGATGATGGCCGCGCCCCCGCGCCGGGCGCGCGCCCCGCAGGCGCTGCAGCCCTTTCTCTATCTGCAGCCCCGCGCGGGAACGGTGGTGCTGTGGGAGAGCTGGCTGCGGCATGAGGTGACCGCGGGGACGGCGCGCGCGCCGCGTCTGTCGATCAGCTTCAATTATCGCTGGGGACGCTGAGCCCTTCTCAGAGCGGGACGCGCAGCCCGACGCTCGCCGTGATGCCGTCGCCCGGAAAGTAGCGATCGCTGCCGAAGGCGAAATCGGCACGGTCGGCATGATCCGTGTTCAGAAGGTTCCGGACCGCTCCGAAAAGATCCACCCCCTCGGCCGGGCTGATCGAGGCACGCAGATTGAGAAGGTCGTGGCCCTCGTAGCGGTGCTCGTTGGCCGCGTCCGTGTAGTAGGCACCCATGTGCTGCCATTCGAGCGCGATCCGCGCGCGGGCCGAGGGCGCCCAGACGAGACGCGCCGACCCGATCGTGCGCGGCGCCGTGTCCACGTCGTTCCCCTTCCGGATGATCTCGCTCGTATTGCCGACGATGTCGTCGAATTCATAGCTGTGGCGGGCATAGGTCCCCACCCCTTCGAACGTCAGTCTGTCCGAGAGGCGCAACGCCAGTTCACCTTCCACGCCGCGATGGCGTGTCTTGCCGTCCGGGACGTTGAGGCCGTCCGCATTGCGGAAGAAGAAATTGTCCTTGTCCATCCAGAAGGCGACGATCTCGAACCGCGCCCGGCCGAGCCTCCCGCGCAGCCCCGCCTCGAGGCTGTCGAGCGTTTCCACCTCGACGGCCCCGGGTTCCTGGAACGACTGGAGACGGTAGAGGTCGGACGTCTGCGGGGCCCGCGCACCCCGCGCATAATTGGCGAAGGCCTGGACCTCGTCCGTCACCTGCGCCACCGCGCCGATCTTGGGGGTCAGCGTGAAGAAATCGTCCACGGAGGCTTCCGGGCGCCGGAACCGGCCGGTCGTGTCTGCCGGCGTTGCCGTGTCGTAGTCATAGCGCGTCCACTCCGCCCTGAGACCGCCCACGAGCCGGACACGGGTGGAGACCGGAATGTCGAGATGGAGATAGGGCGCGATCACGAGCGCTCCGACCGTATAGTCGTAATGGACGCCCTGCGGGAAGGGACCAAAGCTCGGCAGCGTCTGAACCTCCGACAGGAAACCTTCCGTGTACTCCGTATCCAGGCCGAAGAAGAGGGCCCCGTCCGTGCCGAGGTCGCGCCGCAGCGTCGACAGCGTGCCAAGACTCCAGTGGCCCGATTCCTCGATCCCCTGATAGGGCAGGAAGTGCTGGAACAGAGTCATCTCGTTCCATCGCGCGAACGGCGTCAGCGTGAGGTGCCATGGCCCGCCGAGCGATGCCGTGACGGCCGAGGAGAGGCGAAGGGCCTGGGCATCACGATAGGCTTCGGGATTGGGATTGGTCAGGGAAAGCGTCCGGTTCCGATAGGCCTCCGGGCCCACGATGAATCCCGCCGTTTCCTGATTGAGATTGACGGCCGCGAGCACCGTGTTCGCGGTGATGCGCGGTCCGTCGATCCGGTGCACGAGAGTCAGCTTCTGCGTGTCGTAACCCGAATCCGCCTGATTGCCGGCATCATGGGTGAGCGTCAGTCCGCCGAGCATCCCCTGGCGGCCGCTCTCGATGCCCCGCAGCGCATTGCCGGTGACATGGCCGCGCGTATCGGCGCTCACGTCGAGAAAGCCGGGGGCCCCCGGAGCGGGGCTGATCACGTTGACGAGGCCATGGACGGCATTGGATCCGTAGAAGGCGCTGCCCGGACCGCGCACCACCTCGACGGCGCCCGCGATCTCCGTATGCGCCTCGAATAGTCCGTTCACGTTGGCAAAGCCGGCCGCTCGCAGCGGGACGCTGTTCTCGAGATAGAGGAAAGAGCCTGCGCCTGCCCCACCCGTCAGCACGGGGGAGCGGATGGCCGTGAGATGCTCGACCCCGTTGCCCGGCTGGATGCCGACGCCCGGCAGGCGGTTCAGGAGCTCGCCCGCCTCTTCCGCGCGCAGGAACGAGATATCGTCCGCATCGAGACGGGATGTGTTGGTCGGCAGGCTCGCCCGGGTCGTCTCCTCACGCGTCGCCGTCACGACGATCTCGTCCCGCTCCTGGGCACGGGCCGGCGCAGATGCGAGGCCAGCCATGGCGGCAAGCAGACACAGGCCCAAATGCCCGGCTGAGCCGATTTTCTTCGCACGCAAATATTGTGTTCGAAATTGTCGATTATTCTTCAATTTTGAACTCATTTTTAATCCGGTCCCCTATTTCTATAGCTGGACTTGCAAGTTTTCCGCGCATCGTTAGCATGCCAGCCAGAGTAATGGATGGAATTTCACATGCTGAACCTGCACAATGAGGTGTGCGCGCCAGGTCCCGACCGCAAGCAGATGCGGCGGGAAGCGTTTCTGGCGCATGCCGGCGCTGTGCTCGTCAGCCTCGGCCTCAACCGCGCGACGATGGACGACATCGCCCAGAGTGCCGGTGTTTCCAAGGTCATCCTCTATCGCTTCTTCAGCTCCAAGGAGAAGCTCATCTCGACCCTGCTCGAGACGATCTCCGATCGTCTCGTGAGCCAGATCGAGTCCCCCTGGCGCGGCGTCGGGCCCGACATCGAGTCCATTCTCGACATCGCGCGGCAGGATTCCAACGCGTTCATCCTCCTGATGAAACACGCGCCACACGATCCGACCTACGGTCTTTATCCAGAAAAGGTCCGCGACGCGTCCGTCCGCCGGACCAAGCTGCTCACCCGGTCGATCTGGAAGCATCTCACCGACCCGCGGATTCGCGAGCTGAGCTGCGAGGCGGTGGTGACCTTCCTGATGGATGCGACCCTCCGGTGGATCGAGCGGGGTGAGCCCAAGGACGACCACATCTTCGTGGCCTGGACGCTCGACACCACCAACGCCCTCTACAGTCGCTGGGAATCCGGGCAGGTCACCCCTCCGCCAGGGCCGCTTCCATTGCCGCTCTGAACGCCCGGCCCAGCGGGCCCAGGATCTCCGGAGAGGTCTTGTCGGCCCGGTCCTCCCGGGCGTGGTGGAAGCGGTGGCCGCCGAACGCGCCGAAGGTCGGCGCATAGCCCGCCCGCACCACCTCCGCCAGCTCGCCGGCCGTCCCCTCGGGCGTCGCGGTGTAGACGCTTTCAAGGCCCGGCTGGCCTGCGAAGACCGACTTCAGCATCGGCACGAGGGTCGGCGTCCCGGCAAGGTAGCGCTGCGGGTCGGCGCTCGGCAGCGGATAGAGGGTGCGCGGCGCGGGCTCGTGGAAATCGCGCGCGCCGAATCCCGCCCCGAGATGCAGCCACAGCCGCACCGCATCGGGTGGAGGCGCCGCCTCGGCGATGAAGGCATGGGCTCCCGTGTTCTCGAGCTCGTGTCCCGAGGTCGAGGCGAAGATGAAGCTCATGTCCTGCCGGGCGGCCGCCCAGACCGCGAGGGCGCGCCAGATGGCGATGCCCGGCCCGCGTTCCGCCGCACAGTGGAACCAGCCGCTCTGGGGCGTGGTGACCACCACCGTGGGGGCTCCGGGCCGGATCAGCCGGCCGATGACGTTGCGCGCGGGGGCCGGCCGGGGGCCCTCCCCCTCGAGGACGAGCCGTCCCTGCGCCCCGCTGGCGGCAGCGGCGAGGACGGGGCCCGCATCCTTGGGCGCAATCATCATGACGGGCGCGGGAAAGGGATCGGCCTTCGGGGGCGCGTTGAGAGCGATGAGCTCGCCGGTGGGTCCGGTCGTGACGCCTATGAGTCCGGCAGCGCCCGCCGCCAGCGCCGCCAGGATGGGCTCGCAATAGGTCGCGGTCAGAAAGGCCGAGGGCCGGCCATAGGGAAACTCGATCACCGCGATCTGACCGTCGAGCCGGCGATGGCGCGTGTCCGTCGTGACCCGCGTCAGCGGCGCGACCACGGGGACGCCCCGCGTGGGCGTGACCGGCCATTGCGGGAATCCCTCGACCCGCGTCCCGCCGATCTCGATGGCGACATCGACCGGCTCGAAATGGGGCACGTCGAAACTCTGGAAGCTGACCTCGAACCCGTTCGCCCCGAGCCAGTGCGCCATCCAGTCGGCCGTGGCCGCATCGCCCTTCGTCCCGGAGCGATGGATGCCGAAGCCGTCATAGGCGAGGACATGGGCCATCAGGGCATCGGGGGCGAAGGCGGCCTCGACGGCCTCCGGCGTGGGCGGGATCGGTCGGTTCATGGCATTGGCCTCCGCGCTGGCCGAAAGGGATTGGACCCAGCCGCTTCCGCCGGCGACGACACCTGCGGCCACGACATGCCTTCGGGTGAGGGCGGGGCCACGCCGGGCCTGCGTGTCGTCCGGCGGATCGGCAGGCTGGTCTGACATGGCGGACCTCCGGCGGGTCTGACGATCTACATCACCCGAAGATGCGGTTCGCGGCCCAGCAGCTCAAGGGCATCGAGCAGCCCCTGCTGATGCAGCCGGCGCGTCTGCTGTTCGGCGCGGGGGCCGTCACCCGCGACGATGTGGTCGCGCAGCTTGCCCCAGTCGCGCAGATTGCGCACCCGCAGCGGGCGCGTCGACAGGGCCAGCGGCGCGTGGACGAGGGCGGGACCGAAGAGGAAGCAGGTGCGCATCTGCTCGGTCAGAACACGCGAGCCTGCCATCTGGAACACATAGTCGCCCAGACGGACGGACGTCCACACATAGACGTCGAGCGGCAACGAATCCCCCGTCTCGCGGAACTCATCCACCCGTGCCGACAACTCCGCCTTCTGTTCGGGCGTCCCGAGCTCGGCCGCCCGGCGCGAGGCAAGGCCCATCACGAAGCCCGAGATCATCGAGGAATCGATCATCTCCCCATCGGTGAAGCGGCGCATGGAGACGCCCCGCATGGGCTCGGATTCGACGAGGCCCGACGTCTCCAGCATGCGGAACGCTTCGCGGATGGGTCCGCGGCTGACGCCGAACTGGTCGGCGAGGTCCTGCTCGCGCAATCGCTCGCCGGGCGTGAGCTTGCGCTCGATCACAAGACGCGCGATGCGCAACGCAATATCCATCGCCGTCACGACTCGGCGAGGCTGGTCCACGACAACTGACATGTAAGTTCTTTCAATCGGTCACAGCACTGGCCCCGGGGGGCGTCAGCTCCCGCCCCATCACTCCGGGCGATCGCGCCCGATCGTCGTCAGAGAGGGCTGAGTCTGGCGGAGCAGATTGTCTACAATAGAGCAGGATTCGGCAAGGGGCCAGTCATCCGTAGCCGTCAAAGGAAACGAGGGCCCGAAGCACCGGCTTCGGGCCCTCGCGGAACGGGCAGGGCAGGACGATGCCGCCCCGGATCTAGAAGTTGAGCGTCAGGTCGCCGCCGAAGGTGCGGCCCTCGTTGATGTAGACGTTCCCGCTGATGTCCTGCAGGCGATAGATCTCGTCATAGAGGTTCTTGACGTACACGGACGCCCGCCAGTCGTCACCGAAGAGAGCGAACCGCAGATCGAGCATGTCGAAATGGTCGAGGTCGCGGCCCCCGGGGTCGCTCGTGTCGCCCGACGCGTTTTCGTAGCCGCCGCCCTCGGCCTGGACGCTCGCGGTCGCGCTGCCCCTCAGACCCGTGTTGAAGAGCGGCATGCTGTAGGTGGTCGACAGGTTGAGGATGTAGTCCCGGGTCCGGTTCACGCGGGCTCCGGAGAGATCCAGCAGCATCCCGCTGACGACCGCCTGCGTGCCGTCCCGGAACTCGCCATAGGCCGTCGACAGACCGGTGTTGGTCGAGAACGTGCCGGGCCCGATGTCCCACCGCGTCCGCACCTCGAGTTCCGCGCCGTAAATGTCCGTGTCACCCGCGTTCTGCAGCACGAACACCGCGATGGCGGAATCGTCCGCCGTCACGAGCTGAACATCGTTCGTGTACATATAGAACGTGCTCAGATCGACGGAGACGTGGCGGTCCCAGAAACTGCCCTTCCAGCCCAGTTCGTAGGATATGCCGGTCTCGGGATCGTACTGAACCGTGGTCCCGCCGCGGTTCGCGGCGTTCTGGTTGAAGCCGCCCGGCCGGTAGCCCGTGCCGACGCGGGTATAGACCATGTGATCGGGATCGAACTGCCACTTGATCGAGGCGACCGGGGTGAGCTGCGTCGTATCCGTCTCGAGCGTCTGCTTGCGCACGCCGGGCACGAACGCGACCACCGGAGCATTGAGGTCGATCTCCTTCTGGTCATGCTGGACGCGGAGCTGAACGTCGATTTCGACATTCTCGAAGATGTCGTAGCCGACCCGGCCGAACGCCGAATAGCTCATGATCCGCTCGTCGAAGTCGTCGAGGGAGTTGATGCCCGCCTTGAGCAACCCGACGGCCATGTTCACGACCTGCAGCGTGCTGACGAATTCATCCGATTGCAGATAGTCGGCACCGACGAGCCAGTCGAGGCGAGAGCTCGGATCAGGGTTCGAGAACCGCACCTCGAGGCCATAGCGGTCATACTGCTCGGACTGGGAGGCCGTCGAGTCGGAGGCGGTCGGCAGCTGAGCGCTGAAGTGGTCGAGATCCTCGTTCAGCCGGCTGGCGTTCCGGTACTTGTAGATGCCGATCGCCGTGAAATCGGCAAAGCCGAGGGGCTTCTCGAACTCGAGGAAGGTGGTGATTTCCTTGATGTCGACCTGGGCTTCGCGATTGAGATTCGCCCGGAAGAACGGGCTCGGGTCACCCTTGCCCGAATTGAAGCCGATATTGGCGAAGGCCGGCTCTTCGGCCTTGTAGTACTCGATCGTCGCGGTCACTTCCGCGTCGTTCCAGACCTGCCCGTGGACCGCGCCGCGTACGCCGAAATACTCGCGCTGGTCGAGCTGGTTTCCCGTGGAGAGGCTCTCCACCTGGCCACCGTTCTGGTCATAGCGGAAGCCGCCCGCGCGCAGGGCCCAATTGTCGTTCAGCGGGGTGTTGAACACACCTTCGGCATCGAGCCGCTCGAAGCTGCTGGCGGCCAGTTTGGCGCGCGCCTCGGTCTCGCCGAGCTTGGGCCGCTGCGTGATCACGTTGACCGCGCCGCCGACGGCGTTCCGGCCGTAGAGAGCGCCCTGGGGCCCGCGATAGACGTCGAAGCGCGCGAGGTCGAACAGGTCCATCCGGTTGAAGGACCGGCCCCCGAAGCCGCCGCCCGCCGCGAAGATCCCGTTCCGGTAGACGCCGGCCGCCGATTCGGAGAAGCCGATCCGCCCCCCGCCCTGCCCGCGCAGCGAGATGTCGGTGAGGTAGGCAGGGCCGCCGTTCACGAGAATCGCGCCCGGCACCTGCCGCAGATAGTCCTCGACCCCGTCCAGCACCAGATCCTGGATCGTGTCGGGCGTGAGCACGGTCGCCGAGGTCGGCAGATCCCGCAGGCTCTCCTCGCGCTTGCGCGCGCTGACCACGATCTCGTCGAGCTGAGCATAGGCCGGCATGGCGATCGCGAGCCCCGTCAGCGCGGTGGCTCCCAGAAGCAACGTCTTACGCATTGAAATCCCTCCCGTACGCGGATGCACCCCGGTCCTGTCCGAAATGCGGCGTGCCTTGAGGTTCCAGACGCAGACTGGATCGTCAATATTCTCGCAGACAATCATCCCCCTGCCCACACATCGAGTTCGCCAGATGCGGGCTTCCGGATCTTCGCCTTAAGTGACTGAAACAGATACGTAATTTTGCGAAGTCCCTGATATATAATCAGAGGGCTTAGGTCGACCATGAGCCGATTCCCCTGATCGTTTCCGAGCAGCTGTTGCCAATAATCAACATAGACGTCCGTGCGAAAACGTCGGCATTCAGGCGCACCAGACCAGGGGCCCGGACGATCGTCGACCCGCGACGCCGCGAGCGCCCGATTGCAGAGCGCCACGCCGCGGCGCACACTCGGCGCGGGCGAGTCGGGTTCACCGGCCGCCGGACGACCGATCGACCGAGAGGGGAAACAGCCATGAAGAGAGGGACGGCGCCGAGCGCGCTGCGTGTCGTTGTGTCTGCCTGCGCCATCGTCGGGGCCCTTGTCCTCGGCGGCACGACACCTGCCCTGGCGCAGGAGGCCTCGCGCGGCGACACCGCCTGGGTTCTCACCGCGACCGCTCTCGTCCTCTTCATGACCCTTCCCGGTCTCGCCCTCTTCTATGGCGGGCTCGTCCGGGCACAGAACGTTCTGTCCGTGCTGATGCAATGCGCGGCCATCGCCTGCCTCGCCTCGCTGGTCTGGCTCGCCCTCGGCTACAGCCTCGCCTTCTCCTCGGGCGGCGCCCTAGATCCGCTCATCGGCGGTCTCTCCAAGGCGTTCCTCGCCGGCGTCGGGCCCGACAGCCTCACCGGCACGCTGCCCGAGCCCGTCTTCTTCATGTTCCAGGCGACCTTCGCCATCATCACGCCGGCGCTGATCGTGGGCGCCTTCCCCGAGCGCGTCAGCTTCGCCACCGTGCTGCTCTTCACCGCGCTCTGGCTCGTCCTCGTCTATGCGCCCGTCTGCCACTGGGTCTGGGGCGGGGGATGGCTCGCGGGACTCGGCGCCATCGATTTCGCGGGCGGGCTCGTCGTCCATGCCACGGCCGGCACCTCCGCGCTCGTCTTCGCGCGCCTTCTGGGACCGCGCCAGGGCTTTCCGAACGAGCTGAGCCCGCCGCACAATCCGGGGCTCACCATGATGGGCGCCGCCATGCTCTGGGTCGGCTGGTTCGGATTCAACGCCGGCAGCGCCCTCGCCGCGGACGGGCTTGCCGGCAGAGCCATGCTCGTCACCCACATCTCCGCCTCCACCGCCTCGCTCACCTGGATGGCGATCGAGTGGAGCCGCTATGGCAAGCCGAGCCTCGTCGGCCTCGTCACGGGCACGATCGCGGGGCTTGCCACCATCACGCCGGCGGCGGGCTCGGTCGGCCCGCTCGGCGCCGTGATCATCGGCGCGGCCGCGGCGGTCGTCTGCTTCGAGGGGGTAAAGATCGTGAAGAACCGACTCCGGATCGACGATTCGCTCGACGTCTTCGCCGTTCACGGGGTCGGGGGCATTCTGGGCACGCTGCTCCTGCCGCTGCTCGCGGGCCTTGGTCCGCTCGCGCCCGGCCTGCCCGAGGGGCGGAGCGTGTTCGGCCAGCTCGGCGTGCAGGCGATCGGCGTCGTCGGCGTCGTGATCTGGTCGGTCGTCGTGAGCGCGCTCATCCTTCTTGCCATCCGGGCGGTCAGCCGCCTGCGCGCGCCGGCCGATGCGGAGACGGAGGGGCTCGACCTCGCCGTCCACGGCGAGCGGGGCTACACTCTGTGAGCGCCGCGACCACAGGGGCCTTCGGGGTCGAAAGGAAGACCGTGCGATGAAATACGTCATAGCCATCATCAAGCCGCACCGGCTCGAACCGGTGCGCGAGGCGCTCTCGAGGCTCGGCATCGAGGGCATGACCGTCACCGAGGTGAAGGGCTTCGGCCGACAGCGCGGCCACAAGGAGATTTATAGGGGCGCGGAATACACCGTGAATTTCCTGCCCAAGGTGAAGATCGAGATCGCGCTCGACGCGGCTCTCCTCGAGCAGGCGATCGACAGCATCGTCAGCGCCGCCAATACGGGGCAGATCGGGGACGGCAAGATCTTCGTGCTCGATCTCGAAGACGCGCTGCGCATCCGCACGAGCGAGCGCGGGACGAGCGCGCTCTAGCGCCATGGGCCCCCCCCGCTGCCTGCTCGTCTCCTCGGCCACGGCGCCGCTGGGGAGCGGAGCGGCCGGCGGGCTCACCCATTCCGTCCGCGTACTGAGCACTGCGCTTCATGGCCTCGGCGCCCGCGTGGACGTCCTCGCGCCCCAGGGCTCAGGCACGGGCTTTGCCGGCCGGCTTCTCGAGGTCGGGGGAACGCTCCAGCCGAGCCTGGGTGGGGTCTCGTCCACCGGCGCCGAGGCCTGGCCCGTGCCGCCCGGCAGCGCCCTTGCCGAGATGTGGCGCCGCGTCCTCGTCGAGGCAAGACGCTACGAGCTCGTTCTCAACCTCCAGCACGACTGGCTCGGCTATTTCCTCGCCGGGGCCCTCGGCCCGCGCCTCTTTCACCTGCCCAACCTCATCGGCGTGAACGCGGCCACCGACCTCGAGATCGCCCGCCTCGTCCGGACGGCGCCCCGGCAGATCGCCTTCGTCAGCCGGGCGCAGGCCGAGGCGTATGGCGCGGGGCCGGAGGCGCGGGTCCTGCACCTCTCGATCGACCTTGCGGACTATCCCCTGGCGCCCGAGCCGGCGGCCGAGCCCTATCTCGCCTGGGCGGGCCGCGTCTCGCCGGTAAAGGGCCTTGCCCTCGCCGCCGCGGGCGCCGCGGCGGCCGGCCTCCCGCTCAAGGTGGCGGGCCCCGTCGAGGACCCCGCCCATCTCGCGGAGCTCGAGGCCCGCTTTCCCGGCACGATCGAGCCGCTCGGCTTCCTGCCCCGGCCCGCGCTCGCCCGGATGCTCGGCGGGGCGCGCGGCTTTCTGTCCACCCAGAGCTGGCAGGAGGCGCTCGGTCTCGTCACGCTCGAGGCCATGGCCTGCGGCACGCCGGTCATCGCGACACCGCGCGGGGCCAATCGCGAGCTGATCCGGACGGGCGAAACCGGGTTTCTCCTCGAGGAGGAAACGCCGGACGCGGTGGCGGCGGCGGTGGCGCGGCTCGGCGAGATCGACCGGGCCGCCCCGCGCGCCTTCGTCGCAGAGACTTTCAGCCCCGAATGTCTTCAAAGGGACCTTCTGTCCTGGCTGCCCCTCCCGCGCCGCGGAGCCACGAGGTCGAAATGAGTACCCTGCCCGACGAAGACCTGATGATCGTGCGGCTCGAGGATGTCGAGATCGACCTCTCGATCGGCATCATGGCCTGGGAACATGAGCGCCGGCAGAAGATCCGCGTCAGTGTCGAGATGATCTCGCGCCACAAGGCGGCCTGGTCCTCGATCGCCGACTGTCTCGACTATGCCCGCGTCCACGACTTCCTGATGCAGCGCTGGGCCGGCCGCGGCCATGTCGATCTCGTCGAGACGCTCTGCGAGGAGCTCGTCGCCTTCGTCTTCGAGGAGCCGCGCGTGGAGGCCTGCAGAGTGCGGATCCGCAAGCCGGAGGTCTTCCCCGGCACCGCGACCCCGAGCGTCGAATTCATCCGCCGCCGCCCCCGCTGAGGGGGGCGATCAGTCGTCGGAGAATTTCGGGCGCTTGCTCGCCAGGAATTCGGGGTCCGGGCGCTTGAGATGCTCCCCGCCATCGACCTTCAGCGCCTGACCCGTCACCGCCTCGGCGGCAAGAAGATAGAGCACGGCCTGCAGGATATCGCCCGGCTGGTTCGGCCGCTCGAGCGGATTGCGCACCCGCATCGCCTCAAAATCGGCCTCCGTCTGGGCGCCGCTGCGCAAGGTGAGGCCGGGGGCGACCGCGTTCACCCGGATGCGGGGCGCGAGCGCCTGCGCCAGCATCTGCGTCGCGCACCAGAGCGCGGTCTTGCTGAGCGTGTAGGAGAAGAAATCCGGGTGCAGATTCCAGAGCTTCTGGTCGAGAATGTTGACGATGGCGCCGCGCCCGTCCGCGGGCAGCGCGCGCGCGAAGGCCTGGGCGAGGAGGACGGGGGCGAAGGCGTTGACCTGCATCTGCCGCGCCGCGCCCTCGCCCGTGACCGTGTCCCAGCGATCGTAGTCGAAGACCGAGGCGCTGTTGACGAGGGCCGTCAGCGGGCGGAGGGCGGAGCAGCGCTCGATCAGCCCGGCAGGGACCGACGGATCGGAGAGATCGCCCGCGACGGCCTCGGCGCGCCCGCCGGCGGCGCGGATGCGGGCACAGACCGCTTCAGCCGGTTCGCGTGAGCCGTTGTAATGGACGAACACCGCAAAGCCCGCGCCCGCGAGCCCTTCGGCAAGCGCGGCGCCGAGCCGTCGCCCCGCCCCCGTCACGAGCACGGCGCCAGGCGCGCTCATGCCCGTCCCCGGGAGGCGGAGGCGACCCTTGGACAAGGGCGTGGGCGGATGATCCGGAGGCCCGGCACGTCGCGGTCCGCCGGCTCAGGCGGAGAGCGACTGGCTCACGGGCTCGACCTCGGCGAGCTGGGCGAGACGCTGGGCCGTGGCGGCGCTGATCGGGCCGGCAATGAGCGCCGTCGCCCCGTCGATGAGCGCCTCATAGGCGAGCTCGACCTCCTCGGCGGTCATGCGGACGGGCGTGTCGTAGAGCGCCCGCACCCAGTCGGCGGAGGTCGTCACGCTCATGAACATGTAGCTGCGCATGCGGTGCATGAAGACCGTCTCGGGCACATGCGTGGTCAGCGTGCGCAGCCGGTTCATGGCGATCTGCACCGTGGGGAGCTGGAAGAAGGTCTCGAAGGGCACGCCGAGCGCCTGGGGATCGGTCACGTGCTGGGCGACGAAGCGCAGGTGATAGGCCCGGCCCGGATCGAACAGGATGTCGTGCTGGGGCGCGTAAAGGGTCTTGATGATCTCGCGCACGCCGAGGGGCCCGCCGCTGCGCTCGAGCGTCGTCCACATGCGCTTGAGGACCTGTTCATAGGCGTCGAGCCGATAGGCGAAGATCGCCCCGATCAGCCGGGCCTTGCACCCGAAATGATAATAAATGGCCGAGGTGTTGCGCTGTCCGGCGGCCTCGTTGATCTGACGCACCGTGACGCCGGAAAGGCCATGCTCGGCGAAAAGCTGCTCGGCCGTGACGATCAGCCGTTCCTTGGTTGCATCCAGGTCCATCGACTTCCTCGCGTCAGGCCACACACGTTGCAGCGCAACGTCCAGCTGGGCCAATGCATCACTATTGCCAATACAGGCGCCGCTGCGCAATCGCCTCGTGCAGACAAGAGTGTCGGCCCGGGGGGATGCCGGGCGCCGCCCCCCGACCGGCCCGAGCCTACCACAGTCCGCAAGGGCGCGGAGCGGATGGGGCACAGGGCCCGCAAGGCGGCGCCGGCCGGGCCGCCCAGGGGGCGCCCGCTCGTTGCGGTTTTTCCGGAGGGTGTCCTCGAAAATCGTTCGAAATCAGAGGGTTATGGAGAATAATTTCCCGCGCCCTGCCCCTTTCTCCCGCCCGGAGCCCCCGCACAAGGTCCGCAGGCGCGGCGGGGACAGCGCGCCGCGGCCCCGCCCGGATCAGTCGTGGGCGGTCAGGAAGCCGACCACTTTCTGCGTGATCGGATTGTCGGCCTTGCCGAGTTCGGTGTTCACGCCGCCATGGTCAAGCCCCTCGGCGGTAAACCATTCGGCCTCCACGCCCGCCGCCTGCAGCGCCTTGACGAAGGTGCCGGCCTGGCCCGGCGCGTCGCCGCGATTGTCCGAACTCACGACGAGGAAGGGCGGCGTATCGGCGGCGATGTGCCGAATCGGGGAAACGGCGTCCCATTTGCTGTCGTCCTGCCCGAAGACGAAGGCCATGAGCTTGCCATAGCCCACCTCCGGATTGATGCCGGCCATCTGCTTGCGGACGTCATAGGGGCCCGTGTCGAGCGAGATCACGCCCGGGATCACCGCGAAACTGAGCCCTGCGGTCTCGAGAAAGGTGCGGTTGGTCCCCACGACCGAGACGAGATGGGCGCCGGCCGAATGGCCCATGAGGAAGATCCGCTCCGGATCGCCCCCATAGGCGGCGATGTTGGCGTGGATCCAGGCGGCCGCGCGGGCGATGTCCTGCGCCTGGTCGGCGACCTCGACATCGGGGCGGAACCGGTAGTGGGTGCTGACCGTGAGGAAGCCGTTCTGCGCGAAGACGATGGGCTTCACGCCGACCGCCGCCTTGCTGCCCTGATACCAGCTGCCGCCATGGACGAAGAGCACGACCGGCGCGCCGCTGAGCCCCTCGCGTGTGTAGACGTCGAGGAGCTGGCGCTCGGGAGCCACCCCCTCGATCGCCTGATAGGCGATGTCGGCATGGCGGACGATGCCCGCCGTCTCCATCGCGGCGAGGGCGGCCCGGCCGTCCTGGGCGGCGAGCGGCGCGGGACCGGCGAGGGCCGCCAATCCGAGGGCGAAGGCGAGGGCGAGAGCGCGCATGCGGGACTCCTCTTGCGAACCGGTCGATCGGGGACTCAACGGGCGAGCGGGCGCGCGGCCTTCAGTCGGCCGTCTCCTCGGGCGCCCCGCCGACGAGCAGGATGTGGAGCCGCCGGGGTCCGTGCGCGCCCATCTCGACGCGCATCTCGATATCGCCGGTCCGCGAGGGACCGGTGACGAGGGTGAGATCGCGCGGCAGCGCCCCGCCCGCCCGGCGCAGCCGCTCCCACAGCGCCTCCTGCGAGGGCAGGACGTCGCCGGCATCGAGCAGCACGATCTCGGTCTCGGGGACGAGATGGACGGCGAGCGGCCGGTCGGGGCCGGAGCGGACCACGAGCGAGCCCGTCTCGGCGAGCCCGGCCTCGGCCGAGGCGAGGGCGATCCCCCCCTCGGGCGGGAGCGGACCCTCGGCGAGCTCGATCGTGCCGTCCGGGAAGGGCACGGCGCGGGTGAAGGCATCGGGCGCCCGGTGAAGACGCGGGGCAAGGCCCTGGCCCGCGAGATAGGCCGCGATGCGGGCGGGGACGGCGGCGAGACCGGGCACGGTCTCGACGCTCGCGCCCGCGGCCCGGGCGGTCTCGATGAAGAGGCGCTCGATCGCGTTTCCCGCGGCGGTGATCCGCGCGGGGACAGGTCCGCGCGGGGGGCGCGCGATCCGCTCGCGGGGCGACTGCCCGTCCCGCCCGGCGCCGGCGAGGGGGCCGAGCGTCTGGCGCATGCGCGCGAGGGCGGCGGCGAGCGCTGCGTCCTGCGAGCGGCTCATGGGCGTCTCTCCCGCCCCGCGCGCGCCGACCATTGCGCAAGGAACGTACCCCCTTCGGGCGCCCGCATGTCCCTGTGCTCCGTCCACCCCGCACCGATGAAAGGCAGTGTGCGGATGAAGCCTTCCCGGCCCCGTCCGCGCAGCACGCGCGCCGCGAGGCCGAGGGCGAGGCGGTAGGCCGCCGGCCAGCCCGCGAGCGTGCGCCACAGCCCGAGGCCCGAGCGCATGGCGGGCGGGGCGAGCCCGCGCTCGAATTCGCGCTCGCGCCAGTGGCGCATCATGCGCGGCAGCGGGATGCGCATCGGGCACACCTCCTCGCATTTGCCGCAGAAGCTCGAGGCGTTCGGCAGATGCCCCGCCTCGTCCACCGAGGCGAGCATGGGGGTCAGCACCGCGCCCATGGGACCGGGATAGACCGAGCCGTAGGCGTGCCCGCCCACCGCCGTATAGACCGGACACTGATTGAGACAGGCTCCGCAGCGGATGCAGCGCAGCATCTCCTCGAACTCGGTGCGCAGCATGCGGCTGCGGCCGTTGTCGAGAAGGACGATATGCGTCTCCTCCGGGCCGTCGGCATCGCCCGGGCGCGCGGCGCCCGTGATGAAGCTCGTATAGGCGGTGAGGTCCTGCCCGGTGCCGCAGCGGGCGAGGAGACGCAGGAGGGCCGTCGCGTCCTCGAGCGTGGGCACGAGCTTCTCGATCCCGGTCAGGACGATATGCGTCTTCGGCACGCCCGTAGTGAGTTCCGCATTGCCCTCATTGGTGACGAGCACGACGGTGCCCGTCTCGGCGATGAGGAAGTTCGCGCCCGAAATGCCGACATCGGCATTGAGGAAGTCGTCGCGCAGCTTCAGCCGCGCCTCGGATATGAGCTCGACCGGCGTGCCGAGCGGACGGCCCGGCGGCAGGTCGTCATGGACCTTCCGGAAGGTCTCCTCCACATCCTCCTTGGTAAGGTGGATGGCCGGGCCGATGATGTGGCTCGGCCGCTCGCCCCGGATCTGGACGATATACTCGCCGAGATCGGTCTCGACCGCCCTGATGCCGTGGGCGGAGAGATGCTCGGCAAGCTCGATCTCCTCGCTCACCATGGATTTGGACTTGGTGACCGTCCGTGTACCCCTCTTCCGGCAGATGTCGAGGATGATGGCACGCGCCTCGGCCCCGTCGGCCGCCCAGTGCACATGCGCGCCCGCCGCGGCGGCCTTCTCGAGGAACATCTCCATATAGGTGTCGAGATGGGCGAGCGTGTGGTCCTTGATGGCCTTGCCGAGATCGCGATAGGTGTCGAATTCGGGGAAGCGGGCCATGACCGCGCGCCGCCCGGCCGCGGAGCCGAAACGCAGGTAGCCGAGCGTCTTCTGGAGCCGCTCGCGGCCGAGCGCCTCATGGGCCTTTTCGGGAAAGCTCCGGGCACTGACCTCGAGGCTCATGGCGCCTCCTCCCCGGCACTCTCGGCGAGCACCTCGGCGAAATGGCACACACGCACCCCCGCGCCCTGGCGGTGGAGCTTGCCCTCCATGTTGAGGAGGCAGCCAAGGTCGCCCGCGATCACCATCTGCGCCTTGCTGTGCTCGATGTCGGCGCATTTGTTCTCGACCATGCGGTTCGAGATCTCGGGATATTTCACACAGAAGGTGCCGCCGAAGCCGCAGCAATATTCCGCATCGATCAGTTCGGTGAGCTCGAGCCCCTCGACCGAGGCCAGCAGCTTCCGGGGCTGGGCCTTGATGCCGAGCTCGCGCAGGCCCGAACAGGCGTCGTGATAGGTGGCGCGCACCGGCATGCGCCGCCCGGCGGGCCGCCAGCCCGCGACCTCGGTGAGGAAGACCGACAGCTCGAAGGTGCGCGCGGCGAGCGCATCCGCCTCCTCCCGTGCCGGCGTGCCGGGCTCGAAGAGGCGCGGGTAATGGGTGCGGATCATCGAGGCGCAGGAGCCCGACGGCACGACGACATGCGGGAACGTCCGCAGTGTGCGGATGGTCGCCCGCGCGAGGGCGATCGCCCCCGCCCGGTCGCCGCCATTGTAGTTGGGCTGGCCGCAGCAGGTCTGCGCCGGCGGCACCACGACCTCGTAGCCCGCCTCCTCGAGGAGACGTGCGACGGCGAAGCCGAGGCTCGGGCGGAAGAGGTCGAGAAGGCAGGTCGCGAACAGCGCCACCTGCGGGCGGGCCCCTCCCCTCTCGGGCGTCGATGTCATGCGGCCTCCCTTCCTGTCGTCTTTTCCCGACCTGAGCCCAAGGCTCAGACGATTTCAAGCGCGAGCGGCGCAAAGCCGCCCTCCGCCCGGCGCTGGAAGGCGCCAAGGCGCGGCGCGCCCGCCCCCGCGAGCCCCGCGATGATCCACACGAGGCCGGGCTCGCCCGGGCTCGCCGCATCGGTGGCCGAGGGCGCGGGCGGCC